>JBAUAR010000291.1:0-42521 GCA_049675875.1 Streptosporangiaceae bacterium
GCCGGGCAGCGTGCGGCCGGCCGGGGTCGCGGAGCCGCGGCCGCGCCATTGCGGAGCCGGATGCGAGGGGCTGGACGCCGGGTCGGCGGGGCTGGCGGGCACGCCGCTATTGTGGCCCACGACCGCCGGGTGGTGCGAACGACACCGGGGCCGGTCGGCTCCGTTCCCGCCTGATTGATTTATTTGTCAGCCGCGCATATCGACCGCGTTGACGCGGGCGAGCTTGATCCGGACGACCACGCGCTGCTGACCAGGCTGGTCCATCCGGCGCAGGTCGGCGTCGTACTTCGCGCCGAGCTTGTCCGCGAACGCGTAGTCGTCGTCGGCCGTGATGTCGGCGTCGCCGCGCAGCTCGAGGTACCGGAACGGCCCGGCCGGGTCGAGGATGAACAGCGTGCACTCCGGCCGGGCCATCAGGTTCTTGACCTTCTGCCGGGCGGTGTTGAGTGACAGCGCCACGCTGTCGCCGTCCTCGAGGAACCAGATCTCGGTGAGCTGGGGGCGGCCGTCGGGACCGATCGTCGCGAGGGTGGCGACCGGAGCGCTGAGCAGGTCGCGGAAGTTATCCGGAATAGTCGTCGGCATAGCCCTATCTATACCGTGACCAGGCGCGTCAGGGCGGCGCAACCGGAGTACGAACGCGACGACCGCGAGCAGGATCGCGGTCGTCCCGACGGCGTACGCGCGCGCGAGCCGCGCCGCCGCTGCAGGGTCAGTTACCCGCTGCTGCCCGACCGGACCGTCTGCACCGCCAGGATCGGCACGGACGTGCTGGCACAGCCGGTCGAGGTGACGGGGATGACCAGCGCGCTGGTCTGGCCGGGCGGGTAGACCTTGAGCTTGCTCACGGCGACCGGCGAGCAGCTGGACGACGGGTAATTCTGCGCCGCGGCGATCCGCAGTTGGGCGTGTGCGGTGCCGCCGGGCGGCAGCGTGACCGGCTGCCGCGGATAGACCGGATCCTCGGTGGCCGGCACGCCGACCTGACTCCCGGAAGCGCTGACGAACGACACGCCGGGGTAGCCATACAGCGTGCACGCGGAACCGGACGTGTTGGTGAAGACGATCGGGTAGTAGCTGCTGCCCGCTGCCGCGCTGCCCGGACCGAGGCTCCCTTGCAGGGATGCGGTCGCACAGCCAGGCGCCCCGCTGTGCGCGGACGTGGGCGTCCCAGCCGGGCTGCTCGGCGGAGCCGACGCCGTCACGGTGACGGTGACCGTGCTGTGGGCACCGGGGCCGGACGAGGCGCAGCCGGCCAGCAGCCCGGCCGCCGCGGCGCAGGCAGCGGCTGCGAACGTCGCCGCGACGGCAGTTGGCTTCATTTCAGGGTCCTCATTCGGGAGCAGGGTGCGCCGATCATCGCATCTCTGCTGACTGTTCTGACGGGGATTTGGTTGGTCTCAGCTGACTCAGAACCAGGGCTGCTACGTAGGGCAGCAACGCGGGCGACCGGTACGCCGACATGAGCCTGGTGACCCGCTGACCGGGTCACTCGCGCACGAAGACCAGCAGGACGGCTGCAGCCGCGACGAACGAGCCGGCCATCACCGCGAACGCTACCGGGAAGCCGGCTGCGGTGACGATCCAGCCGATCACCGCAGTCCACAGGGAGCCGATGCCGAAGGAGATGGCGAAGAACGCCCCGAAACTCGACCGTGCGCTGCCGTGCTGGGTGAGGTCGGAGAAGACGGCTTGCAGCAGTGGCGACTCGGTATAAGCGAGGATGCCGACACAGACGCCCAGCACCGCGAGCATCGCAATATTGCTGCCCACGTAACCGAATGCCAGCAGGGCCACGGCGCCGCATGCATAGGTGAAGACCAGCGTCCGCATCCGGCCGAACCTGTCCGCCAGCATGCCGCCGATGACCGGTCCGGCCACGCTCGCCGCCACTACCGCGGTGAAGAGCCCTCCGACTGTCAGCGTCGACAGGTGCAATCCGCTGCGCAGGTAGGCAGGAATGTAGGTGGTCAGGACGCCGAGGCCGCGGCCGCCCGCCGCGATAGTGGAGGCGATCAGCAGCGCAACGACCCGTCGGCGGAGCAGAACCTGGCGTATCGGGGCGGACGGCGGCCCGGCGGCTACCGCTGCCTCGTCGATGACGGCCGTAGCGCTCCGATCGCCGGGCAAGGCCATGCGCACGATGACGGCGCCGCCTAGCAGTGCGGCAGCGAGAACAAGGAGTCCGACGCGCCAGCCGGCCGCTGCGATGACAGCCGACAGGCTCAGTGGCGCGATTACCGTCCCGACGCTGCCGCCGGCTGTGTGCCAGCTCAGCACCGTCGCGCGGCGGTGCGGGAACCGCTCAGAGAGATAGGCCGAACCGACCGGGTGCTGGGGCCAGCTCACTGCCGAGCCGAGCACCCGGGCCCCCGCGAAGAGCCCAAAACCGGGTGCGACCGCGCCCAGCGCGCTGGCGGCGGCCAGGCCGATGTCCTGCGCCGTCACGATGGCCCGGGCGCTCAACCGCCGGAGCAGGCCCGCCGTGGCCTGGAGGAAACCGCCGAGCAGCCCGGCGATCGTGAGCACGACGCCCAGCACCGCGTACGACACGTGGAACTGCGCCACCACGAACGGGTAACTGAGCGCCAGCCCGCCCACGTAGAAGTGTTGGATGCCGTGCGCGATGCTCATCACCACCAGCGCCCGACGGTCACGTGGCTGACGAAGCAACTTCTCGCGCCGAGGAGACTGCGCGCGGGCGTCCTTCGCGGAGTTCGTCATCGCTGGGTTGCCGGGCGCTTTCCTGCGGTCGGCTACGACATCTCACCCAGCCGTTCGGCCAGCCAGTCTGCTGCCTGTGGCCGCCACCGGTAGATGATGTTCATGCAGACGTGGTTGCCTTCCTCGAACAGCCAGAGGTCCGCGTTCTGTGCCTCGTGTGCCACCCTGACGGCGTGCTGCCATGGGACAAGCCGGTCGCGCTTGCCGAAGACCACGACCATCGGCTGGGTAAGGTGCCCGAGCACCCCTTCGAGGGTGAGCCGGGCGGCGAACCGGCATGTCTCCTCCCTGGTTGTGGTCCCACTGCCCCGAGCGAACGTCGCGAAGCTGTGCGGCGCCCGGTGCTCGATCAGCGCGCCGTAATCGTAGGGGCCACCGGAGATCACGACGGCCTTGATGCGAGGCTCAAAGGCCGCCGCTCGAGCGGCGTAGTACCCGCCAAGGCTCACCCCGAGCACGCCGACGCGGCTTCCATCGAGGTCGTCCCGGACGCACAGGACGTCAAGCACTGCTGCTACGGGCCTTTCGAAGTCCGGGCGAATGGTGAGCGCATAGCCCGTCTCGCCCTGGCCGGGTCCGTCCAGGGAGAAGGTAGCCATTCCGCGGGCAAGGAAGATGTTCTCCACTGCGAAGAACTCTTCCTTGGTGGAGTCGAGGCCGGCGATCAAAAGCACGACGGGCGGTCGACGGGCACCGGGCGGCCTGCGCAGGTTGCCGACCATGGTGGCGCCGCCAAAGCCGATCTCTACCCGCTCGGCACCAGGGTCGAGCAGCCGGTGCGCGCTGGCCATGGCGGCTACCGACTGGTCTGCCGCAGCCCGGTGCTTTGCCTGGTCGAGCATCCAGACGAACTTGGCGAAGTGGTAGCTGAGGGCGGCATGAACCCAGGCCTGTCCTGCGGTCAGGGACCGGCCGGCCTGCTCCGCCTCGCGCGCAAGCGTGGCATGCAGGTCACCGTTGATTCGCCAGGCGTCGAGCCAGTCGGCCCAATGCTCAAGCGGGCCGGTCACCCGCGCGAAGTCACCGGGATCGACGCCCTGGGCTGTGAAGCGCGGGCCCCAGTTGGCCACCGCGGAGGTGACCTCGACATCTGGCAAGATTGGCTCCCTTCAACCAGCCTGGTGACAGCAGGGGCGGCGAGAGCGCCAGGCAGCAACCGTTTGCAGGGACGGTGGGGACGCTAGTGACCGGCGCACGCCCGTGTCAAGGTCAGCGCGGCACGCTCCCGCGCAGGTCAGGCCGGTGTTCTTCCGGTTCTGGCGTCATAACGCCTGGCCAGATGGCTGCTACTGTCTTGTTACCGTAGGTTGCTAGCGTTTGCAATGGAGCGTGGAGTCGTGTCATCCCCGCGGCGGTCGCCCCGGCTGAAGGATGTCGCCGAAGCTGCCGGCGTGCATATTTCCACGGCATCCCGTGCCCTGAACGAGAAGACTGCCGCACTGCTCAACCCGCGGACACTGGCGCGGGTGCGCGAGACGGCCGACGGCCTGGGTTACCGGGTGAACGGGATGGCGCGAGCGCTCAAAACGCGGCGCTCCCTGTCCATGGGGATGATCGTCCCTGATATCACCAATCCGTTTTTCCCACCTGTGGTGCGCGGCGCAGAGGATGTCCTCGACCGGGCGGGGTACTCGCTGCTGCTGGCGAGCACTGACAACGACCCTGGCAAGGCCCGCCGGCAGGTCGCCGCGATGCTGGAAGGTCAGGTCGGAGGCCTGCTGCTGGCCATGGCCTTGCGCGACGACCCGCTCGTGAACGAGTTGCGGGTGGGCGGCACGCCACTGGTCCTCATCAACCGCACGATCGACCGAGGCGGGGTGTCGGCGGTCGTTCCCGACGACTATCACGGCTGCCTCGAGGCCGTGGAGCACCTGTATGGCCTCGGCCATCGCCGGCTGGCCTTCGTGGGCGGGCCACTCACTACGTCGAACGGTGCGCGACGCCGCGCCAGCTTCGAGGAGACGGTCCAGCGGCTCGGCCTCCCGGAGGCCGTCGCGCTCGAGACGGCTGCCTTCGACGAGGACGCGGGCTACACGATGGCGCACACGCTGCTAACCGAGCATCCGCGCATCACCGGAGTGGTCGCTGGCAACGACCTGCTGGCTGTCGGCATCATCGCGGCGGCAGTAGAGCGTGGGCGCACGTGCCCAGCAGACATTTCGGTCGTGGGCTTCAACGACATGGTGCTGGCTAGCCGTCTGCAGCCGCCGCTGACCACGGTCCGGGTACCCCAGTACGATGTCGGAGCCCGCGCCGCCGAACTGCTGCTTACCCAGGCCGAGGATCCAGACCGGCATCCGGAGACGGTGCTAATCTCAGGCGATCTCGTTGTCCGGGGCTCCACGGCGCCGCCTGCCGCTGACTCGTGACCCGCTTGACAACCCGCGGAAGGCTGCGACAGCATGCTGTGCAAACGGTTGCACGACTCCGTTGAATCCAGCCGGAATCGGACCGTTGCCCTGGGACTATGCGGGCGTCGCGTGCGGTGCACGGATGCCGGGAAGGGCCGGTCGTCAGCGTGGATCCGCACTCTAGTGGTCCTTGCGCTGCGATGGCCGAGTCAGACCGATCCCGGCTCTCCAGTGAATTCCGGCCTGGGCCAGCCCAGCACGGCGGGGCTCTGCTCCTCGGCCTGCTGGCAGAGCACGGCGTCCGGCACATCTTCGGCGTTCCCGGCGGCCAGACGCTCGCGTTGTATGACGCGATCCTTGACCAGGCTTCGGCGGTCACGCACATCCTGATGCGCGATGAAAGATCGGCGGCATATGCGGCCGATGGCTATGCCCGGGTGACCGGGCAACCAGGGATCTGCGACGCGACCGTGGGGCCAGGGGCAGCCAAGTTTCCCTCCGGGCTCGGCGAGGCCCTCGGGGCGTCAGTTCCGGTCGTAGCCCTGGTCAGCGACTTGCCCGCGCGGATGGCACCGCACCGGTACCGGAGCGCGGCGTCGCAGGCACTGGATCAGGCGGCGCTGCTGGCTCCGGTGACCAAGTGGCTGGCCAGCATTCCCGACGCGGCGTCCATGCCCGGCTTGGTGCGCCAGGCGTTCCGGACCGCCACGAGCGGGCGGCCAGGACCCGTGGCGTTGCTGCTGCCACAGGACATGCTGGACGGGCCGGCCGACCCGGTCGCGCCGGTTCCTTCGGCACGGCGCTTTGGCTCCTTCCCTGCCTTCCGGCCGGCGCCGGAGGCCGCAGACGTGGCCGCTGCTGCGCACGTGCTCCGCCGGGCCGCCCGGCCATTCGTGCTCGCCGGCGGGGGCGTGCTGCATTCGAGCGCCGGCGAAGCCCTGACCGCGCTGGCGCAGCGCCTGTCCGCCGCCGTCGGAACGACCCTGACCGGGAAGGGAGCGATAGCCGAGGACCATCCGCTGAGCGTCGGAGTAACCGGCAACATGGGCACCGGCGCGGCAGCCGCCGCGCTCGCCGAGGCCGACGTCGTGCTGCTGGTCGGCACCAAGGCCAGTGGCGGCGCCACCTATGGCTGGACACTACCGAGAGCCGGCCAGCGGGTGGTCCAGCTGGACATCGATCCGGTGGAGCTGGGCCGGGCGTTCGATGTCGAAGCCGCCTTGCTCGGTGACGCCAGGGCGGGTCTGGCTGCCCTGCTCGCGGAGCTCGGACCGCTGCCGGCCGAGGCTGCACAGCCCGCCGTCGGCAGCTCGCCAGGGACCGAGCCAGATCGGACTGCCTGGCGGGCCCGGCTGGCAGAAGTCGGCGCCGAGTGGCGAGTCGTGCGTGACCGCGAGCGGGCCAGCGATGCTGTTCCCATCGCGCCGCAACGCGTGCTCGCAGCGCTGGAGAGCGCCATCGGGCCGACTGACCTGCTTATCTGCGATGCCAGCCTGGCTAGCGGCTGGGCCGGGGTGTACTTCGAGCAGCGGATGCCAGGGCGCCAGGTACTGAGCCCGCGCGGTCTGGCCGGGCTCGGTTACGCGGTGCCAGCTGCCATCGGCACGGCTACCGCCGTTGCCGCGGGCGCCAGGCCCGCCGGGCGCACGGTGGTGCTGACCGGTGACGGGGCGCTCGGCTACGCGGCTGGCGAACTCGCGACCTTGATGGAACTTCGATTGCCCGTGACCGTGGTCGTCCTCAACAACCGGTCGCTCGGCTGGATCCGCTGGTACCGGCGGATCACCTTCGGTCGCGGCTTCGAGGACGAGGACTTCGCCGACGTTCGCTATGCCGACGTGGCCACCGGCTTCGGGCTGCATGCCGAGCGCGTCGCAGATCCCGGCGCGCTAAGTACGGTGCTCGCACGCGCCATGCGCAGCGACCGGCCGGCGCTCGTCGACGTTGTCGTCGAGGCCTGGCAGACGCCGATCGGCGCCCACCGCAGGGCGGTCGGGCAGGGCGCTATCGCGGAATACGGAGGTTAGCAGGCCATGCCGCGTCACCCGGACCGTCAGCTCGAACGGCTGTCGCAGCCGGACGCCGCCACCATGCTCGCTGCGACCGGCACGGCGGTCGTCGTCGCCGGGAGCGTCGAGCAGCACGGCGGCCACCTGCCGCTGGGCACGGATGCCTTCGCCGCGCAGTCGATCGCAGAGCGAGTGGCATTCCGGCTGGACACAATCGTGGCCCCGCTCGGACCCGTGGGGATCGCTCACTATCACCTGCCATGGCCGGGCTCGCTGTCCTTGTCGCCGGCCACGCTGTCCGCCGTTCTCCTCGACGTGTGCGCTTCCCTCAGTCGTGCAGGGGTTTCCAGGATCGTCCTCGTGAACTGGCACGAAGGCAATTCAGCGACGCTGCGGGTGGCCGCGGCGCAGGTGCAGCAGTTGCATCAGGTGCGCATCGTGATCGCCGAGACGCACGTAATCACGCACAGCATGTATCCCGAGGAAATGGAGTTCACCCACGCGGGCTCGATGGAGACGGCGGCAGTGCTGGCCTATGAACCGCGACTGGTTCATCTCGACCGCGCAATCGAAGCCAGCGAACGGGCTTCCGGGGAGGCAGCGCACGGCTTGTTCCGGCGCCCGGACGTCTACCCGGTGCTGCACGACTTCCATGATGTCGCCCCCACTGGCTGGTACGGCCGGCCCGAACTGGCGGACAGGGATCGAGCAGAGGAGATCGCCGAGGCAGTAGCGGATTACGTGGTCCGCCGCGTCCGCGAGATCTGGGCGGCGCTCGGTGAGTCCGGCGCGGACACGCGCGTAACGGACGTGCCAGCGCTGCCGCCCGACGCGCATGCCGGCGATGACGTGAGCGCCACCCCAGCCGGATCACCGCGATGACACTCGGCGCCACGCCGGCGGAAATGGACGCGGCCGTGCTGCGCGCTTTCGGCGAACTGACCGTGGAGCGGGTAGCGGTGCCGCAGCCCGGTCCGGGGGAGATCCTGTGCCGCGTACTGGCCTGCGGGATCTGCGGAACCGACCTGAAGATCGTGGCCGGCGATTACCGCGGCACGTGGCCTCCGTCGCTCCCCTTCATCATCGGGCACGAGTGGTCGGGTGAGGTGGCCGCGCTCGGTCCCAATACGGAACGCAGCGGACTCGCGGTCGGCGACCGGGTGGTCGCCGAGAACCACACCGGTTGCGGAGCGTGTCCGATGTGCCGGGCCGGCCGGTACAACTTGTGCGAGCGCGTCCGCGAACCGGGCTTCAAGCTCTACGGCCACACGGCGCCTGGCGCGCTCGCGGAGTACGCCGTGCGTCCGGCAGTCGCCCTGCATCGGGTGCCGCCGCAGGTCAGCGACGTGGCGGCGGCGCTCGTCAACCAGGGGGCACTGACGGTGCACGCGGCCAGGCGGGCCCGGCTGGAAGCGGGATCGTGTGTCGCCGTCTTTGGCCCGGGCTTGCTCGGTCTGCTGATGATCCAGGTTGCGCGGGCGGCAGGCGCAACCCAGGTGATCACCGTAGGCCGTGGCAAGAGGCTGGTCACTGCCCGGGACGTTGGCAGCTCTGACGTAGTCGACTACAACGCGACCGACCCGGTCGCCGGCGTCCGCGCCGCGACCTGCGGTCGCGGGGTGGACTATGTCTTCGATTGCTCGGGCAATCCCGCAGTGCTCTCGCAGGCCATGGGCGCCGCTCGGCGTGGCGGCACGGTGGCGGTCCTCGGCTTGGCCGGAGGCCGTAGCGCCGATCTGCCGGTTGATCCGCTGGTACTCGACGAGCTAACCATGCTCGGGGTTCGGTCGAGCCCCAACGCCTACCCGGCGATGATCGCGTTGCTCGCCTCGGGCGCGGTTGTCACCGGGCCGCTCACCGCGCATCAGTACCCGTTGCGCGATGTCGCGGCCGCGTTCGCCGCGCTGGCCAGCAGGGAGGCGATCCGGCCGATCATCACCATGACTGAGGAGGCCTGATGGCTGCGGCAGACCAGGTCGGCGCGATCGGCGGTGTCATCGGCACACCCGTAACACCGTTCACTCAGGCCGGTGCGCTCGACCTGGACACCCTCGAGCGAATCTGCGAGTTCCTCATCGTCCGCGGCGTGCACGGCCTGGCGCTGCCCATGCACACAGGTGAATCGCTCAACCTCAGCATGTCCGAGCGCAACCGGCTCATCGAGGCCGCGGTGAGCGCGGCCGAAGGGCGGGTTCCCGTTCTCGCGCATGTCAGCCTGCCCGGCACAAACCAGGTTATCGAACTGGCCCAGCACGCGGAGAAAGCGGGGGCCGCGGGCGTCATCGTCGTCACGCCTTACCACTGGCGGCCGCCGCGTGCGGCTCTGATGGCCCATTACACGGCGGTCGCCCGCGCTGTATCGGTGGACCTGCTCGCATACAACTTCCCGAGCCGGCTCGGGGTGGGACTCGACGCCGACCTGCTTGCGGACCTGATCGAGCGGTGCCCGAACTTCGCCGGAGTGAAGGACGCGAGCTACGACATGCAGTCGTTCACCGAGGCGTGCGCGCGGACCAGCGCGCTCCGGCCGGGCTTCGCGATGCTGACCGGCATCGAGTACCTGCTCACCTCCATGCCGGTCGGCGGCGCCGGCTGTTTCTCGCCGTCGGCCGCCATCGCGCCGGGGCTGGTGCGCAGCCTCTACGAGGCGTGTCTTGATGGCGACCTGGCGCGGGCACGGCCGCTGCAGTACCGGGCGTCCGCCCTGTGGCACCTGCTGCGCGAGACCGGTTATCCCGCGTCGGTCAAGGCTGCCATGGCACTGTTCGGTCGTCCGGTCGGCGGTGTCCGGCTGCCGCTCCTCGACCTCGATGACGACCAGGCGGAACGACTGCGGCGCGGCCTGGCCGACCTTGACGTGCTGGACACCGAGCCACACGGCTGGAGCTAGCAGCCGCTGCTAGAGAGCGGCAGCGGTCGCCTCAGCGGATGATCGGCAGCAGCAGGGAGGACTGCGCCCGACCCCCGGTGTGCACCGTGGTGATAGCGGCAGTTCTGGACGGCGGGCGATCAGCCGGATCGTCATGCGCAAAGGGACCGGATCCGCCGAACCCGTCCACAAGATCTGGCCGGGCGAAATCGCCGCCCGCCACGGACAGGGCAATCCGGTAGCCCGCCGGGAGCACCACGCAGGTGGGCCACATCTCGACAGCCGCGTGGTAGGTGCGGCCGGGCCGGGCCGGCTCGGCCGAGGTGTGCGGGTGCCATGGCCGCCAGGGCAGCGACCGGGCAGGATCTGTGGCGCGGTGCGAAAGCCGCAGCCAGCCCTGTGACAGCGGGGCCCTTGGATCGTTCGCGCCGCGGAACGTCACTTCGCGACCGTCGGGCCCGAATGCCCGCAGCGTCAGGAACAGGTCGGCGTCGTCGCTGTCCGTGCTGACCCGCAGGTCGGCCGCCAGCGGTCCGGTGAGCTCGAGTGGAGCGGTTAGGGGAGCCGAGGTGAAAGTGGCGCCGTCGCCGCGCCCGTCGAACGCCGCGGTTGCCGCTGCCTGCGGCAGCCCGGGCATGAGCAGCGGTGCCGGGCCGGCATCCAGGTACCAGCGGGTCCACTCGGTTGTGACCAGCGGCCACGCGTTCTCGCCGCGGCGACGGATGGTGCCGTCGGCGTGGCGGACGGCGAGCATCACCGGGGGCTCACTGTCCCAGCCGTTGTCCGCCCCTTTAAGGAACCGGTCGAAGAAGCGCCGCTGGAGGTCGACGCCGTAGTCGGTATAGAAGAGCTCCTCGTGGCGGCCGGTGTGGACTTCCAGCCACTTGGCAGCTGAGCCCGCCCGGGTGAATCCCTCGAAGTTACCCCGGCTGTGCAGCCCGAGACCGCCCCAGTTGGCCGCCGACAGCAGCGGCACCTCTACCAAGCCGAGGTCCGGGCTGCGCTCGGCGTGCCAGTCGTCATCGAGCCCGTGTGACCGGAGATCGCCGAGATAATCGGTGCGCAGTGCCCGCAGCTGGCGGTCAGGGAATGTCTCAGGGCCGGTCGCCAGGCCGTCGCTGACCCACGGGCTGCGCGCGCCGACCGTGCCGAGCCCATGCTGCATGGGCAGCACCTGGCGCGGATACCAGCGCTCGAGGAAGCCGTTGCTCCTGATCCCGCCGTGGTGCGACATGTCGCGGTAGTGGTCGCTAGCGCCCTCCCAGGGCAGTATCGCGGCCAGGTGGGGTGGTCGCAGGGCGGCTACCAGCCACTGGTTGATGGCGTAGTAGGAGATGCCGCACAGGCCAACCCGGCCGTTACTCCACGGCCGGCCGCCGGCCCACTCGATCGCCAGGTAGAAATCTCGGATCTCGCGCGTGGACAGCAGGTCGAGAAGCCCCGGCGAGCGGCCTGCGCCCCGGGAGTCGACGCGAATAACGGCGTATCCGTGCGGGACCCACCGTTCGGGGTCTACCGTTTCCCAGTTCATATGCGTGCAACTGGATCCGCCGGTGATATCCGGATGATCAGCCAGCAGCCGCTCCCACCGGCTGGCGAACCATGCCGACTGGAACGGAAGGCCCTTCCCGTAGGGGCCGAGGGACATGATGACCGGGAACGGGCCGCTTCCGGCTGGCCGGTATACGTCGGCTCGCAGTATGAGGCCATCGTCCATCGGTATCGGGACGTCGCGCTCCATGAGCATTGCCGCGGAGGCTCCGCGGCCCGGTCCTGTCGATGTCGTCATGTCGGCTCTCGTGGTCTGTGGCCCAGGAGCGCTCGTTTCGGCGCCTCCCGGAGTCGTTGACACCCCGATAACCCGGACCGTAGCATGTCTGCAATCGTTTGTGTTACACCCTTTTTGTATGGCGATTACGGCATTCGCGACGCCGCTGGCCGCTGGCCGCCGGCTGGTGCGAACAACTTGCTGACGGCCCTGGCAGGTCCAGCGCCCAGGCAGCCAAAGGAAACGGCTCCTGTGCGGCATATGACGTGTGCGGCTACGAGCCGAGGCGGTGCCCGGCCGACCTGGCCGGCGCCCGGATCAGGAGGGTGATTGTCTCCATGACGCTCAAGAGAAACAGTGGTGCGCGACGCAGTAACCGTCGCATCGGCCTATGGACTGCGGGTGCGGCGATGCTGGCGCTGGCCGCATCAGCGTGCGGAGGTTCCGGCGGGTCGTCGGGATCGTCCGGTCCGATCACCATCGGCGTGTCGGTCTCGCTGTCCGGCGACTTCTCCGGGGACGGCCTGGCCACGAAGCAGGGCTACGAAACCTGGGCCGCCTACCAGAACGCGCACGGCGGAATCCTGGGCCGCCAGATCAAGATCGACTTCCTGTCGGACGGGTCGAGCCCGACACAGGTGGTCACCAACTATCAGAAGCTCATCACCGTCGACCACGTGAACTTCGTGATGGGCCCCTACTCCACGCTGCTGACCAAGCCCTCCTCGGTAATCGCCAACCGGTACGGCTACGTGATGGTCGAAGGCATTGGCGGCGGCCCGTCGGTCTTCCAGCAGGGCCTGAAGAACGTCTTCGACGTGAGCGCCTCGGCCAAGTACCAGCTGATCACCTTCGCCAAGTGGCTCGCGTCAGCCCACAAACCCGAGGACGTCGCTTACGCGACGATGACCGACCCGTTCCTCCAGCCGATGCTGGACGGCGCGCGCAGTTACCTCACGTCGAAGGGATTCACCAGCGTCTACTACACGGTGTACCCGGTGGAGACCACCGACTTCACGCCGATTGCCTCCGCGATCGCCGCGTCCAAGGCACCGGTCGTGGTTCTCGGCTCGATGCCGCCGGACGGATACGCCTTCATCCAGGACTTCATCCAGGACCACTACAGCCCGCAGATCCTGATCGAGGCGTCGGGACCGGACCAGGGCTCGGCCTTCGTCAAGGCGGTCGGCGCCACCAACACCGGCGGGATCATGGTGCCGAACACCTGGTACCCCGGCGAGACCTTCTACCAGAACTCGGCCATGGTGGCGGAGTACCTCAAGCTGTTCGGCACGACGTCCGGCATCAACAACAACCCCAACAACATCAGCGCCGACGTGGCGGAAGCCTTCTCCGCCGGTCAGGTGCTCACCCAGGCGGTCGACCACGTCGGCAGCACGAGCAACTCCAAGCTGCAGGCCTACCTGCACTCTGGCGCCATGTTCCAGAGCGCCCAGGGGCCGGTCAAGTTCCTGGCTGACGGCGAGAACGGAGCGGCGACTCCCTTCGTATTCCAGTGGCAGAAGGGCGTGCTTCAGGACATCCTGCCGCTCGGCGTGGGCAAGACCGTCCCGGTGCTCGACCCCAAGCCGGCCTGGGGTGCCAACGGCTAGCCCGCCGTAACTGAAGGTGAGCGAGCCGGGGCAACCGGGAGCTAGAAGGTAGGGAGCATTCCTGATGTTGGTTCTCCAGGCCATCATTGATGGGATCCTGGTCGGAGGGTTTTACGCGCTGATGGCTGGCGGCCTGACGCTCGTGTTCGGCGTGATGGACATCGTCAACTTTGCCCAGGGGATCCTCGTTGTCCTGGGTGCGTACCTGAGCTATGCGCTCTTCTCGCACCTGAGCATCGATCCGTTCCTGAGCTTGCTGATAACCCTGCCGGGGATGTTCCTCATCGGCGTCGCGGTGTACTGGTCGATGATCCGGCCCATCAAGCAAGACCGCGTGATCATGTCGCTTCTGGTGATGTTCGCCGTGGGCACGATCATCGAGGGAATCCTTGACCTGATCTTCACCAGCAACCTGGTCCAGATCCACACCTCCTACGTCAACTCCTCGGTCACCCTCGGCTCGCTCGTCCTCCCTAACATCTATCTCTACGCATTCGCGATGAGCGTGGTGCTGCTGGCTGGCGTCTACTACCTGCTGTACCGGACCAGGTTCGGGCGCAGCCTGCGGGCATCCATGCAGAATCCGACGGCGGCGCGGCTGGTCGGCATCAACACCGACTGGGTATCCGCGTTCACCCTCGGCATCGGCGTCGCGCTGGCCGCGGCGGGGGGGATGGTGTTCGGCCTCACCAACTCCTTCGACGCGGCCAGTTCCTACGACCTGATCTCCCGGCTCCTGGCGATCGTGATCTTCGGCGGGTTCGGCAGCCTCACCGGCGCGCTCCTCGCATCGGTGATCATGCTGGTCATCCAGGACGTTGTGGCGGTGATCTGGTCACCCACCTGGGGCCAGACCATGTTCTATCTCGTCCTCATCCTGGTCCTGCTGCTGCGGCCGCAAGGTCTGCTGGGCCGGAGGGCGGTGCGTGCCCAGTGACCGCGCTCGCGAAGGGTGCCGCTGCGCCCGACCACATCCCCTATGAGCCGCCGAGGTCGGTCCGCTGGACTGGCACCGGACTGCTGCTGGTCTTTCTCGCGGCATTTCCGCTGCTCTTCCCGAACCCGGCGGTGACGTCCATCGCGGTGTTCACGATGATCTTCCTGGTCGCGGCGTGCGGCTGGAACATTTTCTCCGGGTACTCCGGCTACATCTCCATCGGACACGCTGCCTACTACGGCATCGGCCAGTACACGGTGACGCTGATCGTGATCCACGCCAAGATCGCGGCGGGCTGGGGCACCTTTGGCCTCCTGCCGGTGGCGGGCGTGGTCAGCGCGGTCCTGGCGGTTCCCATCGGGTTCCTGCTGTTGCGCGTGCGCAAGCACACGTTCATCATCCTGACCGTCGCGGTCATGTTCAGCCTGCAGGGGCTGGCATTCAACTTCAGCTGGTGGACCAATGGATCGGCTGGCCTTGAGCTGCCGCAGCCGACCTGGCAGGGCAACTTCTTCAACGAGCCGTTCTACTACGTCGGACTGGCCGCCGCCGTTGTGGCGTGCGCGGTGTCGTGGTGGGTGCGGCGCTCCAAGTACGGTCTCGGCCTGCTGTCCATTCGCGACGACGAGGACCGCGCGCGTGGGCTGGGTATCCACACCACGCGGACCAAGCTCATCGCCTACGCCGCGTCTGCCTTCTTCGTCGGGGTCGCCGGCGGGCTGTACGCGCCGTTCGTCGGCTCGGTCTACCCGCAGTTCGGGTTCGATCCGAACTTCGATCTCGCGGTGGCGGTGCTCGTATTCGTCGGTGGTATCGGCACCCTGGCCGGGCCGGTCGTCGGCGCGCTGCTGCTCATCCCCGTGCAGCAGTATTTCTACCTGCAGTTCGGCAACGCGAACCTCTTCCTCATCGCGTACGGCGTCCTGTTCATCCTCATTCTCCGGCTGCTGCCAGGCGGCATCACGCCGGCCGTAACGCAGCTGTGGCGGCACGTGCTGGTGGTCCGCCAGCAGCGGCGGACCACGCCGGGACTGCCGTCACCAGCGATAGCGCAAGCGGCGACAGCAGCGGTGTCGGGAGTCGGCGGAGAGGAGACGCCGTGAGCATCCTGCAGGTGTCGGATATCAGGAAGTTCTATGGCGGCATCCGAGCGCTGGATGGGTGCTCGATGACGTTCGAGGAAGGCGCGATCAACGGCCTGATCGGGCCGAATGGTTCGGGCAAGACGACCTTGTTCAACGTGATCAGCGGCTATGAGACTCCGGATGCCGGGCGCGTCTTGCTGCGCGGGAAGGACATCACCAACGCCAACCCGGACCGGGTATTCCAACTCGGCATCGGTCGGACCTTCCAGGTCACCCGCATCTTCCCCCGCCTGACGGTGATGGAGAACCTGCACGTGGCCTCTCAACGGCGCGGGTTTATGGCACAACTGCGGTCCTGGAAGTCGGCGGAGGAGCGAACCCACGCCGCCGAGGTGCTGGACTTCGTCGGGCTCAGCAGGCTGGCCGACGAGCCTGCAGGAGGGCTGTCCTACGGTCAGCAGAAATTGCTGGAGTTCGCCTTCATCATGATCGCCGGTCCCGCGGTCATGCTGCTGGACGAGCCGGCCGGCGGGGTGAACCCGTCGCTGCTGCGCGGTCTCGCCGACCGCATCCGGGCTCTGAACAAGACGGGTGTCACGTTCGTGATCGTGGAGCACGACATGGAGTTCGTCATGGGGCTGTGTGACCGGGTGAACGTCATGCATCAGGGGTGCGCACTGGCTGCAGGTGCCCCCGACGAAGTCCGGGCCAACCCAGACGTTCTCGAGGCCTACCTCGGCAGCGACATGAAGGCGGCGGGCTGACATGCTGACCATCAGTGGCCTGTACGCCGGCTATGGCAGCGGCGACGTGCTGCGCGGAGTTGACCTGACCGTGGAAGAGGGCTCCGTTACCTGCGTGGTGGGCCCGAACGGCGCCGGGAAGTCGACGCTGCTCAAAATCGTCAGCGGACTCCTGCCGCCGCGTCTCGGCAGCGTGACGTTTCGCGGCACCGAGATCGGCGGCGACTCACCGCGGAAGATCCTGCAGTCCGGCATCGTCCAGGTCATGCAGTCGAGGAACCTGTTCCCCGAACTCACGGTGCGGGAGAACGTGGAACTCGGCGGCTTCCTGCTCCGCGACGCTCGCGAGCTGCGCGAGCGCATGGTCGCGGTGGCAGAGCAGTTTCCCATCGTGGCGGAGCGGGCTGGCGACCGGGCCGGGCAGCTGTCGGGCGGGCAGCAGCGGATGGTGGAGTTTGCTCGCGCGCTGATGCTCGATCCCAAGCTCGTCGTGCTCGACGAGCCGTCGATGGGGCTGGAGCCCAGGGCCGCCGCTTCCATGTACGACAGCATCAGGCAGATGCGCGACAACGGCCGGACGATCCTGCTCGTCGAGCAGAACGTGCGTGTCGGGCTGGGGCTGGCTGACCACGGCGTGGTCATGGAGACCGGCCGGGTGCGGCTCGAGGGAACCGGGGCGGCGATCCTGGCCAATCCGCAGATGCGCGCGCTGTACCTGGGCGGCACGATCGAGGAAGGCGAGGTCGCGGCGGGGGACCGCGTCCAATGAGCGACGACGCGAATGTCATCGCGGCTGGCTCCGGCGAAAGCATCTGAGAGATGGATTTCGAGCTGACCGTTGGTCAGCGGGACCTGGTGGAGCGAACCAGGGACTACGCCGAGCGGGTCGTCCGTCCAGCCGCCGCGCGCCTGGAGCAGCTCAGCCGGGCCGAGGACTTTCCTTTTGACCTGATGCGGGAGGGCACCGCGCTCGGACTGAAGGCGCTGCCGCTTCCGGCCGAGCTCGGCGGGATCGGCGCCGACATGGTGACGCAGTGCCTCGTGGCCGAGGAACTGGCAGCGGGCGATGTGTCGGTCGGCTACTTCTTCCGGCACTACTGGCGGTTCGCCCGGCTGGTGCCGAGGATGCCGGCCCCGATCCGGGATCTGGTTGTCCAGGGGATCGCCCACGACGAGCGTTTCGTGCCCGCCAGCGCCAGCACCGAGCCCGACGCGGGCTCGGATAACGCGCTGCCCTATGACGCGCCCGGCCACGGTGCGATGCTGCGCGCGCGGCATGACGCTGGCCGATGGGTGCTGGACGGGCAGAAGTCCATGATCACGAACGGCCCCATTGCCTCGCTGTATTTCGTGCTCGCCCGGACCGACCCGGCCTCTGGGATCCGCAATGGCGCGACCATGTTCGCGGTGCCGGCGAACACGCCCGGAGTGCGGACAGGCCCGCTGTACGCCAAGCTAGGCCAGCGGGGGTCGCCGCAGTCGGATGTGTGGTTCACCGGCTGCCGGGTGTCGGCCGACCACCTCATGACCGCTGTCGGCGACGGGTATGCCGCCGCGGAACGGGGTCTCATCGCGGCCAACGTCACGAACGGGGCGCTGTGCCTAGGTATCGCCAGGGCCGCCTACGACGCCGCGCTGGACTGGTCGCTCGACCGCGTCCAGGGTGGCGTTCCCATTCACCGGCATCAGCTCGTCGCACACGACCTCGGCCGGATGCGGATTCTGCTGGACGCTGCTCGCAGCTACCTGCTGCGAACCGCGTGGGAGTACTCGCACGCGCCGTCGTTCAACCCCGAGCTGTCCTGGGGGGTCCGGGTCTATCTGGCCGAGGTGGCGATCGAGATCACCCAGAAGGCACTATTCCTGTTCGGCGGGCGCGGGATCATGGCGGGCTACCCGGTCGAGAAACTGGCCCGGGACGCGCTCACCATGACCCACGGCAACGGCACGAGCGCCCTCATGACGCTGCGGGTGGGCGAGCGCCAGGCCGAGCGGCGGCTGGCCGACAGACAGGCCCTGACCGTCACCAACGCAGGAAGCTGAAGGAGCCTCATGGACGACCGGCTGGAGTCGATGTACCGGCGCTTCACCTGGCGGATCCTGTCGAACTACGTCTCGCCCTGGGAGTTCGAGCAGCTTCGCGAGCAGATCACCGACTACGAGCAGTGGTGCGCAGCGTGGTGCGAGCGGGCCGAGGGGCACATCGAGCGCGGCGACGAGGCCCTCGCGGCCGGGCGCTCACGGACTGCGGGGGACGCCTACCTGCGCGCGGGCCTGTTCTATCACTGGGCCAGCTTCATGTTTTCTCACGACCAGGGGCAGTTCCGCGCCGCTCTTGGTGGCATGGAGCGGGCCTGGGAGAAAGCGGCACCGCACCTGGATCCGCCCATGGAGATACTCACCGTCCCGTTCGAGCACATGACCTTGAACGGATACCTGCGCATCCCCGCGGGCGCGAACCGGCCGCCGGTCGTGCTGGCGCTGCCCGGTGCCGACTCGACCAAGGAAGAGCTGTACAACCTGGGGGACTACATCGTCCAGCGCGGCATGGCGTTCGCGGCGTTCGACGGCCCGGGCCAGGGCAGCGTTAGTTTCCAGGGCAAGCTCCGGCCGGATTACGAACTGGCCGTCCGGTCGATCATCGGTGCACTGGCTGCTCGCGGAGATATCGACACCAGACGGCTCGCTGTCGGCGGTATCTCCTACGGCGGGCTCTTCGCCATCCGCACAGCCGCGATCGACGACAGAGTGCGCGCCGTGGTGTCGATCTCGAGCTGGTACACCCCAGCGGGCCGCTTCGAGACAATGGAGCCGCTGTCGAGGGTAGGCCAGTATCAGCACCTGGGGCCGGACCCCGCTGCTGTCATGGAGTCCATCACCCTGGCTGGCGTAGCCGGCCAGGCTACCGTGCCACTGCTGCAGGTCTACGGCGGTCTCGACGCTGCCTCGCCGCCAGCACAGGCGGAGAAGGTCGCGGCCGAGTACGGCGGTCCGGTAACCACGCTGGTGTTCGACGACGGGGTGCACATCGTCAACAACGTCTGGTACAAGGCCCGGCCCGCGGTCGCAGACTGGCTGGCGGAGACGCTCTGACGAGGAGGTATCGGTGGATTACGCAAGATCCGAGGCCAAGGCGGCAGCGCGCGAGCGGTTTCGCGGGCTCTGGGCGGCCACGACCACGCCGTTCGATGCCGACGGACGGCTCGACATTCACGCGCTCGGCGCCGACATGGAGCGCCTGACCGGCGAACTAGGCGTCGACGGCGTGTTCTGCGCCGGTGTGATGAGTGAATTCTGGGCGCTGAGCGGCGCTGAGCGGCGCCAGCTCGTCAGCGCCGTCGTCGCCGCGGCACGGGGCCGGTGCCCGGTCATCGCGCACACCGGCCACCACAGCGTGACCGAAGCGATCGAGCTGACCAGGCATGCCGAGGCGGCGGGAGCAGACTTCGCGGTCGTGATCAACCCGTACTACCCGAGCGCAGCCGACGACGGGTTGTTTGAGTGGTTCTCCTGGCTGTGCCGCAACGTCACCATCGGGATCTGGCTCTTCGATACGAGGTATTCCGGAGTGAGCCTGTCGCTGCGACTGATCGACCGGCTGGCCGACATTGAGAACGTCTGCGGCATCAAGGTCGGGCGCGATCATGGCCGCTACCTTGAGGTGTTGCAGCGCGTCGGAGACCGCATCCTGGTGTGCGAGCCGAACGAAGGCACCTGGCTCGAGAACATGTTGGAGCACGACCAGCAGGTGTTCATGTCATCGGCAGCCCCTTACCTGTACCAGGTGTCCGGCTGGTGTCCCATGCGGGAGTACACCGAGCTGGCGCTCGCCGGGGATGCGGCGCGAGCGGCCGACGTAGCGGCAACCCTGCAGCCGGTGCGAGCCGTGGCCGCTAAGTGGCTGCAGCATGATGCGGCCAGCAGGCGTAACCCGGTGCCGTACATCAAGGCATGGGCCGGCCTGCTTGGGATGTCCGGGGGCCCGGTCCGGCCGCCGCTCAGCCAGGTGACGCCGGCCGAGCTGACCGCCCTCGCGGCTGATCTGCAGGAGGCCGGGCTGCTGGCGCTGGCGCAGGCGGCGTCCTGACGCCAGGTCACGTGTTGGCGGCGGACGCTGCCGCCACCGCCAGCGCGGGATCCGTCGGTTATGACGCGACGGTGGTGCGGCCGAGCAGCCGCGCCGCGTTCCCGCCCAGCACGGCGGCCTCCGCCGCGGAGGGCAGTCCGAGCGCCCGTACCTCGCCCACCGGATCGTCGCTGCCCATATCAAAGGGCCGGTCGGAGCCCAGCAAGACGTGCTCGGGGCCAGCGTCGTCGATGAGCCGGCGCAGCAGGATCTGGTCGTGGGTCACCGTGTCGTGATAGAGCCGGGCGAGGGAGGCGTCGGGCGATTCCCGCAGCCGCGCGCGGGCCGCCGGCACCTCCGCGTACGCCCGGCGGAGCCGGCCGCGGACGGCCCACACTGCGCCGCCCCCGTGCGCCAGCACGATCTTAAGCGCCGAGTGCCGTTCCAGGACTCCCGCCATCACTAGGTGGGCGCCGGCGATCGCGGTCTCGACCGGATTCGCCACGCTGTTCCACAGGTAGTAGTCGCTGAACACCGGCAGCGCGAGCCCGCGCGTTGCGGGGTGGATGAACACCACCGCTCCGGTTTCCTCGGCGGCAGCCCAGAACGGCTCGAACGCGTCGTCACCGAGAAAGCGCCCGGCGATCTCTGGCGTGAGCTCCACGCCGGCCAGCCCAGTTGTCATCAGCGTGCGCAGGTCGCGCGCCGCCGTAGCAGGAACCTGCAGCGGCACAACGCCGAGTGCACTAAACCGGTCCGGGTCAGCCGCGACCAGCTCGGCGAGTGCGTCGTTTTGGACCTTGCAGATCTGCCGGGCTTCGGCCAGCGGATGCTCGAACGGCAGCAGGCGCACCCAGGGTGACAGCAGCAGGTGCTCGACACCATCAGCCGCTGCCTCCTGCGCCATCCGAGCGGGGTGGGTGAACTCCCGGACGACAGCGGTCAGCTCGCGGCCGTCATGGGTTATTGCGGTGCGACCGTCCACCTCGGCGAGGTGCGGCCGCCAGCTCCCGGTCTGATCCGCGCCCGCGGCTGCGGCGCGCACCACGATGTGCGCGTGCGCATCGATGATCACGACGTACTCCGCCATCCTGCCGTGGGCACCCTGCAGTTCCGCACGCGGCGCTCAGCCCGCTGCGGCCGGACGGGTGAGCGCGGACCGCGGCGGCGCAGCGAGCACCTCGGCCGGATCGTGGCCGAGGTCGCGCAGGAGCACGATCGCGGCGTTACGACCGGGCGCACCGGTGATAGAGCCGCCGGGATGGGTCGAGCCGCCCGTCTGGTACAGGCCGGGTATCGGCATCCGGTGCGACGCCCAGCCGGGCACCGGCCGCTGCGCGCCGCTGCCCGCGATTCCGCGATCACCGCCATGAAAGGCACCGTGCACCATATGCGGGTTGAGCTTCTCGTAGTCGGCTGGTGACTTCACGAGCTGAGCGATGATCGCGTCGTCAGTGAGCCCGGTCGTGACGGTGCGGAGGTGGGCGAGCTGGCGGCGGGCGTGCTCGGTCTTGACCGTCTCCCAGTCCTGCATCCCAGCCGGCAGCTCATAGATCTGCTGGCTGAGGATCTTGACGGTGTGCATTCCGTCCGGAGCGCGGGCGGGGTCGACCAGCGTCGGCGTGGCGACCAGCAGCCACGGCACGTCGGACACGAATCGCCCGGTCCGCAGGTCCTGACCGAGCCGCACGACATCCTCGGGCCACCCGACGGTCCCGGCCGACACCGCCGTTACCGGGCCATCCGCCGTCGTGAATAGCGGCGGTGCGCTAGTGGCCAGGTACACGCCGAAGCCAGGGATGCCGACGTCGTAAGTGTCGATTGCGTAGTGGAACTCCTCCGGCCAGGCGCCCGCCGGCGCCATGTCGCGCAGGTGCGTGACGTGGATGGTGGACAGCACCGCGGTACCGGCTAGGTACTGCTCGCCATCGGCGGTCACTACACCGACGCAGCGGTCGCCGTCCAGCACGAGCCGGGTGACCTCCTTGTTGCACAGCACAGTGCCGCCATGGCTTTCCAGATACCCGGTCAGCGCGTCGGTCAGCCGGCCGGAGCCCCCTGCCAGGATTGACCAGCTGCGCTGCTGCCGGCCGAAGATGAGCGAGTACGCGAGCATGCCGGAGCCCGGAACGTCCACGGCCTGGTTGGTCTGGAAGGCCATCCAGAGCATGAAAGCCTGGACGTGGCGGCTGCTGAACTCGTGGGAGATGATGTCCCAGGCAGACAGAACCTGCCGCCGCTGCCAGACCCGGCCACGCGGGTGCTCGGAGAGCCGGGCCTCCAGCGAGGGCCCGAAGCCCACCGGCGTGAACTGCGAGCCGCTGAAGACGGATTTCACGTCGTCGTACTCATCCAGCATGCGCAGGTAGCTCGCGGCGTCGGCCGGTGAGAAACGGGCAATCTCTTCGGCGGTCCGGCCCCGGTCGAGCCACATGGTGAGGTGCTCACCATCGGGGAAGGCCACGTGCGCGACGGGATCTGGGTCGATGTAGCGCAGCCCGTAGTCGGCGACGAGTCCCAGCTCATCATTGGTCAGCAACGGGTTAACGCGGATGAGCGTATGACCAGTCGCGCAGGTGTCGATCAGGAATCCCGGCAGCAGCAGTTCCTCGGTCGCGGCGCCGCCGCCGGGTATGGGCCGGGCGTCCAGGACCAGGCACTTGTAACCAGCCTTGGCCAGGTAGCAAGCGGCAATCAGGCTGTTGTGCCCGGCTCCGGCCACGACAATGTCAGCGCTGGTATCCATGCTGCAAACCATTGCAGCCATTCGCAGGGCATGCAAGGGAACCACCGCACCGTCAGGGCGCCGCGATTGCCCGCTCGATCTGCGCGCGGTCCAGCGGAAGATCGCGCACGCGCACGCCCACCGCATCGGCCACCGCATTGGCGATGGCGCCGGCGACCGGTCCCTGGGCAACCTCGCCTGCTCCGGTCTCTGGCTCACCGGGCGCGTCGATGATGCGCACCGTCACGGCGGGCACATCGGTAAACCGCAGGATCGGGTAGCTGTCCCAGTTATCTGACGTGATCCGGGCCTGGTCGAACCGCACCTGCTCGCACAGCGTCCAGCTCGCACTCTGCACCGCACCGCCCTCGACCTGATTGAGCACGCCGTCCGGGTTGATCACCCGGCCGACGTCCACCGCGAGCCATAGCCTGCGGAGTTCTACCGACGTTTCGGCGACTACTTCCGCAACCGCTGCGCAGTAACCGGCCACTCCCTTGTACCGGGCCACGCCAAGCCCGAAGCCGGTACCGTCCTCGCGGGCCCGGGCATCCCACCCGGCCATGCGCGCCGCCTCGGCCAGCACCCGCCGGGCGCGCGGGTCAGTCATATGGTCAAGGCGGAACTGCACGGGGTCCCGGCCGGCGGCGCTTGCCAGCTCGTCCATGAACGACTCGATGGCGAGCACGTTCAGGTGAGCGCCGAGCGACCGGAGCGAGGACGTGCGGACCGGCATCTTGGTCAGCCGGTGCCGGGTGACGTGAACGTCGGGAATGTCATAGCCGGGAACCGCGTTACGCGTCGCTCCCATCGCACCTGACGGCGCCCCGTCCGAAGCAGGCCGCATTGGCTGCCCGTCGGCCAGGTGGGTCAGCGCCAGCAGCCGCGGCTCCCCGGCGGTGGCGGGCCGCCCGATGAAGCCGTTGCTCCATACCTCCTGACGCCAGGTCATGATCCTGCCCGTCGCGTCGAGGCCCGCGGAGAGCCGAGTGAGCATGGCCGGTCCCGCAGGTGCCCAGCACATGTCGTCCTCGCGCGTCCACTGCACCCGGACGGGCCGGCCCGACACGGCGCGGGCCAGCAGGACCGCGTCCATGGCGGCGTCATCCGCACCGTTCTGGCCGTAGACGCCTGCGCCCTCGCAGTGGTGGACCGTGACTTGTCCGGCCTCGAGTCCCAGGCCGGTCGCAATCGCCGCGCGGAGAGCGAAAATACCCTGGCTGTGGCACCAGACGGTCAGCGACCCGTGGTCCCAGCGGGCTACCGCGCAGCTTGGCGCCATCGAGGCATGCGCAAGGAATGGGCGGGTGAACTCCGCGGTCATGGTGACGTCGACCGCGGCGGCGGCCGCCGGATCGGTCCGGTCCAGTACGGTCTCTACCTGCGACGGAGCGGACAGCAGGAAGCCCCGGATGTCACGGTCATCCGGCAGCGGAGTCGAGGGTCCCGCCGTGCTCCAGCGAGCGGCGCGAGCAAGCCGCGCAGCTGACCGGAGCGCGGCCCGGTCCGTCGGGGCGACGATCCCGAGGAACGAGCCGTCGCGCACCAGCGCCTCGCCGGCACCGAGCTCGACGACGTCTAGCCCGGTCAGCCGCGCCGCCAGTGACGGCGGGCGGAGGACCCGGCCATACAGCATGCCTGGCAGACGGAGGTCATGCAGGAACCGTGGCTGCCCAGTGACCTTGTCTGGAAGGTCAAGCCGATGCGCGCTGCGGCCCGCCACGGACCACTGCGACGGCGGCCTGGGCGCCACCGGGTCACCGGCCGGGCTGTTCAGCCCGCCCGGTGCGAGCACCGACCAGTAGCTGTGACCAGTCGGCCCCCCGTCCGCCAGTACCTGCCCGTCGCTGACTGTCAAAGCGGACCGGTCCACGGCAAGCTGCGCTGCGGCGACGGTGACCAGGAGATCGCGGGCCTGAGCGCAGGCCTGACGGAGCGCGGAGCCGGACTCGGCCACCGACCGGCTGCCCGAGGTGATTCCCTCGTCCGGGCTGGTGCTCGTGCTGACTGGAGCCACCCGCACCCGCGGCAGGCCGAGCAGCAGTTCCTCGGCCGCTATCTGGGCCAGCGCGGTCCAGATGCCCTGACCGTACTCGACCTTGCCGGTCCGGATTGTCACCTCACCCGGCCGGCCGAAGTCGAGCCAGCGGCGCAGCAACGGGTTGGCCGCGAGATTGGCGGGCAGGTCGCCTCGCCCGGCAGCGACGGGCGCCGCCGCGGCGGGGCTGTCCGCCTGGGCGGGGCTGTCTGCCGGGGCGGCGCTGTTTAGCGAGGCGGAGCGGTCTGCCGTGGCGCAACTGTCTGCCGTGACGACGCAGTCCTCCGCTCCAGCGGTGGCACCCAGCAGACCCACGGCTTCGCCGTCGGCGGGCTGCGCGGCTATGCCCTGTCCCGAATTCGCCGCCCGCAGCACGGCGCGGACGATCCGGCCGTGACAGCCGCACCGGCACAGGTTTCCGTCCAGCGCGCGCCGAACCTCATGCTCCGACGGCGCTGGCTGGTCCCGGAGCAATGCCGCTGCGCTCATCACCATGCCGGAGCTGCAGTAGCCGCACTGCGCAGCCTGCTCGTCGAGGAATGCCTGCTGCACCGGGTGCAGCTGCCCGCCAACTGCCAGGCCTTCGACCGTTGTGACCGGGCCGTCGACAGCCGAGACTGGCAGGTCGCACGACGACCTTGCCCGTCCGTCGATTAGCACGTAACAGGCGCCGCAGAGGCCGAGGCCGCACCCGAACCGCGGCCCCGCCAGACTCAGGTCGTGCCGGAGAACATCGAGTAGCGGGGTATCCGACTTGCACGCGACGGTCTGCTCGGCACCGTTGACGACCAGGCGGAACTGATCCGTCTCCATATCTCCCTCGCAGGCATCCGGCGCGGGTGCGGCTGCCACCCGCTGGCCGGTCAGCTCCAGGAGTTGACCATTGCCTCCTGGCAAGAGTATGCATTCGTTTGCAGAGACGAGACGGAGCTTGCCCATCAGAACGCGGAGGATGCGCACATGGACGACAGGCTCGCCATGGCTATCTCACACTGGGCGCCGCGGTTTACGACGAACGGCGTCACGGCCGGGGACTTTGACCGGATCGTGAACGGCATCTCCTCGTGGGATGAGTGGTGCGCGGCCTGGAGCGTGGTGGGTGCCGAGCACGAGCAGCTCGGCCGCGCTGCGCTGGCGGCTGGCCGCACGATCTCGGCGGGTGAGCACCTGTCACAGGCTGCTGTGTACTTCCACTTCGCCAAGTTCCTGTTCGTCGGCGACATGGATCAGATGCGGACAGCCCACGAGCAGGCCATCCGCTGCCTGACCGACGCCCTGCCCTACCTGGATCCGCCGGGCCGACGAGTGGAGATCCCGTTCGAGGGATCGCGGCTGGCCGGCGTCCTGCGCCTGCCGCCGGGAGCGGGCCCGCATCCGGCCATGATCATGATCCCCGGCCTGGACTCGGCGAAGGAGGAGCTGCGCAGCACGGAGGATCTCTTCTTGGAGCGCGGGATCGCGACTCTCAGTGTGGACGGGCCTGGCCAGGGCGAAGCCGAGTACGACCTGGCGATCCGGGGCGACTGGGAGGTGCCGGGGGCCGCGATCATCGACTGGCTGACCGGCGAGGACGGAGTCGACGCGGACCGGATCGGTGTCTGGGGTGTCAGTCTTGGCGGCTACTACGCGCCGCGGGTGGCGAGCGGCGATCAGCGGGTCCGCGCCTGCGTGGCGCTGGCTGGCCCCTATTCGTTCGCCGACGACTGGGACAGCCGCCCCATTCTCACCCGCGAGGCGTTCCGGGTCAGGTCGAAGTCGCCGGACATGGACACGGCCAGGCGCCGGGCAGCGGAGCTCACCCTGGCCGGACGAGCGGAGAAGATCACCTGCCCGCTGCTGGCCGTCATGGGCAAACTCGATCGCCTCATTCCGTGGCAGCACGCACAGCGGCTGGTCGACGAGGCTGGCGGGGAGGCCCAGCTGCTGCTCCTCGAGCAGGGCAATCACGGCTGTGCGAACCTGGCTCCCTTCCACCGGCAGGCCACCGCTGACTGGGCCGCAGAGCGTCTCGGCGCGACGGTGAGCCGCGTCGCCGCCAGCTGATGGGAGGCCTGCCGCCGACCGCGGGCTCTGTCGGCGCTGCCAGCACTGCCAGTGCCGATGGCCTGCGGCTGATCGGCCACCACGACCTCGGCGGCTATGGCGACGGTATGCAGGTGATACGCAGCGGCGATGCGCTGTACGTGGGGCACACCGGAACGACAGGAATGGGCACGTCGATCCTGGACGTCGCCGACCCGACAACGCCGGTCCTGGTCACGCAGTGGCCAGCGGCACCTCGCTCGCACACGCACAAGGTGCAGGTCGCTGACGGCCTGCTGCTGGTGAACGCGGAGAAGTTCCCGTACCGGGCCGAGACGTCGGAGCCCTTCCCGGCCGGCCTGACCGTGTACGAACTCGGCGACCCACTGCGGCCGCGCAAAGTTGGGTTCTGGGCGAGCGGCGGCAGGGGCGTTCACCGCATCGTCTGGACGGGCGGGCAGTACGCGCACATGTCGGCTATCCCCGAGGGGTTCCGGGACCGCATCTGGGTGGTCGTGGATCTGTCCGATCCGGCCGGGCCAGCCGAGGCTGGCCGGTGGTGGTGGACCGGCCAGCGCGAAGACGAGCAGCCCGGCTGGCCGAAGGCCGAGCGCTATGCCGCGCACCACGCGCTGATCTCCGCTGGCCGCGCTTACCTCGGCTACGACGACGCGGGAATGGTCGTCCTGGACGTGTCGGATATGACAAACCCCCGACACGTCGGCCACCTCGGCTGGGACGGTGGGTCGACTCATACCTGCCTACCGCTCCCTGGCCGGGATCTGGTCGTCGCTACCGACGAGCAGGTCAGGGATGGACCGGAAGCTCCGAGCCGGGCCGTCAGGGTCATTGATGTCAGCCGCGGCCAGCTGCGGGTGCTCTCTGTCTGCCCGGAGCCAGCCGGTTTTCGCTTGCTGCCCCTCCGGTTCGGCGCCCACAACCTGCATGAGAACCAGCCCGGCTCCTATCGCAGCGAGCGGCTGGTGTTCGTCAGCTATTTCAGCGCCGGGGTGCGAGTTTACGACCTGGCCGACCCCGTTCACCCGGTCGAGGCTGCGCACTGGGTGCCGGAAGCGCCGACTGGCCAGCCCGTGCCGCAGATTAACGATCTGTTCGTGGATGACACCGGCCTGGTGTGGGTGACTGACCGTATCGGCGGGGGCTTGTCCGTCCTGGAGCCAGAGCCGCCGCTGGCCGCTCTCATGGCGCAGGCACGGCTGCGGACGTGACCCCAGATACCCGGACGAAGCGGCTCTTCTCGCCTGCAATCGTTTGTGCTACTGTGCGTGGGTGTGATTGGGCGCTCGTGCCGCAGTCACTGCGGGGTCACGGCGTGACGGTTAAGCGGGAAGGACGTCGTGATGGTAAACCGGGCGCTCGAGCAACCCTCGGTCGGCTGGATCGGGGCGGGCCGGATGGGCCTTCAGATGGCGTCCAGACTGCTGGACTCCGGCTATGACGTCGCTATCTACAACCGCACCATGGCCAAGGCAGCTCCGCTCATCAGCCGGGGCGCCGTTCTCGCCGAGTCACCGGCGGAGCTGGCCAGCCGGGATGTCGTGTTCACCATGGTGTCTTCGTCCGATGACCTGCTGCTGGTAACCAGCGGCCCGAACGGCGTGCTGTCCGATCCGGACCGCGCACCCAGGTTGCTTGTGGACTTCACCACCGTCTCCACGCATGCATCGGCCGCTGTCCGCGCGGCCGGGGAGAAGCGGGGGACCGAATTCCTCGCCGCGCCCGTCAGCGGCAACCCCAAGGTGGTGCGCGCGGGCAAGCTATCGCTGGCCGTGTCGGGCAAGCTCGAGACATTCGCCGAGGCGGAGCCGCTGCTTCAGGTGTTCGGCCATCGGGTTACCTATGTCGGCGAGGATGAGGTGGCACGGCTGGTGAAGATCTGCCACAACGTGCTGCTCGGCGTGACGATACAGACGCTGACCGAGGTGACGGTGCTCGCCGAGAAAGGCGGCGCAAGCCGGGCCGCGTTCCTGGAGTTCATCAACCACTCCGTGCTCGGGTCGATGTTCACCCGATACAAGTCACCGGCGCTGGTCCACCTGGACTTCACACCCACGTTCACCAACCCGCTGCTGCTGAAGGACTTTGACCTTGGCCTCGCCGCCTCGCGCGAGCTGGAGGCGCCGATGCCGATTGCCGCCGCCGCCGCAGCCCTGGTGGCTTCGGCGCTAGGCGCCGGCTACCGGACCGAGGACTTCGCCACGCTCCTGCTGGAACAGGCCAGGCGGGCTGGCATCACGTTGGAGGCCGAGGACGCCGAGGTCGATGACGGGCTGGGGGAGTGATCACCGGCGCCCGCCCGCTCCGGGCACCAGGACATCGCGGAGTCGACTTCGAGCAGCGCGTTGACTTCAACCGGCTGCGGCGATACCGGCTGGACCGGGCGCACGCTGCACTCGAGGCTAGCGACTGCGGCGCGTTCCTGCTTTTCGACTTCTACAACATCCGCTACACCACGCAAACCTGGATCGGCGGTGCGCTCGGCGACAAGATGAGCCGCTACGCGCTGCTGACCCGCGACACCGACCCGGTCTTGTGGGACTTCGGCTCGGCTGCGAAGCACCACCAGCTCTACTGCGACTGGCTGCCGCCGGAGAACTGCCGGGCCGGCATGCTCGGCCTGCGCGGCGCGATAGCGCCCGACGCGGGACTGATGGCGTCGGCGGTCACCGAGGTGAAGCAGTTGCTCGCCGAGCGCGGCCTGGACGGCCAGCCAGTCGGCGTGGACATCATCGAACTGCCATTCCTGGCGGAGATGCAGCGGCAAGGCCTGACTGTCGTCGATGCGCAGCAGTTGATGCTGGACGCCCGGCAGATCAAATCCCCAGACGAGATCATGCTGCTGACCCAGGCAGCCGCCATGGTCGACGGCGTGTACCAGGACATCGTCGAGAAGCTGAAGCCAGGTGTACGCGAGAACGACATCGTGGCGCTGGCGAACCAGCGCCTCTATGAGATGGGCTCTGAGCAGGTCGAGGCCATCAATGCGGTGTCCGGCGAGCGCTGCAACCCGCACCCGCACAACTTTTCCGACCGCATCATCCGGCCGGGGGATCAGGCCTTCTTCGACATCATCCAGAGCTACAACGGCTACCGCACGTGCTACTACCGGACCTTCGGCGTCGGTAGCGCTACGTCATCACAGCGCGAGGCTTACGCCAAGGCACGGGCGTGGATGGACGCGGCGATCGATGCGGTGAAACCCGGTGTGGGCACCGACGAGATCGCCCGGCTGTGGCCGGCTGCTACCGAGTTCGGCTTCGCCAGTGAGATGGCTGCTTTCGGGCTTCAGTTCGGCCACGGTCTCGGTCTCGGCCTGCACGAGCGGCCGATCATCAGCCGGCTTAACAGCCTGGACCACCCCATCGAGATCCAGGCTGGGATGGTGTTCGCGCTTGAGACATACTGCCCGGCCTCGGACGGGTTCTCCGCCGCGCGGATCGAGGAGGAGGTCGTGGTGACGCCGGATGGTCCCAGCATCCTCACCCTGTTCCCGGCGCAGGACCTCGTCGTTGCCAACCCGTACTGAGGCTGTCAGGTGCCCATTCCCGGACTTAGCCGCGTCGACCACGTTGGCTTCACCGTGCCCGATCTCGAGCAGGCCCGGCAGTTCCTGATCGACGTGCTCGGCTGCGAGTACATGTACTCGCTCGGCCCGTTCGTGCGCGACGACGACTGGATGTCCGAGCACCTCAACGTCCACCCGCGCGCGGTCATGCAGCAACTGCACTTCTTCCGCTGTGGCGGCCAGGCGATCTTCGAGGTGTTCCAGTACTTGGCGCCGGACCAGCGCCAGGCCCTGCCGCGCAACAGCGACTACGGCGGGCATCACGTTGCGCTGTACGTCGACGATCTCGACACCGCCGTGGACTACCTGATGGCCCGGGGCGTACAGGTGCTGGGCGAGCCAACCGCCAGCAGGGGACCGAGCGAGGGTCAGCGCTGGGTCTATTTCCTCGCCCCCTGGGGCATGCAGTTCGAGCTTGTTTCCTACCCAGGTGGCAAGGCCTTCGATCGACAGGGAACGGGGTCGGCTTAGCCCGGTCAACCGCCCGGCACACTGACTCAACCTCAGGGAGCGCCATGGAGCAGAATCAACTGCAGATGTCCGCCCCGTGGGTCGGGATCGTCGCGACCCAAGAAGACTGGGACGCGGCGGACCCGCAACTGCTGCTCAGCGCCTTCGCGCAGCTCATCCTGATCCGGTCGTTCGAGGAGTACGTACTGGAACTCGCCGGGGCCGGCCTCATCCACGGTCCGGCACACTCGAGCATCGGCCAGGAAGGCGGCGCGGTCGGATCGGTGCTGGCGCTGACCTCCGACGACACGGTCAACGGCTCGCATCGCGGTCACCACCAGTTCCTGGCCAAGGCGCTCGGGTACGTGGCGCCAAAAGGAATCGACCCGGTGCGCCCGGTGCCTGATGAAGTCCGGGCGGTATTGTTGCGCGCGCTGGCCGAAGTCTGCGGGCTGGACCGTGGCTTCAGTCATGGCCGGGGCGGGTCGATGCACCTGCAGTGGCGGGAGGCAGGGGCCATCGGCACCAACGCCATTGTCGGCGGGGGAGTGCCGCAAGCGGCCGGTTCAGCATGGGCGCACCGGCACGCTGGAACGGACGCCGTCGCTGTCAGCTACTTCGGTGATGGCGCGATCAACATCGGCTCCACGCTGGAGTCGATGAACCTGGCGGCCGCGTGGCGCCTGCCGCTGTGCTTCTTCATCGAGAACAACCGGTACGCGGTCTCGACCACCGTCGAGGAGGCGACCGGTGAACCGCGGCTGTCGGCGCGCGGACCTGGCTTCGGCATCGCCAGCTGGAAAGTCGACGGCATGGACACCCTGGCGGTGTACCTGGCCATGCAGCAGGCTGTCGCGCACCTGCGGGCCGGGAACGGCCCGGCCGTGGTAGAGGCGGACGTGTACCGCTACTACCACCAGAACGGCCCGTTCCCCGGCAGTGCGTTCCGGTACCGCACTCGGGAAGAGGAGGCGCAGTGGCGTGCCCGCGACCCGGTCTCCCAGATCGCCGGCCACGTGACCCGCCGCGGCATCCTCTCAGAATCTGCCGTCGAGTCCGCCCGGCAGCAGGCCGCTGACCTGATGGCAGAAGTCGGTGGCGTGCTGCTGGAGCCGGTGCCCGGCGGCAAACCGGGCGAGCGACAGATCAGGGCCGCTGAGTGGCCAGATCCGGCATTCGTCGACGTGGGGGTGCGCGGCGACTTGAGCGAGTTCGCGGATACGCCGTTCGCCGACCGCCCGGACTTCTCCGGCCCGGTGCAGGAAATGAAGTTCATCGACGCGGTCGCCGGAGTGATGGCGCGCAGGATGAGCCTGGATGACCGCATCGTGATCATGGGTGAGGACATCCACAAGCTGACCGGCGGGACCAACGGGGCCACCAAGGGTCTCAAGGAGGCTTATCCCGACCGGGTGCTGGGAACGCCGATCAGCGAGAACGCCTTCGCCGGCCTGGCCGGCGGGGTGGCTCTGGACGGGCGGTTCCTCCCGGTGGTCGAGTTCATGTATGCCGACTTCATGTGGGTGGCGGCCGACCAACTCTTCAATCAGATCGCCAAGGCTCGGCATATGTACGGCGGCCGCAACGACGTACCGCTGGTGCTCCGAAGCAAGGTCGCCATCGGCACCGGCTATGGGTCGCAGCACTCGATCGACCCGGCCGGCATCTTCGCCACGTCACTGGGCTGGCGGATCGTGGCGCCATCGACTCCGCTCGACTACATCGGGCTCATGAACAGCGCGCTGCGGTGCCGGGATCCGGTCGTGGTGCTCGAGCATGTGGACCTCTATACAGCCGTTGGCGAGGTGCCAGCTGGCGAGTGGGACTTCTGTCTGCCAGTCGGCAAGGCCGCGGTCCGGCGCGCCGGAGAACAGCTGACGGTGCTGACCTACCTGGCCATGACGCCCCGCGTTCTCGACGCGGTGGCCGAAAGCGGCGGTGTCGACGCGGAAGTGATCGACCTGCGCTGGCTTGACCGCGCCAGCGTTGACTGGGAGACGATCGGCGCGAGCATCAGGAAGACCAACCGCGTCCTCATCGCCGAGCAGGGCGCTCTCGGCACCTCCTACGGCGGCTGGCTGGCCGATGAGATCCAGCGCCGCTTCTTCGACTGGCTTGATCATCCGGTGCTGCGACTGACCGGCGGCGAGGCGTCGCCGACCATCAGCAAGGTTCTCGAGCGCGCCGCCACCCCGCAAACGGGCGATGTGACGTGCGCGCTGACCGAACTGGCGAGGCTCTGATCATGGCGCGCCTGCTTCGGGTACCGGAAATCTCGGCCGGGTCAACCGAGGCAGTGCTCTCGGCCTGGCCGGTCGCCGAGAACGTGCCCTACTCGGCGGCCGACGTGATCGCCAGCGTGGAGACAGAAAAGGCGGTCGCCGATATCGAGGCCGAGGAGGACGGCGTGATCTTGCGCCGACTCGTCGAGGAGGGTGCCACCGTAACCGTCGGTCAGCCGATCGCGCTCCTCGGTGCGCCCGGAGAACCGGTGGGAGACCTCGATGAAACGCTGCGTGCCAACGGCCTGACGTCCGCCAGCCCTGCGGCGGCAGCAGACGTTGCGGTGGCTGCTGGTGTCCCGGCTTCAAATCGCGGCCCTGTCGCGGCAGGGACTGGGAACGGACAGCGGCCATCACCCGCGCAGTCAGACGCGGCTGCCCGGATATTCTCCAGCCCGCTGGCCCGACGGCTTGCGCGCGACGCCGCGCTGGACCTCGGCGCGATCTCCGGAACGGGGCCCGGCGGCCGGATCATGCGCCGCGATGTCGAGCAGGCGATAAGGACAGGGCGCGCAGCCGAAGGGCCTCCGCCGGTCGTGCCTGCACTAGCTGGAGCGCGGACCCCCGGCCGGTCCGCACCGGCCGGCTCGCACCGGCCGGCCATGTCTACGGCAATGCCGCACAGCCGGGTACGAAGGGCCATCGCCGCCAGGCTGACGGAGAGCAAGCAGACCGTCCCGCATTTCTACGTGACCGGCACTGCGCGAGCGGGCAAGTTGCAGCGGCTGCGTGCTGAGCTCAACGACGAATCGAATCCTGTCCGGGTTTCGGTCAACGATCTTGTTGTGAAAGCGGTCGCCCGCGCGCACCAGCTGGTGCCCGATATGAACGTTACCTGGACGCCGGAGGCGATGCTGAGCTACGACAGAGTGGATGTCGGCATCGCCATCGCAAGCCCGCGCGGCCTCGTGACGCCGGTCCTCCGTTCGGTCGAGCAACTCACCATCTCCGCACTGGCGGCTTCCGTTGCCGACCTAGTAGAGCGGGCCGGCGCTGGACGCCTGCAGCAATGGGAGCTTGAGGGCGGCACCATCAGCGTGACCAACCTCGGCATGTTCGGCGTCGAGCAGTTCAGCGCGATCATCAACCCGCCGCAGTCCGCAATTCTTGCCGTCGGCGCGGTGCACGATGCTCCAGTGGTGACGAAGGGCAGGCTGCAGGCTGGCTCCGTCGTGCGGCTAACGCTTTCCGCCGATCACAGGGCGGTGGACGGCACGACGGCCGCCGAGTGGATGAGGGCCTTTACCGGCATGATCGAGCATCCGGTGCAGATCCTGGCCTGAGCACGCTAGGCCAGCAGAACGCAGCCCGGCGTCAGGTCCGCGCCGCGGTAGAGCCGCGGACGATGAGCTCGGGCACGACGTAGATCACTTTCGCGGGACCAGTGCTCCCATTGAGCCGCTCGATCAGCAGGTCGGCCGCCTGCGCGCCGACCTGATAATGCGAGAAGGCGATAGTCGTCAGGGGTGGCCTCAGCATGTCTATGAACGGCATGTCGTTGAAACCTACGACAGATATGTCGCCCGGACAGCTCAATCCCGCCTCGTCGAGCGCCCTATAACAGCCGACGGCCAGCATGTCGTTGCCAGCCGCGATGGCCGTACAACCGTCGCGGGCGGAAAGGATCTCCCGCGCGCATCGGTAACCCTCGTCGATCGAGAAGGAGCGTGCGAACAGCACTCGGTCGCCGGGCACCTCGAGTCCGGCGGCGACCATGGCTGTGGCGAACCCGGTATAACGCGCAAGCCCGGTGGACAAATCCTGCGGTCCGGCGATGCAGGCGATGTCGCAATGACCGAGATCGAGCAGGTGGCCAACCGCGAGCTGGCCGCCAGCTTCGTTATCCACCGTGACCGACGGGAAGCTGTCGCTGGCTGCGATCCGGTTCATCAGTACCACCGGCGCGCCACAGCGCTCGGCTTCGTCGAGCAAAGGATCCTGCAGGTGCGCGGTTGCGAGCACGTAGCCATCGACGTGCCGGGCAAGCATCTGCTCGAACACCCGACGCCCGCGCGCGTCGTCGCCATCGGTATTGCCGACGAGCGCTACGTAGCCGTGGCTCTCGAGTGCGTCGGCAAGGCCGCGGACGATCGGCGGGAAGAGCGGATTGGTCAGGTCGGGTATCAACACGCCTATCGTGTGGGACCGCCGGGTGCGCAGGCTGCGCGCTAGTGTGTTCGGCCGGTAGCCAAGTTCGGCGGCCGCGGCCAGCACCCGCTTCGCGGTGGACTCGCTCACCAGCAGGCGAGTCTCCGGGTTCAGCGCTCTGGAGGCCGTGGCCGGGTGTACGTCGGCTTGGCGCGCGACGTCTTTCAGCGTGATGGCCGACTCTGGCATCAACCGACACGCACCCGGCGGTACTGTTCGCGCAGGTAGTCCTCGTAGGTAGCTGCGCTATCTCCTCGGGTCACCAACAGTGACCGGCGCTGCCCTGGTGGCACGGCGCCAGTATCGCACCTCGTCCCGTTTTAGGGCAGCAATGTTCGCAGGTCAGCTCGGCGTGGCGGCGTGGCTCCGCCTGCCGAGGAAGCGGGCGAACTCGACGCCCTCACGCAGGCGCCGGCCGGCCATCTCCGGGTGCCGGAACATCTCGGCGGACATCTCTGCCAGCTTCCCGGCCCGGAAGTAATACCGCCGGTAGAACGCGTCCACCGAGTTGAGGATCTCGGTGTGGCCCAGGTCGGGGTACGAGAGCGCCGCCAGCTGGGTACCGTCCGCGCTCACCAGCGCGGTGCCGTCGTCTTCCGCGGGCAGCCAGCCACTCTCCTGCGCTTGCCGGTACAGCTCGGTGCCCGGATAGGGCGCCGCCACCGAGACCTGAATGGTGTGCGGGTTCACCTCCTGGGCGAACTTGATCGTCTCGCGGATCGTCTCCGCGGTCTCGCCCGGCAGGCCCAGAATGAAGGTGCCGTGCACGGCGATGCCGAGGTCGTGGCAGTCGGCCGCGAACCGCTTGGCCCGCTCGACCCGCAGGCCCTTTTTGATGTTGATGAGGATCTGCTGGTTGCCCGACTCGTAGCCGACCAGCAGTAGCCGCAGGCCGTTATCGCGCAGCACCTGGAGCGTCTCGCGGGGCACGTTGGCCTTGGCGTTGCAGGACCAGGTCCAGCCGAGCCGGCCGAGACCGCGACCGATCTCCTCGGCCCGCTGCCGGTCGTCGGTGAACGTGTCGTCGTCGAAGAACAGCTCCTTGACCTGGGGGAACAGCTCGCGAGCGAGCTCAGCTTCGGCTAGCACGCTGGCGACGCTGCGGGTCCGGTACAGATGGCCGCCGACAGTCTGCGGCCACAGGCAGAAGGTGCACCGGGACCGGCAGCCGCGGCCGGTATACAGCGACAGGTACGGGTGCTTGAGGTAGCCGATGTAGTAGTTCTCCGGTCGCAGGTCGCGCTTGTACACGGGGATGACCGACGGCAGCCGGTCCATGTCGGTGAGGATCTGGCGATCTGGGTTGTGCACGAGCTGGCCGGCGGCGTCGCGATAGCTCAGGCCGTCGATGTCGGCCATCGGCCGGCCGGACGCGACCTCGGCGATGGTGAAGTCGAACTCTTCCCTGGCGACGAAGTCGAGGGCGGCGCAGGCGTGCAGCGAGCGCTCGGGCTCGACGGCCACCTTGGCCCCGACCATCCCGACGAGCAGCGCCGGGTTCGCTGCCTTCAGAGCGGCCGCCGCCTGGATGTCACCGGCGAAGCTCGGCGAGCTGGTATGCAGTACGGCTAGCTCGTAGTCGTGCGCCAGCGGGGTGACATCGGCCAGGGTCAGGCCGTCCGGCGGCGCGTCCACCAGCTTGCTGTCCGGGATGAGCGCGGCGGGCTGAGCCAGCCAGGTCGGATACCAGTACGAGCGAATCTCCCGCCTCGCCTGGTAGCGGGCTCCGGCGCCGCCGTCGAAGCCCTCGAAAGAGGGCGGATGCAGGAACAGCGTCCGCATCATCGCGATCTCGCCTCCGCTAGCTCATGATGACTCAGATCGAGGCCGATCTGGCCGCACGCGGCCTCGAACGCCGGCTCCCAGCGGGGAGCCGAGCTCCCCGCTGACGTAACCGGCGACGCCTCGTCTAGCAGCGCCAGCGTGGCTGCGGTGACCGCTGCAGGCGTCGCCCCGCATACTTCTGCCCCGCCGAGCTCCAGCTCATGCAGCAGGTTATCCCGCCCATGCCCGGGCATAACGTCGAGCAGCAGCAGGGGCCTTCCGACGACCCGCGCCTCGGCGCAGGTGCTGGCTCCGGGCAACGCGATCACCACGTCTGCGGCCGCCATCAGTGCGGGTATCTGGTCGCTGAAACCGAAGGGGTGCACCCGATGGGCGCCGCGTGCGACGGCACGGAACTGCCTCTCGAGCGTGTGCTGGCGACCGGCTACTGCCAGCACGTGCACGCCCGCCGCGGCCAGCCGGGCGACGCTGTCGGCCACCCGGCCGAATCCCCAGCCGCTGTCGATGACCAGCACGCACGGAGCGCCCGCTGGCAGGTCGAGCAGTGCCCTGGCTTGCTGCTTCGACGGCGCGGCATAGAACTCCGCCCGTACCGGCGGCGGGATGACGGCAATCCGGGCCCGGGGGAGGAATCGCCGGACCGACGCCGCTGCCGCACCGGAGGTCACCAGGAACAGATCGGTTCCCTCCGTCACCCAGAGCCGGTGCGCCCCGACGTCCGGGCAGAGCACGACGGTGCGCCGGGCAGGTGCCTCGATCTTGAGCCGCGCCGCCGCGCCGGCCCCGGTGGCAAACACGCTGAGGACCAGGTCGGCCGGCTCGCGGTCGAGCTCAGCCCGCAGCGCCGGCACCACTCGGGCGCTGGCGCACCGGTCGAGCAGGTTCGCAACCCGGCTCCCGGACCGTAGGTGGGCGAAGTGCAGCCCGTCGTAGAGGCCGGGAAACGCGATCATGCCGCCGAAGACGCGCTGTCCTGCGGCGCCGGAGCGGTGTCCGAGCAGCGACATGCTGTTCAGGTACCGGGTCTGCCAGCCGTGCCGGTCCAGCAGGCCGGCCATGCTGCGGGCCAGCATGTCGTGCCCGAGACCCAGGGATCCGGTCAGCAGAACCGCGCGCCCAGTCATATCCCCGCTATGCCCCCCGGGTCCAGCGCTCAATCGATGACTGATATGAAGTCTATCTTGAAGTAGAGTCTCAAAAGAGAGGTCACTTCACTAATGGATGGCACTGCGGGAGGTGAGCATGCGCCTGATGCTCGTGCATCCTAGCGCGCTGATGTATTCGGAAATCTTCCTGCGCCTGGAGCCACTCGGCCTGGAGCGGGTGGCCGGTACCGCACTGGCGGCGGGCCACCAGGTGCGCGCGCTCGACCTGCAGGTGACCAGCCGCCGGGAGCTGGATCGCGAGCTGGCGCAGTTCCAGCCGGAGGCCATCGGAGTCTCACTGAACTATCTGGCCAACATTCCCGAGGCGATCGACATCGCCCATGACGTGAAGGACATGCTGCCGGGCTGCTTTGTGTTCTTCGGCGGGCATAGCGTGTCCTTCGTCGCCAGCCACGTTCTCGAGCAGGCCGGCGGCGCCGTCGACGCGGTGCTGCGCGGCGAAGGGGAGACGGCGATCGTGCCGTTGCTCGACGCGATTCGCGACGGCGGGGTGGGCGGCGTGCCCGGCATCGTCACGACGGACGGGCTCGGTCCCGGCCCGCGCCTGCTGGAGAGCATCGACACGCCGCGTCCGGCCCGGCACCTGATGCGCAACCGGCGGCGGTACTTCATCGGTGAGCTCGATCCCTGTGCGTCGATCGAGTTCACCCGCGGCTGCCCGTGGGACTGCTCGTTCTGCTCGGCGTGGACCTTCTACGGACGCAGCTACCGGAAGGCGTCGCCCGAGGCCGCTGCCGACGAGCTCGCCTCCATCGCCGAGCCCAACGTATTCATCGTCGACGACGTGGCCTTCATCAAAGCCGAGCACGGCGACGCGATCGCCGCCGAGGTGGAACGGCGTCGCATCCGGAAGCGGTACTACCTCGAGACGCGCAGCGACGTCCTGCTGCGCAACACCGACGTGTTCGAGCGGTGGGCCAGGCTCGGGCTCAGCTACATGTTCCTCGGCATGGAGGCCCTGGATTCCGACGGCCTGGAGTTGTACCGCAAGCGCGTCAGCCAGGACGAGAACATCCGCGCGCTGGAGACGGCGCGCAAGCTCGGCATCATGGTCGCGATCAACCTGATCGTCGACCCCGCGTGGGACATCGAGCAGTTCCGGGTGGTCAGGGACTTTGCCCTGTCGGTACCGGAGATCGTGCATCTGACCGTGCTCACGCCGTACCCGGGCACCGAGATCTGGCACACCGAGTCGCGCCGCCTGACCACCCGTGACTACCGGCTGTTCGACATCCAGCATGCCGTCGTCCCGACCAAGCTGCCGCTCGAGCAGTTCTACACCGAGCTGGTCCGCACCCAGGCCGTGATCAACCGCAAACACCTCGGGATGCGCGCTGTCGCCGGAGCCGCCAGGGTGCTCGCGGGCAACCTGGCCCGCGGGCAGACCAACTTCGCGCGCATGCTCTGGCGCTTCAACAGCGTCTACAACCCCTCCCGCCAGGTGGCAGATCACCACCGCGCGGTGCACTACGAGCTGCCACTGCCGGTGCACTCGACCGCCGGCGCCGGCCGGCAGGCCCTGTATCTGCACAACCGGCCGCCCGCGCACGCGCACCAGGCAGGTAGCGCACCGTCCGGATAGAGTGCTCGTCCCATGGGGCTACGCGAGCTCAAGAAGAAGCGCACCCGGCAATCCGTACAGCAGGCAGCCATGCGGCTATTCGACGCGCAGGGGTATACCGCCACGACCGTCGAGCAGATCGCCGCGGCAGCCGAGATTTCCACGGCGACCTTCTACCGCTACTACAGCGATAAGGAGGACATCGTCTTCGGCGACGACGACCGTGCGCTCGTCGAGGAGCTCATCGCCGCGCGGCCGCCGGACGAGACGGTCGCCGCGACCCTGGGCGCGCTTTTTCAGCGGCTGGCGGCCGAGTTCGAGGCAGACAAGGACGCCGTCATCGTCCGCATGCGGCTGATGCACGGGGTGCCAGGCCTGCAAGCCCGGCGCTCCGCGACCCGGCAGAAGACCGCCGATCTGCTCGCCAGTCTGCTCGCGCCCCGGGCGGGCACCGACCCCGACAACCGCGACTTGCGGCTGGCCATCGCCGTCGCGCTCGCCGCCGAGGCCGAGACGGTCTTCTACTGGGCCAGGTCGGATGGCGCCGGCCCGCTGGACGCATTGCTGGCCGATGCGCTGGGACGGATCGAGCCCGCGCTCCGCGTCGGACCCGGCCGAGCGGACACGCAGCCTGCCCGCTGACCGTCGCCGCGTCATCGCAAGGACGCGCCGCCTGCGCTACCGGCATGCAGCCGATCGACCATCTCATCGCCGCGGCGCTGACCGGAGACCGGGAGTATGTGAGCGCCCGGCTGCACGCCGCGCGCCTGGACCCCGACGCGCGGGTCCAGGCGCGCAGCTAGCTGCGGCTCGGCGTGCCCGGCACGGGGCTCAGCCGGCCGCCGCCTCCGCGGCTTCCTTCTGCTCGACCAGCTCGCCCTCGATCGTGATCTGGATCTCCTCGCTGACCACAAAGCGGCCGTCGAGCATCATGGCGAAGGACAGCCCGTAGTCCCGCCGGTTGATATGGGTGGTGGCGCCGTAGGCGATCCGGTGGCCCATCATCGGGTCGTTGAACTCGCCGTACCTGGTGACGTCCAGGGTGACCGGACGAGTGGTGTCCTTGATCGTCAGGTCGCCGGCCAGCGTGAAGTGGTCCGCACCTGCCGCCTGCACGCCGGTGCTCTTGAACGTGATCACCGGGTACTTCTCGACTTCCAGGAAGTTGCCTGACCGCAGGTCGTTGTCCCTGGCCGGGTTGTTGGTCTTGACGCTGACCGTCTGAATCGTGACTTCGACGGATGCTGCGTCCGGGTTGTCCGGGTCGATGTCGGCGACCGCGCTGACATCCTCGAACTGTCCGCGCACCGTCATCATGCCCAGGTGCTTGGCGGAGAACTCCACCTGAGTGTGGTACGGGTCGAGCTGCCAGTTGCCCATGCTGACCTCCGTGGTCGGGCAGGCAGCGGCGCCGGGCCGCCGCCCAGTCGGGGTTTGCACTCCGACCCTAGCCACTCTTCGGCGTCGCCGGCCTTGTGTCGGACGCTAGCGGTGCGTGCCGTCGGCTCGTACGCTTCGTGCACAGGAGCGGGGTCCAGGGTGTCATCTCCTGCCGCGCATGCCGTACCGTCGCACGCCAGGAGAAGACATTGACCGACTACGAGGAGATCCGGTACGACGTCGACGACCCGGTCGCCACGATCACGCTGCACCGGCCGGACGTTCTCAATGCCTGGACCGACCGGATGGCGGCCGAGGTGCGGCACGCGGTCGCGGCGGCAGAGGCGGACCCGCGCGTGGTCGGGATCGTCCTCACTGGTGCCGGGCGGGGATTCTGCGCCGGTGCGGACCTGAGGCGGCTGTCGGCGATCGGTTCCGGCGACAGCCGCGCCGTGCCGCCACCGCAGGAGCTCGGCTCCGATCCCGGCGACGCGTCGTTCGGGGACGACCTGCACCTGGGCACGTACACCTACCTGATGTCGGTGCCGAAGCCGGTTATCGCGGCGATCAACGGGCCCGTCGCTGGCATGGGCGTGCCCATCGTGCTGGCCTGCGACTTGCGGTTCATGGCCGACGACGCGGTGCTCACCACGTCCTTCAGCCAGCGCGGCCTCATTGCCGAGTGGGGCATTAGCTGGCTGCTGCCGCGGCTCGTCGGCACCGCCGTGGCGCTGGACTTGCTGTTCTCGTCCCGCAAGGTCACCGGCACCGAGGCTGCCGCGCTGCGGGTGGTGAACGCCGCGCTGCCGCGCGACGAGGTGCTCGCGCACGCGCAGCAGTACGTCCGCGACCTAGCCGCGACCTCGTCGCCGGCGTCGCTGGCGATCATGAAGCGCCAGGTGTACCAGCAGCTGCACGCTGGCCTGCTCGGCGCCGAGCGGGAGGCCTATCAGCTGATGCTCGCGAGCTTCGGCCGCCCGGACTTCCGCGAGGGAGTCAGCTCCTACCTAGAGCGCCGCCCGCCGTCCTTCCAGCGGCTGCCCGGTCCGGATCAGGCCGGGACGGGGCGCCGCTCCTAGGGAGCGGACCGGGCGGCGCGGGCGCCCTGCACGGCGCCGATCACGATCAGGACGACGGCGACCACCACGGTCGCTAGCACCGTTGGCCCGCCCGCGCGGACAGGCAGGGCCGCGCCGACCACGCCGCCGGCGAC
>JBAUAR010000292.1:0-4067 GCA_049675875.1 Streptosporangiaceae bacterium
CGCCGCGACCTCGCGGTGCCCGCCAGCGCGCCGGCCGGCGGCGCGAGCCCGGCCGGGCGTACGACTCCGCGGAACCCCCGCGCGCCGGCCGACGGGTCGGCGAGCAGCATGCCCGCGAGCAGGAACAGCGACAGCACGAACGGGCACAGCACCACGTCATAACCGACGGTCGATGGCAGCACCACGCGCACCTGGCTGAGCGTGATCGCGCCGGGCGCTACCAGCAGGCTCAGCGCGGCCGACACAACCTCGGCCACGCCGACCACGAACGCCAGCAGCGCGGTCGCGAGCAGCCCGGAGGACTGCCGACCCGAATGACTCGCAACCGGGCTGAGCCGCCCGGCCGCCCAGCCCGCCAGGCAGAAGACCAGCGCGTACTGGCCGACCGTAGCGCTGCCCGGCGGCGCCAGGTCCAGGCACAGGCCGGTCGCGAAGCCCGTGACCATGCCGACGACCGGGCCTTCCGCCATCGCGAGCGCGGCCACCAGGACGAGCACCAGGTCGGGTACGCCGCCGCCCGGCAGGTGCAGCCCGTTGAGCACGCTGAGCTGTGCCACCAGTGCGATCGCGAGCGACCCGGCAGCGAGCCAGGCAGCGCGCATCACGGGCCCGCTGCCGGGGTCGGTGCCGCTCCCGACGCGGCCGGTGCCGGTGGCGCGGTCACCGTGACGGTGACGGTGGGACCGGGGTGGGGCAACGGCGGCACAGCGGCAAAGCGCGGATCCTGGGCAGGCGGCCCGATCACCACGCCGACGACGGACAACGCGGTGTAGTCGACGAACGGGCGGACCTCCGCGGCTTCGGTCAGTGCGCCGTTGACGCTGATCAGCTTCGTGATGACGCCAACCGGCACGCCGGGAATATAGGGCTGGTCCGAGGCAGACGGCCCCGTCACCAGCTGGTCCCCCGACGCCAGCACGGCGGCCGAGCTGAGCATCCGCAACCGCATGAGCCCGCTGCCACTCGCGGTCTTGCCGGGTCCGGTCACCCAGCCCAGCTGGTCGCTCGGAGCGACCGCCACGCCAATGACCGCCGAGGCGGCGTCAGCGAGCAGCACGGTCGAGGTGTCCGCCGAAACCGAGGTGACGCTGCCAACCAGCCCCTGGCCGTTCAGCACGGTCTGGCCGACTCGCACGCCGTCGCGGCTGCCGGCGTCCAGCGAGACCGTTTGCTGGAACCCCTGGCCGACTGCGATCACGCTGGCAGCAACGACCTTGACCTGGTCCGCGCCGGCGACTTGCAGCATCTCGTGCAGCGCCGCGGCCTCGGACTTGCTCACTTGCGCCTGGCTCAGCTGGGCGCGCAGTCGGATCACCTCCTGCTGAAGATTGCTGACCTGGCCAGAGTCGGAGCCGGACCGGGTGAAGAACCGGCCAGCGGAGCTGGCCGCGTGCTCGGCGCCACCGAACACCGTGTCGCTCGCACCGCGCACGTGCCGCAGCAGGAAATTCGAGCTGTCGGCGTAGCTCACCACGATCAGGGCGAGCGCGAGTGCCACCAGCACGGCCAGGACCCTGCGGGTCCGCCGCGTGTCGGGCACTCCGATCACCTCGCAGTCCTAGGCCCGGCACCTCTTCGCAGCAGCTGCGGGCCGCGGTACGGCCCTGCTGCTGCTGCTTACCGCCTGGCTTCGGGCACGAGCACCTGCTGCAGCGTGTCGAAGTCCTCGACGCACTTGCCGGTGCCCAGTACGACGCAATCCAGCGCGTTGTCGGTGAGGTGGATCGGCATGCCGGTTTCCTCGCGGAGCCGCTCGTCCAGCCCGCGCAGCAGGGCACCGCCGCCGGTCAGCGCGATCCCCCGGTCCATCACATCGCCCGCCAGCTCGGGCGGGCACTTGTCGAGTGTGGTCTTGACCGCGTCGATGATCACGCTGAGCGGTTCCTCGATGGCCCGCCTGATCTCCTCTGCGGAGATGACGATGGTCTTCGGCAGGCCGCTCACCAGATCCCGGCCGCGAATCTCGGCGTTCGGCTCGTCCTGTGCCGGGTACGCGGACCCGAGCGAGATCTTGATCTCCTCGGCGGTGCGCTCGCCCAGCATCAGCGAGTACTCCTTCTTGCCGAAACTGATGATCGCCTGATCCAGCTCGTCCCCGCCGACGCGGATCGACTGGGACGTCACGATGCCGCCCAGCGAGATGACGGCCACCTCGGTGGTGCCGCCGCCGATGTCGACGACCATGTTGCCGGTTGGCTCGTTGACTGGCAGTCCGGCGCCGATCGCGGCTGCCATTGGCTCTTCGATGATGTACACCCGGCGGGCCCCGGCCTGGTGGCCCGCTTCCTTCACCGCGCTCTGCTCGACGCCGGTGATGCCGCTCGGCACGGCGACGACGAGCCGGGGCTTGGCCAGGTAGCTGCGCTTGTGCACCTTCTGGATGAAGTACCGCAGCATCCGCTCGGTGACGTCGAAGTCAGCGATCACGCCGTCCTTGAGCGGCCGCACCGCGACGATGTTGCCCGGCGTCCGGCCAATCATCCGCTTGGCTTCCACGCCAACGGCGACGATCTGGCCGGTATTGGTATTCAGCGCGACGACAGAAGGCTCATTCAGCACGATTCCGCGGCCCCTGACGTAGACGAGGGTGTTCGCGGTCCCGAGATCGACAGCCATGTCACGGCCAAGAAAGGCCATCGCGTTGCTCATTGAGAGGAAAAACCTTCCAGCCGGTCGTGCCGTGTCGTTGTCGTGCTGCCCGCGGCCAGCGGCAGCCGGCTACTAGTCCTGCCCAGACGGAAACCAATCACGCCTGTCAGCCGCATCGGCTTGCACAAGCACGCGGACGCCCTTACCGCCACATCCAGCGCGCTGGTGCTGCCGATAGTGCCAGAGCAGGAAAGCCGATCCGGCATTCCCCGAATTGCCACCGTCAGCCACCAGATGCTTGCTCGCAGTAACGTCCGCACTGCGGCGCGCATCCCAGATTCGAGAGCCTACAGGCCGGTTTCGCGGCTCAGCTGGCCGGGCGCTTCTGTTGATCAGCCCTTGGAACTTTGCTGACCCGCAGCATGCTCGACCCGATAGCCGAGCCAGATGCCGATGGCCCACAGTGCCGCGAAAACGGCGCCGAGGAAGTACATCGCTGGCACCACGGAACCGGCCGCGAGGACAAATGCCTGCACCAGGCTCCCGCCCACCAACGTCACCGGCAGGGCCCGGCGCGCGACGCCCGCGAACACCACCGCCGCAGCCGCCGCTATCCCCGCGGCCAGCCACGCCGACCCCTGCGGGTGATGATCCATCTGGACGGCGACCGGAGCCGCCAGGCAGAGCACGATGGCCTCCATGATCAGGACCGTGGCACACAACCGCTTCATGACCAGTCCTCTCCGGCGCCGGGGCGTGCGGAGACAGCCTCGCCAGAAGTACCGGCGTTCCCCTCGACCAGCAGCACCCGCGCCTCGCCGGCGGTGACGATCGCACCGGTGATCAGCACGCCGGCCTGGCCGGGCCCCCCGGCCAGCGCATCCGCCTCGTCAGCGAGCGCCACGCCGAGTTCGATGGCATCGTCGAGGCGCTCGGCGACCGTGACCCGGTCCGGCCCGAGCACCGTCGCCGCGATCTCGGCTAGCTGCCGGGCAGGCAGCGCACGGGCCGAGGAATTGGTGGTGGCGATGAGGTGGCTGACCGCCGGCTCAAGCTCGCCCAGGATGCCGGGAACATCCTTGTCCGCGAACACCGAGACGACAGCTACCAGGTCGGTGAAGCTGAACGCCTCGGTGAGCGCCTCGACGGTGGCGGCCATGCCGCCAGGGTTGTGCGCCCCGTCAACGATGACCACCGGACTGCGTCGCACCACCTCCAGGCGGCCGGGCGAGGTCATCGAGGCCACGGCCCGGCGGACGATGTCGAGGTCCAGGCCGGCCGCGTCCGCGCCCGCCCGTGCGCCCGGCGTACCGGCGAACGCCTCCACCGCGGCGATCGCGCAGGCCAGGTTGCCCGCCTGGTGCTCGCCGAACAGCGGCAGGTACAAGTCGGGGTAGTCGCCGAGCAGGCCGCGGACGGAGACCTGCTGCCCGCCGACGGCTAGCTCCCGGCCGACGACGCCGAACTCCAGCCCTTCC
>JBAUAR010000293.1:0-5032 GCA_049675875.1 Streptosporangiaceae bacterium
GGGGATCAGGGGGGCCGGGGCGGCGGCGGGGCTTGACGCGGTGGCCGAAGCGATGTCCGGCCGCCGGTCGTTGCTGGTTATCGACAACTGCGAGCATGTGCTGGAACCGGCCCGGCGTGCCTGCGGACAGCTGGCCGGACGGGCCGCGGATCTGCGGGTTCTGGCGACGAGCCGCATACCGTTCGATATCGAGCCCGAATCCGTATGGCGGGTGCAGCCGATGGCTGTTCCCGGCGAGGCCGGCCCTGCGGTTGCGACGGAGGCGGTGACGCTGTTCCTGGCCCGGGCCGCCATGGCGGGGGTGACGGTGCGGGCCGGGCCCGGTGAGCTGGTACTCGCGGGCAGCATCTGCCGTCAGGCGGGCGGCCTTCCGCTGGCGCTCGAACTGGTCGCCCACCGCCTGCGGGTTGCCTCACTGACCGAACTCGCCGAGGGGCTCGGGCCTTCGGAATGGCCGGCCAGGACCACAGGCTCGGGACGCCATGACTCGCTGGAGGCGTGCCTGAGCTGGAGTCATGCGCTGCTGCCGGCCGGTGCGGCGGTGGTGTTCCGGCGTCTGAGCGTATTCCCCGGCGGGTTTGACCTTGCCGCGGCGCGGGAGGTGGCAGGGGCACCGCCGGTCGGGACCGGTCAGGTTGGCGTGCTGGTCGAGCAGCTGGTCACCACCTCCCTGCTGGAGGCGGACACGAGTGGGACCAGGACCCGCTTCCGCTTCCTCGAGCCGGTACGCCAATATGCCGCGGCACGTCTCGCCGATGCCGGGGAGGAAAACCTGGCCCGGTGGCGCCACGCCCGCACATTCCTGGCGCGGGGCGAGGCAATCGAGCCGCTGCTGTTCGCGCCGCGGGCCGAGCAGCAGTGCGACCTGCTGGAGTTCGACCGGCCCGATCATGATGCGGCCATGGGCTGGTTCTTGTCCTGCGGGGCTACGGCGGAGGCGCAGCGGCTGGCGGCAGCGCTGTACTTCTTCTGGTACACCCGCGGCTGGTTCGTCACAGGTTTGCGCTGGTTGCGTGCCGCGCTGGCGGCGGAAGCACAGGTCGAGCCGCTGGTCAGGCTGCGTGCCGAGGTCGGGCTGGCGCAGCTGGCCTTCATCGCTGGCGATTACCTGGCTTCGTTCGCCGCCATCGAGTCGGCATTGCCGGCAGCCCGGCTGCTCGGCGACGATGTGGTGCTGGCCCGCTGCTTGGCGACCGCCGGTTATGTCTGGTGGTTCCTGGACCCAGTGCGTTCCACCGCGCTTTTCGAAGAAAGCCTGGAGGCGGCCGGCCGGAGCGGCGACGACTGGACCCGCAGCACCGGCCTGGCCGGGCTGGGCTGGGCTCGCTACTTCGCCGGGCGTTTTGACGCTGCGACCGGGCCGCTGCGGGAAGGGATCGAGCTGACGGCCCGTTCAGGGCGGCGGCAGCAGTTCGCAATGGCGGTCCTTGGCCGCGCCGCGGTTGAGCTATGGCTCGGGCAGCTCCCGGCGGCGGAAGCATCCGCGCAGCAAGCGCTGGGCGTGCTGCTCACGATCGGCGATGCCACCTGGACCAGTGCGGCGCTGGCGATCCTGGCCGAGATCGAACGTGCGCGCGGCCGGCTGGATACGGCCGGGCAGCACGCTGCCGAGGCCATCGAGATCGCCGCGCGGGCCAACTCGGCCATCAACGTGATGCTCGCCACCGGTCACCTGGGCCGCATTCTGCTTGCCCGCGGCGAACCGGGTGCGGCCGACCACCTCGATCAGGCCGTGCAACTAGCCCGCGCCTTCACCGTGCGGCCGCTGCTGGCCTGGTGGCTGGACTCACTCGGCGAGCTTGCCGAGCTGGAGGGCCGCCACGGCGACGCGCAAAGCTGGTATGAGCAAGCGGCCGGCCACGCGGCTGAGTGCGGCCTGGCGGCGGATGCCGCCCGCGCCCGCCACCACCTGGGCCGACTGGCCTGGACGACGGGCGACCTGGCATCGGCGGTCAACAGCTGTCACGAGGCGCTGGCCGGGCAGCTCGCCGCCGGCGACTGTCTGGGCCTGGCCGAAACGCTGGAGACCCTCGGTGGCCTGCTCATTGATGAGGGGCGCGCCCTGCGCGGGCTGCCGCTGCTGGCGGCCGCTAGCGCCGCCCGGGAGCGGCTGGGTTTCCCCGCCCGGCCGGTGGAGGCCAGCCGGATCGCGGGCTGGGTCGCATCAGGGCGCGAATATCTCGGCATGCAGGCGCAGTCCGCATGGGAGCGCGGTGCCGGGCTCAACGTCCAGGAAGCCGCCGCGATGGCCCGCCGGGGGCGCGGCCCGCGCCGACGGCCTGCGTTCGGATGGTCGAGCCTGACCCCGGCTGAACGGAACGTCGCCGATCTCGTCGCCCGTGGGCTTACCAATCCAGAGATCGCGGTCCGGCTCGGGGTGAGCGCAGGCACCGTCAAGGGTCACGTGTCGAGCGTGCTGCGTAAGCTCAGTGTGCGCACCCGGGCTGAACTGGCCGCCGCCGTTTCCGGCCACTCCGGGATCTGACCCCCCATCCGGCAGATGTTCTTCTCGCCGCGCCGCCGGATGCTATCTGCATGCCGAACGCAATCGTCAACGGAATCAGTATCGACTACTCAGTGACCGGCGACGGATCACCGGTCCTGCTCATCTGCGGCACCGGTCAGCCTGCCGACCTGTGGTTCGCCCAGGTGGCCGACCTGACGGCCGCCGGACACACCGTCATCACCTTCGACAACAGAGGCTGCGGACGGTCCGAGGCGCCGCCCGCCCCCTACCTGGTGGCCGACATGGCCGCCGACACCGCGGCCCTGATCGAGCACCTCGGGGTCGGGCCGTGCGACATCGTCGGCTACTCACTCGGCGGCTACATCGCCCAGGAGCTCGCCGTGACCCGGGCCGGCCTGGTCCGGCGGCTAGCACTCCTGGCCGGAGCAGGCCCGGCCCCGGCCTACGCGGTGGCCCGATCCCGCGCCGCTGTCGACCTCGCCCGGGCCCTTGACCCGCTCCCGCTCAGCTTCGACGTAGCCGACCTGCTGCTGTCCCTGCATCCCATGGCCCAACTCCAAGACGACGATGACGCGGTCAAGGTCACCATCAGCCTGATCGAGGCCGCCGCACCGTGGACCAACCCCGGGCGGCTCGGCCAGTACCAGGCCGATCTTGCCTGGCTCGAGGACAGCAGTCAGCTGGACCGGCTCAGCCAGATCAAGTCCCCTTGCCTGGCCATGGCGTTCGAGCATGACTGCTGGTTCCCCCCGCGGTCCGTGCGCGAAGCAGCCAAGCGGATCCCCGGCTGCCGGTACGTCGAGCTGCCCGGCCAAGGCCACGGCGCCCCCCTGCTGTCCGCCGGCCAGGTCAACCCCACCGTGGCCGAGTTCCTTGCCTAAACCGTGATCCGTCAGCTTCGCCCAGACGGTGAGCCGTCGACCGCGAGAACCCCGTCCAGCCTCCGTCGTCGCGGGCTCCGGGGCCGGCCGGCTTCTACTCGACCGCGCTGTGGCTGCGCGCCGCGTTCGCCGGCTTGCGCTACGACATCCACCACGCCATCGCCGACGGCAACCTGGTCGCGGTGAACTCGACGATGAACGGGCGCCACACCGCCCCATGGGCTGTGTACGCCGACGGCGGCGAGGTGGACACGGTCTTCCGCCGACGAACAAAACGTTCGCGATAACCCAATCCCACTGGTTCCGGATCGAAGACGGCATGATCGTCGAGCACTGGGACAACCGCGACGATCTCGGGATGGCCAAGCAGCTTGGCTCGATCCCGCCAACCCCGGCCTACCTGTTCAAGATGGCGCGCGAAACACCGCGCTAAGCGATCTTGACCTTCGCCACGGCGAGGACGTGGCCTCGGTTGGCTTCGGCGTTCGCGCACTAGCGGGACGTGCCAATACCCCAACGCGCTGTCTCACGATCGAAGCGACGTACGGCCTAACGCCTCCCGGCCCGGAATAATCCGTCCGGCGGCGTACCGCCCGCCCCGGCGCCCCGTCGCTGCCCGGCCATGGCCGGTGTGATCTGGCCCTGTGGGCCACAGGCCAGTACCGCTTCCGCGAGCCGCGCGTCAGCGGGGTGGCAGTGGCTGTTGTGAAAGCGCCCCACGGGTTGAGGGCCGTTCCCGGGTGCCGACCTGACGACCAAGCTGCCGGTTGCGCTATCGGCATCCCCTATCAGTGTCGACTGCGCAATCGACAGGTTTGCCCCGACTCAGGGCACTCTGGATGCTGATAACAGCAAGAAGCGGGGCGGGCGGAGCCCAAGGTCATGGCATCGGCGGGGGCTAGGAGGCTGCTGAATTAGGTCTGGTCTGGTCTGGCGGACGCGGTGGCCGTGCGGGACGCTGACGCGTGACGGTTCGCGGCCGGCCTTTGCCGGGCGGGGCGGGTTCGGTGTCGTGCCTGGCAGGCTGTCAGGGCGGCCTTCCGTGGGGCCCGGGCATGGCCGGGTGCCGGCCTGCTGCCGGTCAGGTGGCGAGAGCCCAGGTGCCGTCGCGGCGGGTGAGGCCGCGGCTGATGAGGTTGCGGAGGTTAAGGGCTGCGGTCCTTCGCTTGAGCCAGGCGTCGTTCGGGGTGATGCCGCGGTAGCGGAGCTTGAGACGGAGTCCGCGCCGGGCAGTGACCTGGGCGATGACGCGCTCGACGTTCGGCCGGTGCGCCTTGTAGTCCTCGCGCAGGCCGGGCCAGTCCGCGCGGGCGGCACGGAGCAGGGCGTCATGCTGGTGGAGGCTGAGGGTCCGCCCGGACTTGGAGGTGGTGCACCCGGAGCGCAGCGGGCAGGCCGCGCAGGCGGCGCCGAAGATGGCGTGGCGGGCGGGCGTGATCGTGCGGGTGATGCCGGCCGGGCAGGTGACCGTGCCGGCCTGCTCATCGACGGTGAAGTCATCGAAGGTGAGCCCGCCGGGCACCGCGGGCTGGACCGGCTTGGGCTTGATGACCGCCTGGTGCCCGGCGCCGCCGATCGCATCGCGCAGTTCCCCGGTTCCGTAGGCCGAGTCGCCGTACCAGGCCAGCGCGCTGTCCTGGCTGTCACCGCCCGGGCCGGCCGGCGCGCCGGCCCCGTGCCTGGC
>JBAUAR010000294.1:0-14928 GCA_049675875.1 Streptosporangiaceae bacterium
GATCCGCTCGGCCGCTGGCTGGCCGCCGCGGGCCGGCTGGCAGGATGAGCCGGCCCTGGATCGGCCGGCGCCGGCTCGGCTCGTTCGGATGCCGCGACGGCACGTTCGTACGCGTCCTGCAGCCGGGCGACCTCGTCATCCGGGTGCCGGAACCAGTTTGTCGACCACAGCCGGTGGTAGCGCCAGCCCAGCCGCTGCAGGTGCTCGCCGCGCAGCCGGTCACGGTCCCGCACGCTGCCGGATTGCCAGTAGGACGCGCCATCCGCTTCGATGGCGAGCACCATCCGGCTGGGGTCGTGCGGGTGCGTGGCAGCAAAGTCGACCCGGTAGCCGCCGACGCCGTACTGCGGCACCACCGTGATGCCCGCGGCCGCGAGCCGGTCCCGCACGTCCGCCTCGAAAGCATCCAGTTCGGCCGCGCCAGAAGCGGGCTGCGCGGAGCCGCCGGAGCTCGCGTACTCCAGGTACTCCGCGAGCATTCGCGCGCCCGCCTTGGTGACCCTGTCCGGGTCGACGTCGTGTCCGGAGAACGAGCTCACCAGCGTCAGCCGGTGCTTGGCGCGGGTAGCGGCCACGTTGAGCCGCCGCTCGCCGCCGTCGCGCAGCAGCGGGCCCCACTGATACCGCATTCGGCCGTCCGGGTGCTTGCCGTACCCGATCGACAAGATGATGGCGTCGCGCTCGTCGCCCTGGACCCGTTCCAGGTTCTTGACGAAGAACGGTTCGGCCGCGTCCTCGGCAAAGAATGCCTCCAGGCCCTGGTCACCGCCCGCCTCGCCCAGGTCGGCGAGCGCGGCGCGCAGCGCCGCGTCGATGCGCTCCGCGTGCTTGATGCCGAGCGCGATGACACCGAGGGACTCGCGCGGTCGCTCGCGCGCGTGCTCGATGACGAGCTCGACGACCTTGCCGACCTCGGCGTCCACCGACGCCTCCTGGCCCGCGCCAGGACCCTGGCTGACTACCACGTGGCGCAGGCAGTCGTCGCGAGCCACCCCAGGGAACGTGGTCAGCGCGCCGCCGTAGATCCGGCTGTTGGAGAAAGCCACCAGCCGCTCGTCCCTGCTGCGATAGTGCCAGGCCAGCGCCGCTGTCGGCAGCAGCGGACGGAGCGCGTCGAGCACCGACTCGAATCCGGCCCCAAAGGAAACGAGATGATCGTCATCCTCGGTCGCGTCCTCGTCGGAGCCACCGACCTGGCGGAAGAAGTTCGTCGGTGGCAGCTGCCGGTCATCCCCGGCGACGACGATCTGGTGCCCGCGCATGATCGCCGGGATGGCGTCGGCCGGCACGATCTGGCTTGCCTCGTCGAAGATCACCACGTCGAATAGCCGCGCAGCAGGCAGCACCTGGCTCACCATGAGCGGGGACATGGCCCAGCATGGCTTGATCGCGAACAGCACGTCGCTGGCCTGGTCGAGCAGCCGTCGCAGGGGCATCTGGCCGCGCCGCAGCGCCGCCTGCTTGCGGATCACCCTGGCCTGCAGTGGGTGCCGATCGCACGCCTCGAGCAGCGCCTGCGCCCAGGCCCGGCGCACTCGAGCCCGATTCGCGGTGAGGTGCTGGACGTCGTGCACCCGGAAGTCGCCCGCGATGTCGTCCAGCGCGGCGCCATAGTCCGCCGCATACCTCGGATCGCGAACCCGCATCTGATCGAGGATGGCCGCGTACCACGCGTAGTCGAATGCGTGCGCAGCCAGATCCGGATCGGCCTGCTGCCGGGCGAGCTCGTCCAGCAGCGGTCCGAGGCACAGGTCGTCGAATCGGGCCGCGAGCTCGTACAGCCGCGGCAGCTGCCACGCTGTGGCGGTGTCGGCAGCAAGCTCGGCGAGCATGGGCTGCGGATCGGCCGGCAGGTTGACCACGGCCCGCAGCCGGCCGAGCTGAGCTTCGCAGTCCGCCCACAACCCGGCGAGCTCGGCGATCTGCGCGGGCAGCCGGGGCTGGCCGTCGTCGATCCGCAGCTCGCGCCACCGGCTGAGCTCGGCCGCTGCCTCCGCGAGAGCCGCCGTCAGCTCGGCATCGGTGAGCTCGGCAGCCGAGCCCGCCACCTGCACGAGTGATCGCGCCTGCTTGCGCAGCGCCCGCCGCTCCCGGAACCCGAACCCCTGCGCCGACCTGGGGGACCGACCCGTTTCCCCGCGAGCGTCACCGGTGGCGGCAGCGAGCTTGGCCGGATCGGCCGCATACACGCCGGCGCCGAACCGCTGGACGCTCACCTCGATGCCGGCGAATAGCCGCATCACGACCGCCACGTCCGGGTAGCACCGGGGCGGTCGCAGGCCGACCTCTGCGCTCGCCCGCGCCGCCCGGTCCAGCAGCAGCGGCAGGACCCGACCGGACAGGCGCACGGCCAGCTCACCCGCGCGCCTGGCATCCTCCGGGCTGCGCACGGCAGCGCCAAACCACGGCGTGCTGCCCGGCCGCAGGGTGAATCCGCCCAGGTGGGCGAACTCTCGTAGGTCGTCTCGGATGTAGTCAGCCCGTTCCCTGCTAATGAGCTCTGGATTGTCGAGCCGGACGTCCAGTCGCGCGTCACCGGGCACGCCGAGCAGCGCCGACTGCACCTGGAATGGGGTGAGCCCCCACGGCTGATGCCGCTGATGCAACGCGGAAACGTGACGGGTCAGCCGCCGGTGCCGGTCGACGAGCCGGCGGTGCAGGTCGCCGACGTCGGGCTCGGGTACCCGCTGCGCGTCCGCGACGGCCTCGCCGAGCTCGCGCGCAATCCGAACCCGGTCCCTGGTGCCCTCGTGGATGTCGAGCACGACCTCGCCGAGACCCACACCCTTGAGCCGGGACAGCACGGCGTCGATGGCAGCTCGCTTCTCCGCGACGAACAACACCTTGCGGCCGCGGGCCACCAGAGCGGCGATGAGGTTAGCGATCGTCTGGCTCTTTCCGGTGCCGGGCGGCCCGTGGATCACCAGGCTGCGCCCGGACAGCACGGTGTCGATGGCGTTGCGCTGCGAGGAGTCGGCATCCAGTACCGACAGGTCCTGCTCGGGCGAGTCCGGGCCAGCCGGGGCCACGTCGTCGGCGCCGAGCAGCTGCTGTGCCTCCGGGTCGCCGGCGATCGCGGCGACCACATCACTGTCCGCCAGCAGGTCGCCCGCCGACTGCAGGTCCTGCACCATCGGCAGCTTCGCGTAGGTGAACGTGCCGACGACCAGCCGGCCGACGATCTCGAATCCGGGTACCTCTGCGTCGCGCGCGGCGCGGGTCAGCAGCTCATCGACTTTTTCCGGCGCTGCGGTCGCGAGATCCGCCGTAGCCGCACCGAACACGCTGGCCAGCTTGTGCAGCAGCACCGGGTTGACTTCGTAGTCGTCGTCCAGGGCGAGATCGAAGTCGTCGTGCCTGGCCCTGGTCGGCGTGATCGTCAGGCCGCGCAGTAAAACCGGTGCACACGGCTCGAGGAACAGCTCATCCCAGCGGGCCATCCCGGTCGCCAGGTAGCCGACCCGGATACCGCGCTCCTCCTGGAGCTCCCGTGCCTTCCGGTAGATGATCTGCACCCGGCGGATCGCGTCGGCGCGAACGTCGACATCGTGGAACAGCCGGGTGAGGCGAGTCGAGCCGGTGCGCAGGAACCGGTCCAGCGTCGCCGGATCGGCGTGGGTGAGATCGAGCGTCCCGGTCCGGCGGTCCTTAAAGTACAGCAGCGTGTTCCGGCCGCCGAGGTCAGTGAGCGCGTCGATCCAGCCCGACTGCGCAGCACCGATGAGCTCGGCTCGACGCGAGTCAAGGACCGCGTCGCGCTGGCAGTCAGCGCCGCAGTCGCTGTCGTGCGGCGCGCCCGTCTCGGCGCCCGACGGGGCTAGCCGTCCACCAGTCGCGTAGTCGGTCATTCGTCTCCTCCGCCACCCCGCGCGAGCCCCGCCCGGGACCCGGTCGACCGCGTACAGTGCCCAACGCACGGCCATCCATGCGCGTGCCCGGCATCGCCGCAGGAGAACGCGCGGCGGTCACCGAGCCGGTGCGTCCGGCTCCGGCAGCTGGGCGGGCAGTCCGAACAACGGGAACAGTCGCGCGGTGTCGAGGAAGTAATGCAACTCGGTGATCTGCCCGTCGGTGATCTGCAGCACCTGGAGCGCCCACGGCGCGTGGCCGCCGGCCGGATCCGTCCGGTACTGCCCGAAGGCGGGCGAGCCGTTCGCGGCGGCCGGAATGAGGCGCGAGGACCGGCAGCCCGCACCGGGCCCGACCATCCAGGTACCGATGTCTGCGGCACCGCGCAGCCACATCGAGAACGGCGGCATCGACTGGATAGCGTCGGCGTGCAGGAGACTGACCAGCGCCGTGATGTCGTATCGCTCGAACGCGGCCACGTAGCTGGCCAGCAGCTCGGCGTGCTCGGGGCCGACTTCGGTCGGCCGCTGTCGCGCGGGCAGCGCGCCGAGCGTAGCCCGAGCCCGCTGCAGCACGCCGTAGACAGCCGCGACCGTGGTGTCGAGTTGCGCGGCGATCTCGGTCGCGTCGAAACGGAGCACCTGGTTCAGCAACAGGACCGCACGCTGCCGGCCGGTCAGGTGCTGCAGCGCGGTCACGAACGCGAGCCTGATCGTCTCCCTCGCCACCGCGATCTCGGCCGGATCGCCCTCCTCGGGCAGCACCGCGGCGTCGGCGACCGGCGACACCCACGTGTACTCGGGCAGCGGCGGCCCGAGGAGGTCGCCATCGGGAGGCGACGGGACGCCGAGCGCTGTCGGCCACGCCCGGCGCTTGCGCCCGCGCAGCATGTCGAGGCAGACGTTGGTGGCGATCCGGTACAGCCACGACCGCACACTGGCCCGCCCCGCAAAGCTCTCTGCGGCCCGCAGCGCCCGGAACATGACCTCCTGCACCGCGTCCTCGGCCTCGAAAGCCGACCCGAGCATTCGGTAGCAGTAGCCGGTCAGCTCCCGCCGGTGCTCCTCCAGCCCGGCCGGATCGACCTGGGCTCGGGCATGGGAAACATTGACGGCCATAATGCTCATTCTAGGCGGATCGGGCCCTCCGCCACGTCGTCCTGAGCGGGCTGCAGCTAACCCATGTGCGGGTAGCGGTAGTCGACGGGCGGGACAAGAGTCTCCTTGATCGCCCGAGCGTTGACCCAGCGGATCAGGTTGAAGATGGATCCGGCCTTGTCGTTGGTGCCGCTGGCGCGCGCGCCGCCGAATGGCTGCTGGCCGACGACGGCGCCGGTCGGCTTGTCGTTGATGTAGAAATTGCCAGCTGAGTACCGCAGCGCGTCGGTGGCGCGCGCGATGGCCGCGCGGTCCTGGGCGACGATCGATCCGGTGAGGGCGTACGGCGCGACGTCGGCCGCCTGCGCCACAACGGCATCGAAGTCATCGTCCGGGTACACGTGGATGCCGAGGATGGGCCCGAAGTACTCGCGGGTAAAAATCTCGTCCGTCGGGTCAGCGGACTCCAGCACGGTCGGTTGCACGAAGTAGCCCTCGGTACCGTCGGTTCTGCCACCAGTCAGCACCGTGATGCCGGGCCGCTCGCGTGCCCGCGCCAGCGCCTCGACGTGCTTGCCGAACGCCCTGGCGTCGATGACCGCGCCCATGAACAACGACAGGTCGGTCGCTACGTCACCCATCGTCAGCGCCTGGGCGGTGCCGACGAGCTGGTCTTTTATGGTGTCCCACACGCTCCGGGCGATGTAACCCCGAGACGCAGCCGAGCACTTCTGGCCCTGGTACTCGAACGCCCCCCGGATCAGGGCGGTGACCAGCACGTCAGGGTCGGCCGACGGATGGGCGATCACGAAGTCCTTACCGCCGGTCTCGCCGACCAGGCGCGGGTAGCCCGAGTATCCGGCGATGTTCTCTCCGACGGTCCGCCACAGGTGCTGGAAGGTGCTGGTCGACCCGGTGAAGTGGATGCCTGCCAGGTCCCGGTGCGGCACCGCGACCTGCGAGACCGCCGACCCGTCGCCGGTGACCATGTTGATGACGCCGGGCGGCAGTCCGGCCGACTCGAGCAATCGCATCAGGTAGTGCGCCGACAACTGCTGCGTGGGGGACGGCTTCCAGATCACCACGTCGCCCATCAGCGCCGGGGCGGTCGGCAGGTTCCCGGCGATCGAGGTGAAGTTGAACGGCGTGATCGCCAGCACGAATCCCTCGAGCGGCCGGTACTCGAGGCGATTCCAGGTACCCGGCGCGCTACCCGGCTGCTCGGCCAGCAGCCGCCGCGCGTACTGCACGTTGTAGCGCCAGAAGTCGATCAGCTCGCAGGCAGCGTCGATCTCGGCCTGGAAGACGGACTTGGACTGGCCGAGAACCGTGGCCGCGTTGATTACCTGCCGCCACGGTCCCGCGAGCAGGTCGGCGGCCTTCAGGAAGATGGCGGCGCGGTCGTCGAACGACAGTGCTCGCCAGCCCGGCGCGGCTGCCCGGGCAGCCTCGATGGCCGCGCTGACGTCGGCACCGGTGGCGTTGCGCAGCTCTCCGAGCACGTGCCGGTGGTGGTGCGGCTGGACAACCTCGATGCGTTCCCCGCCGCCAGCATGCTGTCGGCCGCCGATAGTCATGGTCAGCTCGACGCGCTGGCCCGCCTGTGCCTTGATCTGCCCTTCCAGGGCCGCACGCTCAGGGCTGCCGGGAGCATAGGTCCTGACCGGCTCGTTCGCTGGAAATGGGACTTTTGTGACTGCGTCCAACAAGACTGCGCTCCGCTGCTATCCCGACGACGATGGCGAGGCCTCCATCGTGCCACGGTCGGCGGGGTACCGCCGCCACCCCCACTACAGACGGATCGGCCCAGGTCAGCTGCCGTTGCGCGGTAGCTCGGCAAGTTCCTGGCTGGCATACCATGCCAGCTCGTGGCCCTCCGCCGCGTCGACGGTGAACCGGGCGTCGTCGTCCCCGGCGTCGGCGGCCGCCAGCGCCGCGACGGCGGCGGCGATCTCGGTGCTGGCGCTAGCGGCGTCGACATGACCGGACACGACGTCGGTGAGCTGCACCGGCCCGGCGATGGCGACCTGCGCCGGATCGCCCGCGGCGAAGTCTGTCGTCACCCGGTCGGCTGGGATCTCTGCGGCCAGTACGGCGCGCCGGCGTGGGGCTGCCGGATCGGCGGCCAGCAGTCGCAGCGCGTGCCTGGCCGCGTGCGTCAGGGCGACGTATTCCAGTTCCTCGACGTCCCCGCTGGCATACCACTCCCGGAGGGCCGGCGTGACGGCATAGCCGCGTGCCGACGGCGGCAGGAACTCGCCGACGCCCAGCAAACCGGCCACGGCCGGCAACGTGGTCGGCAGATACACGCGCACATCAGGCCCCGAGGTGCTCAGCGACGTAGAACTTGAGTGTGCCAGGCCACGCCAGGCGGGGTACGGCGATCGGTCGACCGCTCACACTGTGCGGGATTCCCCAGATGCAATGAGCGCTAAATCCACTCATCCCAATCTTTTCAGCGATATCAGGGACGATGCGACGGGCTCCCGACGAGCCGGCTGAACAGCCAGAACAGTACTCATGCGGCGGCGCGGCGTGTCGTGAGGTGACTCTGCACCCCAGCCAAGTACGCTCGCGCCGTGGGATTCCCATTCAGACAGCGGGCGCGGTGTCGTGCCGCCTGACCGCGCGAGCAGCAGGAGAGCGGCAGGCCCGCTGGCGCCGCGCCGGGCCATCGCGGCCGCGCTCAGGCAGCTACGCAAGGACGCAGGCGAGAACCTCAGTGATGTCGCCGAAGCGCTGCTGATCTCCCGCAGCAAGCTCTCCCGGCTGGAGAACGGTGAGGGCAAGCCGATGCTGCGCGACATCAGGGACCTGGTTCGGCACTACGGCATCGACGGAAGCGCGCAGGCCGAGCGGTTGCTGACCTGGGCCCGGCAGGCGCAGCAGCCCGGCTGGTGGTCCGGCTACGACGACGAGGTCCTCGCTGGGCTCGACGTCCAGCTCGGCTACGAGGCGGACGCGACGATCAAGCGCACCTACGCGCTCCCGTTCGTCCCGGAGCTGCTGCAGACGGCCGAGTACGCGGCGGCGATCCTGCGCGACCTGGACCATCGGCCGGAGCGGCACATCGAGCAGCTGCTCCAGCTCCGGGAGCGCCGCCAGCAGGTCTTGCAGCGCCGCGACGGTCTGCCACCGCTGCGGCTGGTCGTGGTCATGAGCGAGATGGCGCTGCGACAGGTGGTTGGCTCCGCGCAGGTCATGCACGAGCAACTCGACGTGCTGGCGGGGCGCACCATTGCCCCCGGCGTTCATGTGCACGTGCTGCCCTTCACGGCCCGGCCAGCGTTCTCGATGACGGCCAGGTACTTTTACTTCGGCTACGACGCCGTCAACGGTGCGCGCCGTGACGTCGTCTACGTCGACACTCACGGCGGTGTGCTGGCCATCGAGGACCCCGAGCAGGTCGCACGGTATCGAGCTGCGCACAGTGCTCTGGTGGCAGCGTCACTCACCGAGAGCCAGACCCGGGACTTCGTCGCCTCGGTCAATGCCGAGCTCTACGCCCGGTCCTGAGGCCGGCCCGTTCGGCCCGTCAGCCACCGGGTGGCAGGGACCACGACCAGGCCCCGCTGCCAGCGCGGTCACCACGGCGGCAACCGCGGCCGCCAGCGACTCGTGTTCCCAGATGCGCACGACGCTCCAGCCCGCCGCCCGAAGAGCCGCATCGGCTGCTCGGTCCCGCGCCACGTTGCGCGCGAGCTTGGGCTCCCAGTACCAGGTGTTGTTGGCGGGCTTGGTGCCGTGCTGCGGACAGCAGTGCCAGAAACAGCCGTCCACGAAGACCGCTACCCGCCGCGCGGTGAACGCGATGTCGGGCCGGACCCGCGCACCCGTCAGATCCAGCCGATAGTCCTTGCGGTAGCGGTAGCCCTGGCTATGGAGGGCACGCCGCAGCGCCAGTTCGGGCTTGGTGTCGCTGCGGCGGTTGGCCCGCATGTTGGCCGAACGGCCAGGGTTGAGCGGGCGTGGGTAGTCAGCCACAGCGGCAAGGCTAGTCGTAGCCGCCAGCCTCGCCGGGCCGAACGCCGAGCAGCTCGGCCACGCGCTCGGTGGTGCCGTCCGGCGCTCGGTGCAGCACGCCGGTGAAGCCGACCTGCTCGGCCGCTGCGACGTTCGCCTCGATGTCGTCGATGAAGATGCACTCCGCCGGCTGCACCCCGAGCAGCTGCGCTGCGTGCCGGAAGATGCGCGGCTCCGGCTTGCGCATGCCGACCTCGGCCGAGATGACCACGGCACTGAACAACTCGGGAAAGAGCTCGCGCGGGTAGCCGCCACCCCAGGAGTTGGAGAGCATCCCTGTCGGCACGCCGACCGCACGCAGCTGCCGGAACAGCCCGATCATCGCCTCGTCCAGCATGGACTCGGCGAACATGCGCGCGAGCAGGCCCTCGCCGGCCACCGGGCCGCCCGTCAGCAGCACGAGCTCACGGGCGAGCGCCCCCTCGAACTCCTCGCTCGTGCACTCGCCGCGCTCCAGCGCGTGCACGGGATTTGCGCCCCCGTCGCCGCCGTAGGCTGGACGGACCCAGCGACGCATGACCGTGACGTAGCTGGCCCGGTCGATGCCCTCCGCGGCCAGCCAGGCGCTGATGCTGTCAGCGATAGGGCTAGTCATGACGCCGCCCCAATCGGTGATGACTGCCCGTAGCCGCGACACGGTCCGATGCTAAGCGAGGCGGGCGCGAACCAGAGCCGGCCAACGGACGAGGCACCGAACTGCTGACACAATCACCGTCATGGACGATGTGGCGATGAACCGGGTAGCGGTCATTACGGGGGCCAGCAGCGGGATCGGGGCGGCTTCGGCTGCCGGGCTTGCCGCCGCGGGATGTCACGTGGTGCTCACAGCGCGCAGGCAGGACCGCATCGAGCAGCTCGCCGCCGAGATCACCGGCCGCGGCGGCAGCGCGGAGGCCCACCAGCTCGACGTCACCGACAAGGCCGCCGTCGACGCGCTGGCGGCGAAGCTCGGCCGCTGCGACATTCTGCTCGCCAACGCAGGCGGGGCCATCGGCGCCGACACGGTGGCCGCCAGCTCTGCCGCCGACTGGCAGGCCATGTACGACGTCAACGTACTGGGCACGCTGCACGCCACCCAGGCGCTGCTGCCCCTGCTCATCGCGAGCGGGGCAGGCACGATCGTGCTGATGTCCTCCACAGCCGGGCTCATTAGCTACGAAGGCGGCGGCGGCTACGTGGTCGCGAAGCACGGTACGCACGCGATCGCCGAGACGCTGCGGCTGGAGCTGTATGACCAGCCCGTCCGGATCATCGAGATCGCGCCGGGCATGGTCAGGACTGCTGAATTCGCGCTGAACCGGTACCACGGCGATGCGGACAAGGCGGCCGCCGTCTATGCGGGAGTCGCCGAGCCGCTGACCGACGCCGACGTGGCCGACGCGGTGGTCTGGTCGGTCACCAGGCCGCCACACTTCAACGTCGACCTGATGGTGATCCGGCCGCGCGCGCAGGCCGCCCAGCACAAGGTGCACCGGGTATTCGACTAGTGGCGACCGCGACGACAGCGACCGAAGCCGCAGTCCGGTCCCGGCTTATCACCGTCGACTCCTACGCGGTCTTCCTCGATCTGACCGCCCCCGGCGACACCGCGCGCTCGCGCACCGAGATCACGTTCACCTGCCACCAGCCCGGCGCGACTACCTTTGCCGATCTGGAGCCCGTCGCGCTCCACGAAGCGCTGCTCAACGGCAAGCCGCTCGATCGGAGTGCCCTGTCGCGCGGACGGCTGCAGCTGACCGGCCTCGGGCCGCGCAATTCCCTGACCGTCGACGCCACCGTGCCCATCGGCACCGGCGGCAGCGGCCTGACCCGCTACACCGACCCCGCGGACGGACAGCGTTACGTCCTGGCCAACTGCTATCCCACCGCGGCGCCGCGAGTCTTCTGCTGTTTTGACCAGCCCGACCTGCGGGCGAAACTGAGCCTGATCGTGACGCTGCCTGCGGGATGGGCATGCGTGGCCAACGGCGAGACGCTGCACCACCCCGATGGCGCCGCGGCCGGCGCCTGGTACTTCTCCGCCGTGCCTGCCATCAAGCCGTACGACTTCGCGCTCGCCGCCGGCCCCTACGTCACCGCGGGGCAGCTGAGTGCTCCCGGTCCGGGATCGGTGACCGGCGGCGACGCGGCCGCGACCACGCTGGCAATCCGCTGCCGCCCGATTCTGGCGCAGGCCACCGGCCCGACCCGGATCACCGGGATCCTCGCGGCGACGCTGCGGTACTACGAGCAGCTGCTCGCGGTTCCGTGCCCCTACCGCAAGCTCGACGTCGTGTTCGTGCCCGAGCTGGCCGCGCCGGCGATGCAACTGCCCGCGGTCATGTATGTCAGCGAGACGCTGCTGCAGCGGGCCGCGGACTCGGAGGACGATTTCGTCCCGATCGTGCTGGCGCACGAGGCGGCCCACCTGTGGTTCGGCTGTCTCGTCGAGGGTCGCTGGTGGGACGACCTCTGGCTGGCCGAGGCGATGGCGTCCTACCTCAGCTACACGGCGGCGAGCGCGGTGCTCGACCAGCCGCACGCCTGGGCTGACTTCGGCATGACCGGCCAGGCCAGCGCGTACCAGGCCGACGGCCTGCCGAGCACTCAGCCGGTGTCGTCGCCGGTGGCGACGGCAGCGGACGCGCTGACCAGGCCGACGGCGATCACCTATTCGAAGGGCACGAGCGTCATCCGTCAGCTCGGCGCGCTCATCGGCGCCGACTCGGTGCACGCCGGGCTGCACGACTACCTGACGCGGCACGCCTGGCAGGAAGCGTCACTCGCCGACCTCACCGACAGCTGGTCGGCCGCCAGCGAGCAGGATCTCACCGGGTGGTCGGCGCAGTGGCTGAAGCAGCCGGGCGTCAACGTGCTGCGGCCCGAGATCATCGTCGATCCGGACGGCACCATCACATCGCTCGCCATCGTCCAGGATCCGCCCGCGACTGACCGGGCCGGCCCGCTGCGCGCTCACCGGCTCACGATCGGCAGCTACGCCGCGGCCGGCTCCCGGCTGAGCTGCCGCAGCCGGATGAGCGTCACGGTGCGCGGCGGGTGGACGCACGTGCCGGAGCTAACCGGCAGCCGAAGACCCGACGCCATCATCCTCAACGACACCGACCTGGCCTACGCGACCACCCGGTTCGACCCAGCTTCGTGGCACGCGCTGGTCGCGGTGGCGATGGACGTGTCCGATCCGCTGGCCGAGTCGGTGTGCTGGAACATGGCGTTCGAGATGGTGCAGCACGCGGAGCTGGCCGCAGCTGAGTACACCGCCCTCGTGTCTCGCCGTATCACCTCGGGCGGCCCCGCCGTCGGCCTCGATCAGCTGCTCGACCGGGCGACCGCGGCCGCGGACCAGTACGCGGCGCCGGAGCAGCGAGCCGGGGCTCGCCGGCAGCTCGCCGGGGCCACGCTCGCCACCGCCGAGCTGGCCGTACCGGGGAGCCATCGACAGCGGGTGCTCGTGCGCGGCTATGCGACCGCCGCCGATAGCCCGGCTCAGCTTGACCTGCTCCGGCTCTGGCTCGGGGCCCGGTCGCTGCCCGCGGGGGTGGTACTCGATCTCGAGCTGCGCGCCAGGATCCTCACCACGCTGGCCACCCGAGATCTGGCCGACGACGCCGACCTGGCTGCCTACACGACCGCCGACCCCGTCAGCGGCGACACGGTCGTTATCGGCTGCGCCGCCCGGCGGCCAGCCCGCGCGGCGAAGCTAGCCGCCTGGGCCGCAGCGCTCGACGTGAATCAGCCGCCGCGGCTGGCGCGTGCCAGCGCCGAGGGCTTCTGGGTGCCGGGCCAGGAGAAGCTGACCAGCGAGTTCCGCAACCGATACTTCGCCGTGGCGCTGCCGGCTATCCGTGCCCACGACGCGAGGACGGCGCAGCGGCTGGCCAGGGCGCTCTACCCGGCGACGCTGGCCGACGAAGCGACCCTCGCCGCTACCGACGAGGCCATCGCGGCTGCGTCGTCGGCCGACCCAATCCGGGCAATTCTGGTCGAACAGCGCGAGATTCTGCGCCGCGTCATCGCGGCCCGCCGCGTGGGTGCCTCTTTGGTGTAGCTCCAGCTACACCGGACAGGCATCCACGCAGGCCGACCTGCCGCTCGGGTCGTCCCGGCCGCCGGCCGCCGGGCGGCGGCAGGCTCAGTCCGTCTGGGTCACCTTGCTCAGACCGCGCGGGCTGTCGGGGTTGATGCCGAGCCGCCGCGCTAGCGCCTCGGTGACCAGCTGACCGGGCACGATCAGGCCGATCGGGGCCAGCCACTCCGGCAGTGCAGGCCCGGCCAGCGCCGCCGTGCACTCGGCCGCGAGCGCCGCACCGCCACCGATCCCGAACGCGCGAGCGCCCGCCTCCGTCACCCGCCGGGCGAGGTCGACGGTGCCTGCCAGCATCGGACCGGAGTCGGCCGCGACCACGATGGCGGGCGTGTCCGCGTCGACGACCGCGATCGGCCCGTGCAGCAGGTCGGCGTACGACAGGCCCATGGCGTGCAAGTAACACGCTTCCTTGAGCTTGATCGCCAGCTCGAGTGCAGCGGCGTAGGCCATGCCGCGGCCGGACACCACGACGCCGGGGACCTTGGCCAGCGCGCTGACGATCGGCTCCAGCTCGGCCGAGCCGGCCAGCAGCGACTCCACCGCGTCCGGCACCGCGCGCAGTTCCCCCGCATCGAGCGGCGCACCGAGCGCGAGGCCCAGCACGGCCAGCGCGGCCAGCTGGGTGGTGAACGTCTTGGTCGCGGGCACCGCCCGCTCGACACCGGCCTGCGTGCAGAGCGCGACCGAGGCCGCCAGCGCCAGCGGTGCCGACTCCCCGCCGTTCGTGATGGCCAGCGTGCGGGCTCCGCACGCCGCGGCCCACTCCAGCGTCTCGACGATCTCTTCGGTACGGCCGGACTGCGACAGCGCTACGGCGAGCACGCCGCCGAGGTCGACCCGCGCCCGGTACGTAGTCGCGATCGACGGCGCCGCCAGGGCTGTCAGCCGCCCGGCGTGCGCCTGGATCACATAGCTGCCGTAGACGGCGGCGTTGTCCGATGTGCCGCGCGCGATGAAGAGCACCGTCTGTGTGCCCTCGGCCAGCCGGGCGACCTCGTCACGACGGGGCAGCAGCGCCTCGATGGTGGCTCGCAGCGCGCCCGGTTGCTGCCCGATTTCCTGCCGCATCAGCGACGAGCCGACCGCGTTCCCGCCCAAGTCTCGCTCCCTCCCGCGCGGGCGTCCGCGCCTGCGCGGCGGCTGTGCCGTTACTGCCCCGCTGCTGCCGAGTTTATCTTATAGGAAAGTTTCCTGTTAGTTTCGGATCCGCTGTGTACACGAGCTGGCCGCCCACCCATGTCGCCCTGGTGCGCAGGTCCGGGCCGAGCCATACCAGGTCCGCCGCCGCGCCCGCAGCGAGCCGGCCGAGGTCGGGCCGGCCGATCAGATCCGCGGGAATCCTGGTCGCGGCGGCCACCGCCGCCGGCAACGAGACGCCGCACGCCACCGCGTTCCCGACGGCGACATCCATTCGCAGCGCCGAGCCGGCCAGCGTGCCGTCGGCGCGCACCGGGGGTGCCCCAGCACCTGGCGGTAGCGTCACCGGCTCGCCACCGAGCAGGTACTCCCCCGGCGGCATGCCGGCGGGTGCGGCCGCGTCGGTGACCAGCGCGATCCGTCCGGGTGCCGCGCGGAACGCCAGGCCACAGACCGGCGCGGCCACGTGGTGCAGATCCGCGATCAGGCCGGAGGTCAGCCGGTCGTCGGCGAGAGCCTGGCCAACGACGCCAGGCTCGCGGTGGCCGAGCGGCCGCTGCGCGTTGAACAGGTGCGTCACCATCCGCGCCCCGTGGTCCGCCGCCGCCGCGACCTGTTCGGCGGTTGCGTCGCTGTGCCCGACGCTGACGAGCACGCCAGCACTCATCAGCTGGTCGATCGCGGCGAGCGCGCCCGCGACTTCAGGCGCCAGCGTCAGCAGCCGCAGCAGCCCGCCGC
>JBAUAR010000295.1:0-3075 GCA_049675875.1 Streptosporangiaceae bacterium
GCGCCGGCCAGTGCCGCGACGGCAGCCAGGATCACTGGCACTCCGACGGGCAGCACGGCAGTCGTGGCTAGCGCGATCGCGGCCCCGGCCAGTGCCACCGCGCGCTCGGTACGCCCGGCTCGCAACCGCGGATAGATCAGTGCAAGGAAGGCCGCCGGCCCCACCACATCGAGCCCGAACGCCTGCGGTGACCCCACCCGCCCGGCGCCGATCGCCCCGGCGAGGGTGGCGAGATTCCACGTCACGTAGAGCGTGCCAAAGGTGGCCGTGAACGCCAGGCGGCCCGCCTCGGGGTCGGGCTGGGTCAGCGTCATCGCGGTCGTCTCGTCGATGACACCGATCGCGGCCAGCAGTCGGCGCGCCCCGCGCGGCCGCAGTACCTCCGCGAGCCGCAGGCCGTAGAGCGTGTTACGGCTGCCGAGCAGGATCGCGCCCGCAGTGCCGGCCAGCAGGCTGCCGCCGGCCGCGACGACACCCGCGAGCGCGAACTGCGAGGCACCGGTGAACGCGAGCAGGCTGAGCGCGCAGGCTTGCCACGTGCTGAGGCCGGAGCCGACGGCGGCGGCCCCGAACGCGATGCCGGACACACCGACAGCCAGGCCCAGGCCGACGCCATCCCGGACGGGGCGAGCCGGGCGGGCTGGCGCCTCGATGACCGTCTGGGCGGGCATGACCGCAACCTTAGGCAGGAGCTGTCGGCTGAGTCTTGAACGTTCTTGCCGGCGGGCTAGCTGGCCGGCCGCAGCGCCAGGCGCTCCCGCTGATAGGACGCTGGCGGTACACCGACCACCCGCTTGAAGTGCCGGGTCAGGTGTGCCTGGTCGGCGAAGCCGATCTGCGCGGCGACGTCGGCAGGCGGTAGCCCACGGTCCAGCAGCAGCCGGGCTCGGCGCACCCGCAGCTGGTTGAGGTAGGCGTGCGGCGGCATGCCGGTCTCCCGGCGGAAGGCACGCAGCAACGCGAACTGGCTGAGTCCCGTCATCGCGGCAAGCTCGGCGAGACTGGGCGGGTCGGCCAGCCGCTGCGGCAGCAGGTCGCGCACCGCCCGCACGCTGGCCGGCGACCTGACCGGGGAGTCGCGGCCGTCGACAGGCGGCGCCGCGGAGTGCGCCCGCAGCAGCCGCGTCAGCGCTGCCGTTAGCAGCGATGAGGAGGTGAGCCGGTCGCCGTGCTCGGCAGCCCGGTGAGCGTGCCGGAGCAGGTCGGCGGTGGCCCGGTCATAGAGCACGGTATCCGGGAACCAGGGCGTGCCGCGATGCCAGCCGAGCTCCGCGGCGACGCTCGTCACGACACTGACCTCCGGATAGAGCACCCGATAGGTCCAGCCGGCCGGCGTCGCGGCCTGCCCGGTGTGCACGACATCTGGGTTCAGCAGCGCTACCGCACCGGGCCCGGCACGCAGCAGCGTGCGTCCGTAGTCGAACTCCTCGACGCCGGCCTCGATCAGCCCGAAGGTGTACGTCTCGTGCGCGTGGCGGCCGTACCGGTGTGTGACGTACCGGGCGCGAAGCAGATCGACTCCGTCGACGGCCGCGTGCTGCCAGTACCGCGCAACCTCGGTGGCCATAGGGCCATGCCTACCTCATCCGCGCGCTTGCAGCCAAGCGGCTTTCCGACCGCATCGTGACGCTGGAGGTGTGGGTCCCGCTAACCGCGAGCTGCGGACGGCTGCCAGCGGCGATCGCCTCGTCAGGATATCTGCGGCGTCGTCTCGCCGGCCGCGGGCAGGGACGGGCCCGTTCCCTCCCCGGTGGGGGACACGGCCAGCTGCGTACCCGCGCTCGCGCTCGCGGTCGCGGTCGCGGTCGCGGTCGCGGTCGCGGTCGCGTCGCCGGCCCGGTACCGGGCGAAGGCGGGCAGTGCCAGACCGATCACGGCGGCCAGCACGACGGTCGCGAGTCCGCCGGAGAATGCGCTGATCGTCGGCGTGGTCAGCGACCCGACGGCGCCGGACTCCAGCCGGCCGAGCGAGTCGCCGCCGGCGCCAATGACATACTCAGCAGCCGTGAGCCGGCCGCGGAACTCGTTCGTCGCGACGGCCTGGACGATGATCCCCCTGATGACCACGGTGAAGGTGTCGGCAGCGCCGGCGACCGCCAGCAGGCCCAGCACGAGCCAGAGCGGGTGCGCGACCGCGAATCCGGCGAACGCGGCGCCCCAGATCGCGACCATGCACAGCATCACCAGGCCCTGGCGCCGCATCCGGCCGACGGGGCCGGTGACCGCCGAGCTGGCCAGGCCACCGACCCCGATCGCCGCGGTGAACAGTCCGAGAGTCGCCGGGTTCCCGCCAAATCGCTCCGCGTTGATCGCCGGGAACACCGCGACGGGCAGGCCGAAGACGGTGGCACTGAGGTCGGCCAGGAACGTCCCGGTCAGCACCTGGCTGCGGCGCAGAAACGCGAGGCCGGCTAGCACGGCGCGCGGCCCGGGTCGGCTAGCGCCCGGCTGCGGCGGCATCGCGGGCAGCCGGGCCACGCCGTAGAGCGACGCACTGAAGCTGATCGCGTCCAGCAGGTAGCACGCCTGCAGGTGGCCGCCTGCGGCTGCGGTGATGACGCCAGCGAGCGCCGGGCCCGCCGTGAGGGTGAGCTGGAAGCTGATCCGGTTGAGCGCGAAGCCCGCGGAGAGCTGGCCGGGCCGCAGCAGGGTCGGCACGAACGTGCGCCGGGCCGGCTGGTTGATCGCGCTCAGCGCGGACGACAGGGCGACCAGAGCGTAGAGCAGCCAGACGACAGACAGGCCGGCGATCGCCTGGGCGGCCAGCGCCGCGGATACCGCCGCCTGGCCGCAGGTCGTCATCAGCACGAGCGTGCGGCGGTCGGCGAAGTCAGCGAGCGATCCGCCGAACATGCCGATAGTGATGGTCGGCACCACGGTGGCGATGCCGATGGCGCCGACGGCGAACGAGGACCGAGTCATGTCGTACACCTGCAGCGGGACGGCGAATCCGGTCAGTGCGCTGCCGATGGCTGACAACGTGGTGCCAGTCCAGAGCCGGCGAAACTGCGCCGACTCGCGCAGCGGTGTCACGTCCGTGAGCAGTCGAGAGACGCCCGGCATCGGCCGTCCTAC
>JBAUAR010000296.1:0-15509 GCA_049675875.1 Streptosporangiaceae bacterium
CGGACCGGGACCGCACCGACCGCACCGGAGCCGGGCGGAGACGCCGACATCATGCTGCAGGCGATCGACGTCAGCCGGGACTTTGGCGGTGTGCGCGCGGTGAGCGGGGTCAGCCTGACCGTCCAGCGCGGCACCATCACCGGGCTGATCGGCCCGAACGGCGCGGGCAAGTCGACGCTGCTCGCCATCCTCGCGGGCACCGACCGGGCGACCGCAGGCACAGTCAGCTACCAAGGCCAGGACGTGACGCACTTGCCCGCCTATCGGCGCGCCCGGCTCGGGCTGGTCCGTACTTTCCAGCTCGCCAGCGAGTTCAAGCGGCTGACGGTGCTGGAGAATCTGCTGTCTGCCGCGCCGGGCAACCGCGGCGATACGATGCGCGGCGCCCTGTACGGCCCGCGTTACTGGAAAAGCAATGAGGACACGGCGGTCGGGCGTGCCACCGACATCCTCAGGTTGTTCGGGCTGGAGGCGCTGGCGAACTCCTATGCCGGTGACCTGAGCGGCGGACAGCGCCGACTGGTCGAGATCATGCGCGCCCTGATGACCGAGCCGCGGCTGCTGCTGCTGGATGAGCCGATGGCTGGCGTCCATCCCGAACTGGCGCACCGGATCGGTGAGCTGCTCGTCGAGCTCTGCCGCGATGGGCTGACTGTGCTGATGGTCGAGCATGAGCTCGCCATCATGGACGAGTTTTGCGACCCCGTCATCGTGATGGCGGATGGCTCCGTACTCGCCCAGGGCACCATGACGCAGTTGCGCGACCGAGCCGAGGTCGTGGAGGCCTACCTTGTCGGCTGACGCGGCGGCCCCCGGAGACGGCGGCGTCCGCATCAAGGCTGAGGGCATCACCGCCGGCTACGGCGGCGACCCGGTCATCCGGAACGTCTCGGTGCACGCCGACCCCGGACAGGTGATCTCGATCGTGGGCCCCAACGGGTCCGGCAAGAGCACGCTGCTGAAGAGCCTCGTCGGCATCGTGCGCGTGTCCTCAGGCCGGGTCCTGCTGGGCGACACCGTGCTGACGAACCGGCCGCCCGAGGAGGTCGCCAGGGCCGGCGTCGGCTACGTTCCGCAGGTCGACGACGTGTTCGCGCCGCTGACCGTGCGGGAGAACCTCGAAATGGGCGGCTACCTGCTGGCGCGGAAGGACATCGGGGCGCGGGTCGAGCACGTGCTCAGCGTCTTCCCGCGGCTCGGCATCATGCTCAGGCGGCCAGCGGGAAAGCTGTCTGGCGGCGAGCGCAAGATGCTGGCCATGGGCCGGGTACTGATGCTGTCGCCTGCCGTATTCCTGCTCGACGAGCCGACCGCCAGCCTGGCGCCTGCGATCGCGCGCGCCCTGCTGACCGAGCACGTGCGAGAGCTGGCGCAGGCCGGCGCCGCCGTCCTGATCGTGGAGCAGCGGGCGCGGGCAGTACTGGCCATATCCGACCGGACCTACGTACTCGGAGGCGGCGAGCTGCGGATGGAGGGAACGCCCGCAGAGCTGGCCGGCAGCCCGGAGTTCGTGACGTCATTCCTGGGTGGTGGCCAGGGCCGGAGCGTGCCATCTAGCGGCGCCTGAGAGCCGCTGAGCTTACAGCTGGGCTCGGTAGAGCGCGTCGAGCGCTCGCCAGTGCCGGGCGCTAGCTTCGGCGTCGTACGTCGGGTTGTCCGCTACCGCAAAGCCGTGATGCGCCGGATAGAACTCGACGGTATGGTCCACGCCGGCGTCGCGGAGCGCGCCCTCAAGCAACTCGGCCTGCGCATTGGTGAACGAATCGTCGTCCTGCGCGCCGGCCACATAGACGGTTGCCGTGATGGAGTCCGCGGCCAGGTGCGGACTGGACGGGTCGTCATCGACCGCCAGCCTGCCGCCGTGGAACGACGCCGCAGCGGCGATCTTGCGACCGAGTCCTCCGGCGGTGACCAGCGACATGCGGCCGCCCAGGCAGTAGCCGGTGGTGCCGATGGCGGACCCGGACACCTCCGGCCTGGCCAGCAAGAAGTCTGAGTACGCCGCGGCATCGGCGATGACTCGGTCGTTGGTGAGCGTGCGAACCAGGCCGAAGAGGCGGGTTCGCTGCTGCGGATCGGTGAAGACTGTCGCGATGTCGAACGGGGCCCACTCGCCGGCCCGGTAGTAGATGTCCGGGATCAGCGCGACGTATCCGGTGTTAGCCAGCCGGTCGCCCATGTCCCGGAACGTTTCCCGTGCTCCGCCCGCGTCGGGAAAGATCAGTACGCCAGGCCACGGCCCGTCGCCGTCGGGGATGTGCAACGTCCCAGCACTGCTGCCGTCCGGCGTGGGGATCTGAACGTCTATTCGTCGCATCGAGGTCTACCTTGCCAAAGTGCTCCTTGGTCTGCGTCATCTTCTGCGACATGGCGTCGAAGTCTGGAGCCGGACGCTGCCCAGTCCGAACCCGAAACGACCTGATCACGCCGGTGCAGGTCAGGCCTGGACCAGCGGCGTCTCTACCAGGTGCTCGGCCAGGAACCAGGCCTGCAGCTCGCCGGTCCGGACCACGTCGGACACCAGCAGGTCGTTGGTGCCGTCGTCACCCATCTCGATCGTCCTGGCCGCCGCGTCGTGCGCGTCGATGAGGATCGTCTCGTGCGCCTCCAGTAGCCGCGACAGCATGGCGGGCACTTCCTCGGCCCCGTTCGGCGGCCGCGGGATGGTCGTGATCTCGGCCACCTGCCGGGGATCGCCGATGGCCACCCCGCCGAGGGTCTGCACCCGCTCGGCGATCATGTCGACCAGTTCGAGTTGCTCGTCGGCATGCTTGTCCAGCAGCAGGTGCAGCTGGTAGAAGGTGGCGCCGCGCATCAGCCAGTGGTGCTTCTTGTAGAGGGCGTACAGGATCTGCGTGTTCGCCAGAATCAGGTTGAGGCGCTCGCACGAGTACAGCCGCGCGTCCCTGGATAGCCCGAGCGGAAACTGCCGCACGGTGCCGAACCGTTGCACCTCGGCACCCTGCTGGTGCAGCCACGGCTGGCTGCTCTCGACTCGCCGGGCGCGGCCATTGCCGTCACTCACGGCGCGGCGGGCGGCTGCCCTCGGCGCGGTCCTGGATGTCGTTCTGGATGTGGTCCTCGAGTTGCTCGAGGACGGCGCGCCCGATCTGGCCGATGGCCTCGTGACTGCACCGGACTTCCTTGGTGGCACGATTCACCCTCCCCCGCTGAGCTGCCGTACTGGTCAGTGCACATGCCCCGACGCGCCCTCGACCAAACGGCGCGGATCGTCAGCGCACCGTCGGAGGACACCGCAGCAGCGCAGGGGTCGCGCATCACGCAGTCGTGAGGGCGGAACGAAGCGCGGCGTCGATCACCCGAGCTGACACGAGGGCGACCTCGTCGGGCGAGCGGTCGAGATCACCCGCGAGCGACTGGGTGGTGAACGCGGACAGCTGCACGGAGACGGCGTCGACGAGCCACTGCGGCGGCTCGCCCGGCCCGTGGCGCGCCCGCCACAGCAGGCCGGTCACGCTGGCGGCGAACCGGTTCCGGCTTTCGCGGCACTCTTCCGCCGCCAGGGCAAGTTCGCCTGACAGGTCCGCGACCTGCACGCCGACGAGGTCCCAGAAAACCCGGCCGTTCCGCGCATTCAGGCGGTGGGTGACGGCAAGCAGCTCCGGCAGCCAGTCCCGCAGGTCCTCGCCGGAGGGCGGGGCCGGGAGCTGCTCCGCGTAGCGGCGGATGCCCGCCCGGATAACGGTGACGAACAGGGCCTCCCGAGTGGCAAAGTGCCGGAAGATCGTGCGCCGGCTGACACCAGCCGCCTCGGCCACGTCATCGACCGTCGCGGCGAGCCCGCGGGCGGCGAGCACCGCGCCGGCGGCGCGCACGATCCGCAGCTGGGCGACCTCCCGCTGCTCGTCGGCAAGCGACGGCGCGCCGAGCGCCGGCCCGACACTGCCCTGAACCACGCGGCCGATGCTAACACCTCGCCGTTGCGCCTGTCACTCATGGGTGACAGGATGACACCGTCAAGTGGCGGAGTGGTGGAGGCGGCGATGACGACGGAGAGCCCGGCCCGGCCCGGTCGCATTGACAAGGAGGCGCTGCGGCGCAAATACCGGGCCGAGCGCGACAAACGGATCCGCCCGGACGGTAACGAGCAGTACCTGCGCCTGACCGGCTTGCTCGCGCACTACCTCGACGATCCCTACCTGCCGCGGCTGGAGCGGGCGCCGCAGACCGACCACAGCACGGTCATGTGCATCGGCGGCGGGTTCGCCGGCCTGGTAGTCGGCGCGCGGCTGCGCGAAGCGGGAGTCGACGTACGCATCATCGACAAGAGCGGCGACTTCGGCGGTACGTGGTACTGGAACCGGTATCCGGGCGCGATGTGCGACACCGCGGCAATGGTCTACCTGCCCCTGCTGGAGGAGACCGGTCACATGCCGACGGAGAAGTACGTGCACGGGCCCGAGATCCTGGCGCACTGCCGACGCATCGGCGAGCAGTTTGGCCTGTATGACGACGCCCTGTTCCACACCGAAGTCACCGACATGCGCTGGGACGAGGCGAGCTGCCGGTGGATCGTCGAGACTGACCGCGGCGACCGGCTGACCGCGCAATTCGTCGTACTGGGCGCCGGCCTGCTGCACGTGCCCAAGCTACCGGGGATTCCGGGGATCCAGTCATTCCGCGGGCAGTCCTTCCACACCAGCCGCTGGGACTACGGGTATACCGGCGGCGACACTGCAGGTGCGCCCATGGACAAGCTGGCCGACAAGCGAGTCGGCATCATCGGCACCGGCGCCACGGCGGTCCAGTGCGTGCCCCATCTCGCCCGCGCCAGCGGCGAGCTGTACGTCTTCCAGCGCACCCCGTCGTCGGTCGACGTGCGCAACAACCACCCCATCGACCCTGACTGGTTCGCCGAGATCGCCACGCCCGGCTGGCAGCAGCGCTGGCTGGAGAACTTCACCAGCAACCAGACTGGCCAGCTAGCAGCCGAAGACCTGGTGCAGGACGGCTGGACCGAAATGGCCCGGCGGATGTGGGCAAAGATCGCCACGCTGCCGCCAGCAGACCGGAATCCGGCCGGAATGCTAGCCGTGCTCGAAGAATCCGACTTCGAGAAGATGGAAGAGATCCGAGCGCGGACCGACGAATTGGTCAGTGACCCTGACACGGCGCACAAGCTCAAGGCCTGGTACCGCCAGCTGTGCAAGCGGCCGTGCTTCCACGATGAGTACCTGCAGGCGTTCAACAACCCGACCACGCACCTCGTCGACACCGATGGCAAGGGAGTGCAGCGGATCACCGAGACGGGCGTGGTCGCGGCAGGCCGGGGGTATGAGCTGGACTGCATCATCTACGCTTCCGGCTTCGAGGTCGGCACGCCCTACACTCGGCGATCGGGCTACGACCTGACCGGCCGTGACGGCCGCACGCTGTCCGGCTACTGGGCTGACGGAATGCGCACCCTGCACGGCATCCACGTGCACGGATTCCCGAACGTCTTCATCGTGCAGCCGTTCCAGGGCGCGAACCTGATCTCCAACGTGCCGCACAACATCGTCGACTCGGCCAGGACGATCGCCGCGGTCGTCCGGCACACGCTGGACAGCGGCTTTGCCGCGGCCGAGGTGGCCAAGGATGCCCAGGAAGCGTGGCTCGAGCTGCTGGCGACGGGGCCAGGCGGCACGCTCGGCGGCCCGGACTGCACGCCCGGTTATTACAACAATGAGGGGCAGGAGATCGGAGCCAGCCAGTGGCTGCCCCGCGGTTATCCGTACGGCGCCAGCGCCTATTTCGGTTACATCGACAATTGGCGGGAGTCTGGCAGGTTCGACGGGCTCGGGTTCCGGTGACGCCAGCTGCTGCCGGGCCTGTGGTCCGTCCACGAGGGAACGCCAGTAGCCGGGCGACCAGCCGCACGCCGACGCTCGGCCCTGGTTACCGCTGGCGTCCGAGCTGCGCGCTGAGCTCGTCCGCCAGCCGGTTCATCTCGTCCTCGCCGACCCGCGTTTCGTCGGCCACTCCGAGAAGCTGGAAGATGCGCGGGCCCCGGAGGTCACGGGCGAGGTCGGGTGGCCGCGGCACGACGTGGAAGTGCACGTGCGCGAACCCCTCGGCCTCCGCGAACTGCGCGACGTAGGTTTTCTGGCAGCCCAGCACTCGGGCAGGCATGCGCCACTCGCCAGTGCTCGTCGGCCGCGATGCGCTCCCAGGGCGGCGCGGTAGCACCCGCGGCTTCCCAGGCGCAGGTGTAACAATCCGGCGACGCCGTCATCCGGGCGCTACCGCGGCTTTTGCATGATGCCGGTGTACCCGACCAGCTCAGCACCGTCTCCGCCGAGCTGCCCTGGCTCGAACCACTGGCTCAGCGTGACCACGCCCGGCCCGACCGGTTCCAGGCCAACGAGGAACCGGTCGATCTGCTCGCGGTTGCGCGGGGTGATCATGACCGGCGAACGCGCGTTGTATGCGCGGTATCCCTGCTGCACCGCCGCCGACCGCACGTCGCTGGCGGCGTGCCCGATGACCAGATAGCTGCCCGGGGCGGCTGCCGCCATGAGCAGCGCCACGATCGCGTACGGGTCGGCTTCCTCGGTGATGAAATGCAACACCCCGACGAGCACGATCGCTACCGGCTTACTCAGGTCCAGCGTCCGCGCCGCCCGCGTCAGGATCAGCTGCGGATCGCGCAGGTCGGCAAGGATGAAGTCGGTCTTGCCCTCGGGTGAGCTCGTGAGCAGCGCCCTGGCGTGGGCCAGCACGACGGGATCGTTGTCCACGTACACGACCCGCGAGTCTGGCGCCAGACGCTGGGCGACCTCGTGGGTGTTGTCGGCGGTGGGTAGCCCACTGCCGATGTCCAGGAACTGCCGGACCCCGTACTCCCCGGCCAGCCGTCGCACGACGTCGACGAGAAAACGCCGCGCCGTCCGGGCGACGATCGGCTGGGCCGGGTTCGCAGCGCTGACCGCCTCAGCGGCGGCCCGGTCCGCGGCGTAGTTGTCCTTGCCGCCGATCCAGTAGTTCCACACCCGGGCCGGGCTCGCTACCGAGGTGTCAAAGGTCACCGCGTCGGACCCGGCCGCAGCGGCGTCGTGCTGGGACGTGTGAGTCACCGTGCCTTCCGTTACCTGACCGTAAGCCTCACCCTAGCCCGTACCCCCGCGAACCGGCGCGCGGCTGTGCCGTCCAGCGACCCCGTTCCCGCCAACGGGTCACCACACTTCAGCGGCCACTTCCCCGACCAGCTCAAGCTTGCGCTGCTGGGTCTCCTCGGTGATGTGGTTCGCCCCGACGGACACCGGGGCAAACCCGCACTGCGTCGATACCCCGAGCCGCTCCAGGTCGATGTACGTGGCAGCGTCGTTAATGCGGGCGATGACGTCCGGCACCGATTCGATCGCGTTCGTCTTGCTGGTGATCAGTCCCAGCACCACGGACTTGTCGTCGGGCACCTTGGCCAGCGGCTCGAACCCGCCCGAACGCTCGTCGTCGTACTCGAGCAGGAACGTGTCGAAGTTCGATAGCCCGCCGAACACCGCCTCGGCGATGAAGTCATAACCACCGGTCGCGATCCACATGCTCTGGTTGTTGCCCTTGCACAGGTGCAGCCCGAAGGTGACGCCGGGCACGTCGGCGACAGAGTTGAGGATCTCAATGCCCTCGGTCAGGGTCCGCTCCGTCGGCATGCCCAGCCCCTCGCGCAGCACCCGGTTCTCCGGGTCGACAAGCGTGCCGAGGTCGGGCGAGTCGATCTGCACGTAGCTGCAGCCGAGCCGGGCCAGCTCCGTGATCTCGTCTTTGATGATCGCGGCGGCGTCCGCGAACAGCTCGTAGGCGTCGGAGTAGGCGGCCGTGGACACAGCCGGATTCCAGGCCGTGTACAGGATGAGCGGGCTGATCAGCGTGACCTTCACCGGTACCCGGGCCCGGCCGCGGGCGTAAGCGAACTCCTCGACGGTAATCTTCCGCCGCGAGCTGATCTTGCTTGCGACCGTGACCGGCGGGGCCCAGTCCCAGTCCCCTTCGGGGCCGTGGAAGGCGATAGTCGCGCCGGGCTGCGGGATGAAGCCTGCCACATCACCGAGCAGGTGATCGAGGAACGAGAACCGCCGCAGTTCCCCGTCGGTGACGACGTCGAGCCCGCAGCCCTCCTGCATGGCGATGGCCTGGTCGACGGCACTGTCCTCGATCGCCTTGAAGGCGTGCGGCGATAGCCGGCCAGCGGCCATCGCGGCCTGCGCTTCCGAGAGGTAGTGCGGCCGGAGCATCGAGCCGATCACGTCTGCGTGGTGAGTGCCCGTCATCCTGTGCCTCCTTTGGCTCACCTCTTCTTGTACTCGCGGCCGGGCGGACGGCGCGAGGCAAGCTTCCGGCTGGCGGGAGGCTAACCGGGCAACGCCGGACCCGAAGGACGCGGAAGCGCGGTCCGTCCGGCTGCCCGCGCGGCCGGCGTGGCTAGCGCTGACGACCGACCGCGCCGAGGAATGCGTCGTAGACGAGTCGCGGCGGCGTTGGCGGCCGCCAGCGCGTGACGTGCACAAGCCCTGGTTCCACTAGCTCGAAGCCGTCGAGCAGCAGGCTCACCTCCGCCCGCCCGCGCATCGTCAGGGCAGCGGTTGCGCGGTCATACACCCGGCCGGCGCGCTGCTCCTCCTCGGCCGAAGCCTGCGCCGGATAGCCGTCCATGGTCGCGTGCGACAGGATCAGATAGCTGCCGGCCGGGAGCGCGTCCCGGAGCGCCGCCACCAGTCCCGCCGGGTCGTCGGCGTCGGACACGAAGTGCAGGATCGCGACCAGCAGCAGGCAGACCGGGGTGCCGAAGTCGAGCAGACCCGTCGCCTTGAGATCGCCGACGAGGCCGGCCGGATCGCGGACGTCCCCAGCGACCACGGCGGTGCGGGCATCCCCGGTCAGCAGCGCGTTGGCATGGCTCAGCACGACCGGGTCATTGTCCACGTAGACGGTCCGGGCATCGGCAAGGACCGACTGCGCGACCTCGTGCACGTTCTCCCGGGTGGGCAGCCCCGCACCGATGTCGAGGAACTGGCTGACTCCCTGCGCGGCGACGAAGCGAACGGCGCGACCAAGAAACTGCCGGTTCCACCGGGCTGCGAGTTGCACCCCCGGCGAGATCTCGATGAGCCTGGCGACTGCGTCGCGATCGCTGGCGTAGTTGTCCTTTCCGCCGAGCATGAAGTCGTACATCCGGGCCACATTGGGGACCGTGGGGTCGAGAGCAGGAGACGAGCGCGCCGTGTCGGTCATGACGAACTCCGAAGAGTAGCGGGGTGCCCGTCATTCTAGAACCCCGCTTAGATCCCGAATTGTCCGGCCATTGCCATGGCGCCCCGGAAGGGAAGCACGCTGATTATCTTTCGCAGCGGCGGTGGCGCGCGCACAATGGCGGCGTGACCACTGATCAGCAGGCCACAGCCTGCCCGCGCTGCGGCAGCGCCGACGCCGTGCATTCCATTCAGGAGCTGGCCTCGCGGGCCGGCAGCCAGCTAGGTCAGCAGCCCGGTGCGCCGCAGCAGGGCTTTGGCGGCGAGCCCCAGCAGGGGCCGGTCCCCGGCTGGGCGGCCGAGCCGCAAGCGGGGCCGCCGCCCGGCGTCGGTGGCGTCCTCGGCGGTTTCCGGGGCGGCCGCCGGAACTGGGACAACCCCGTCATGGGCGGCAACCCGCTGGACAACCTCGGCGACATCGCCGGCGGCGTCGCCATGGGCCTCGTTGGCCGGGCCATCGGCCGACGCGTGCAGCGCGCGATGACCGAGCGGGTTCTCCCAGCGGTGCAGGCCCGCCAGCAGGCCGTCACGGGCAACTGGCAGGAGATCGCGCAGCGGCATCCCGACCTGTGCGCGTGCCTCACTGACAAGGTGGTGTTCCTGGCCGGCGGCAGCCGGGTAGCGCCGCTGCCCAACCTCGGTGGCGTGACCGTCGAGCAGGCAGACCAGCTAGTCGCCAGCCTCCGGGACGGCTGACCGCGCGGCAGTAACGTCCGCATCGCGGACGATAGTTCACGGGCCCGCCGGTGCCCTTGACAGCCACGGCGAAACCCGGAACGCTTCCGATCGGGATGAAGCTATCCGCTGTCCGGACAGTAGTCCGGACAGCGGATATCGGCGCGAACGGGCGATGCCTGCAGTGACCAGACCGATGCCTGCCGTGACGAGGCCGACGCCTGCCGTCACCAGGCTCGCGGCTGCCGTGATCCTGCTCGCACTACCAGCCGAGACCAGAGCCCAAGGAGGTTCCTATGACTGATGCCGGCCTGAGCGGCGCCGACCTCACCGGACGGCCGCTGGTTTTCCGGGGCGGGACGGTGCTCACCATGGACGACGCACACCGGGTGCTGCCAGCCGCAGACGTGCTGGTTTCCGGGGACCAGATCGTGGCCGTGGGTCCCGCGCTCGCTGTGCCCGCGGGAACGGTAGAGATCGACGCGTCGGGCGGGATCGTGATGCCGGGCATGGTGGACACCCACCGGCACATGTGGCAGACGGCGATGCGCGGATACGGCGCGGACTGGACGCTGACCCAGTACTTCGTCTGGTACTACCTCAGCTGGGGGAAGGTGTTCCGGCCCGCAGATATCTACGCAGGGAACCTGCTGTCCGGGATCGAGGCGATCGACGCGGGCGTGACGACCACGGTGGACTGGTCGCACGGCCTGCAGACCGTCGAACACGCTGAGGCGGCCGTCGACGCCCTCACCGAGGTGCCCGGCCGGTTCGTGCTGGCGTACGGCAACATCCAGGCCGGCCCGTGGGAGTGGTCGGCCGCGCCCGAGTTCCGCGAGTTCGTGGCACGCCGGTTCACGCCGGGAAACGACATGCTGGGCTTCCAGATGGCCTTCGACGTCACCGGCGACCCAGCGTTCCCTGAGAAGGCAGCCTTCGAGGTCGCCCGCGACCTCGGCGCCCCGGTCACCACCCACGCCGGCGTGTGGGGTGCCACCAACGACGACGGCATCCGGCTCATGCACGAGCACGGATTCATGACCGACAAGACCATCTACGTGCACGCCGCTACCCTGACGCGCGACTCCTACAACCGGATCGCGGCTACCGGCGGCACCGCTAGTGTCGCCACCGAATCCGAGCAGTCGGCCGGTCAGGGCTATCCACCCACCTGGCAGCTGCGCGAGCACGGCATCCCCGTATCACTGTCCATGGACACCAGCGTCTGGTGGTCAGCGGATCTGTTCACCGCCATGCGCGCCACCCTCGGCGCCGACCGCTCCCGCGAGCACTTCGAGGCGCACAACAAGGCCGAGACCGTAACTCACTGCCACCTGCGCGCCGAGGACGTCGTCGACTTCGCGACCCGTGGCGGCGCGAAGGCGCTCGGACTCGACGCGCTCATCGGCAGCATCGAGCCTGGCAAGAAGGCCGACATCGTGCTGATCAAGAACGACCGCTCGCCGGTCATGTTCCCCGTCCTCAACCCCTACGGGCACGTGGCCTTCCAGGTTCAGCGCGGGGACGTGCATACCGTCGTGATCAACGGCCGGGTCGTCAAGCACGACCACCAGCTCACCGACGCGGCCAGCCTCGGCAAGGCCCGGCGCGCCATCGATCAGACCGTCGAGTACCTGCAGGCAGAGCTGGGCCCGGACGCGTGGACCGAGGGCATGCACCCGGACATCCCAGAGACCACGGTGATGGACAACCCGTACACCTACACCGAGTGGGACGCGGGATCGGCCCAGTGGAAGGGTGGCGCGGAGGCCGAGTAGCTGTCAGCCGCGGCGGCTGGCCAGCCGCATGGATGCGTCGGGCACTGCCGGGCGCGCCGTGACCTTGCGGTGCCTGTCGCCATTCCCTCGCCGGGACCGTGGCGTCGTCACGAGCCGATCCCGCAGGCCTGGGCGACAGCCACCGCGGCACCCTCACGGTTGGCGGCGGCCGGGATGCCCGGCCGCTCGAAGTAGTTCATGTAGATGTCAGCGGCGTCGGTGGCGCTGGTCGTGGCGTTCAGCATGGGGACGTACTGCGCCCACTGCTGGTTGTAGCTGAGCAGCGCCGTCAGTTGCGTCTGCAGGTCCGCGTCCGGGCTACCCGTCACGTAGCCCGCCGGGAGCGGGGTCCAGCCGATCAGGCCGCCGCCGCCGGTGCCGACCGACTCCGGATTACCCTTCGACTCCTGGTAGATGTTGCCGGCGACGCCGACCGCGCCCATGGCCGTGTAGCCGTGCGCGACAAGAAAGTTCACGATCGTGGCGTAATTCAGCGGGAGCATCCCGGTACCGCCGATGCCGCCAGCGCCACTGCAGGTCAGCGCCGTGCTCGAGGCCGCGGGACCAGCGGGGGTCGCGGGGCCGGGCGAGGCGGACTGCTTCGGGGTGGCGGTGCCCGCGGATGCTCGGGACTTGCGGCTGCTGCTAGGGGTGGGACTGACCAGCCGGTCCGCGCTGCCCGCCTCGGTCTGCGCGACCGACCGCAGCGCGCGCACGCTGTACGAGGCCACGCTGCTGGCGACCGGATCAGGCGCCGGGTGCTGGAAGCCGTAGTAAGCAGCGCAGGTGCCGACCAGCGCTAGCGCCGGGACGGCTACCGACATGAAGGTTGCGGTCCGCCGGGCTCGCGCGGGGGCACCATGGCGCCCAGTCCGCTTGATCTTCCTGGTCTTGCGATGTGAGGCCCTGGCCGAACTCACTACCTGCCTTACGACGGCTCCGCGCCCGGCTACGCAGCGATGTGCTGGATGCCTCTCACCAGGCCTGACCTGGGCAATCGTGACAGGCCAGCACCACAGAGTCGCGCGAACATAGGCAAATAGGCCATTCGAGCTATGGCTACACCAAAACGGTTAGTGAGGACGAGAGTACCGGCCCAGCCGGCCTTCTGGCGGCTGCGGGCCAGCCCGTCTGCGCCGCTGAGCTACCGCGAAACCACCCGAAGTGACTAGCCCGTCTGCGGCGCCTACGGTGGCCCGACATATCCGATACATCCGGTGTGGTTATCGCCGTCAGGCGATATTCCATCGACTTCGCGCTCCTATACCGGACAAATAACCCCGGTAGACGCGCGAAGCCGATGGAATGTCCGGTCTACCGGTTGCTGGCGCGTCGTCGCACGCAGGTTGCCCCGGCCGCGGCCAGCGGAGCATGATCGGGTGGCTACCCAGCGGCCCATGGCGGTGCGGCCGGACGGCGGTGCGGCCGATGGCGGTAAGGAGACGGTGTGGATCTTCAGCTGACCGGCAAGCGGGCGGTCGTCACCGGCGGCGGCAGCGGCATCGGGAAGTCGACGGCGGCATTACTCGCCGCCGAGGGCGCGGACGTCGTCATCGCGTCGCGCTCGGCTGACCGGCTGCGGCAATCGGCCGCGGAGATCAGCGCCGCGTCGGGCCGCACTGTCCATCCGGTGCAGGTCGACACCAGCAACGATGCATCGGTGCACACGCTGGCCGTCCGCGCGGCTGAGCTCGTCGGACCGATCGAAATCCTCGTCAACTGTGCCGCGATACCGGCCGGCCAGCAGCCCGTCGGCGGGTTCGAGACCGTCACCAGCGAGATGTTCTGGGACGACCTGAACGTCAAGGTGCTCGGGTACCTGCGCTGCGCCCAGGCGCTCGCGCCGGGCATGATCGCGGCGGGCTGGGGACGGATCATCAACGTCAGCGGGCTGGCCGCCCGCAGCACCGGCTCGGTCGTCGGCTCAATCCGGAACGTGTCGGTAGCCGCGATGACCAAGAACCTGGCCGACGAACTCGGCCGCCACGGCGTCAACGTGACCGTGGTCCACCCCGGCCTGACGAGGACCGAGGCGACCCCCGGCGTGGTGGCCGCGACCGCCAGCCGGGAGGGCATCGAGCCAGCGCAGGTCGAGCGCCGGCTCGCCGGCGGCAACTCCATCGGGCGGTTGCCCACGGCGGACGAGGTGGCCGCGGTCATCGTCTTCCTGGCCTCCCCCCGCAGCGTGGCAATCAATGGCGACTCGGTGGCGTGTGGCGGCGGCACTCCACGCGCCATCCACTACTGAGCCGGGCGGCCATCGTGAACGACCAGCGCATGCCCGCCGGCCCCGCGCAGCACGGCCCGGCGGAGTACGGCCCGGTGCGCCCCGGCGACGAACTGGCCTTCGATCGGCTGGCGGATTACCTGCACGCGAGCATCGACGGGCTCGGTCCGCTGGTTTCGGTGCACCAGTTCCTCACCGGGGCGGCGAACCTCACCTACCTGCTGGAGTTCGCCGACCGCCGGCTGGTGATCCGCCGGCCGCCGTTCGGCGAGATCGCCGTCGGCGCGCACGACATGAAGCGTGAGTACCGCGCGCTATCCCGGCTCTGGCGCAGCTACGACCGGGCCCCACGGGCCTACCTGCTCTGCGACGACCACTCGATCGTCGGCTCGGACTTCCTCGTCATCGAGTACCGGCCGGGCGTGGTGGTCTGGGGCAACGTGCCGCCGACCATGGCCGGGCAGGCCGACGCCGGCCGCCGGATCGGCTTCGCGGTCGTCGACGCGCTCGCCGACCTGCACCTGCTCGACCCACAACGAGCGGGCGTCGCCGACCTCGGCCGACCCGATGGATTCGTGGACCGCCAGCTCCGCGGCTGGCAGGCGCGCTGGGCCGCGGTGGCCGAGCCGCTGCTGGCGCACCTGGCCGAGGCCGCGCCACGACAAGCGCAGGGCGTCACTGCGGGCGATGCGGCGGGCGAGGACGGCACGGGTGGCACGGATCTCGTCGCGGAAGCGGGCGCACGGCTAGCCGCGACCAGGCCCGAGACCGTCCGCACGTCCGTGCTGCACAACGATTTCAAGATCGACAACTGCCAGTTCGACCCCGCCAGCCCGGACCGGGTGCAGTCGGTGTTCGACTGGGACATGGCCACTATCGGCGATCCGCTGGTCGACCTCGGCACCATGCTCAACTACTGGCCAGATCCGTCCGACGTCCCGGACAGCCGGCCGTCGTACCCGGACGGCCAGCAGGACATGGGCCTGCCAACGCGGGCCGAGGTGTCCGAGCGCTACGCGCAGGCGACGGGCGCCGACCTGTCGGCCGTCGGCTGGTACGAGGCGTTCGGCTGCTGGAAGACCGCCATCGTGGTCGCCCAGCTCTACCACCGCTATCTGATGGGCAACAGCCACGATCTCCGCCAGGGGCTCAAGGGCGACCGGATCATGCCGCTAGCCCACCGCGCTCTGACCATCCTCGGCGGCTAGCACAGAGGGAACGGACATGACATCGACAGCCAGCGCGCTCGCCCGCTGGGCCCACGACCTTGAGCCGAGCACCGACGATCTGGCGCTGGCGGACCGGTCGCTAGTAGACACCGTCGCGGTCGCGCTCGCGGCGCGGGAGCAGCCAGTGACGCGGATTGCAGCCAGCCTCGGCGAGGGCGCGCACTGGGCGACTGCCGCGCACGTGCTCGACTATGACGACCTGCACATGCCTTCCACGACGCACGTCAGCGCGGTGTGCGTGCCGACCGTGCTGGCAGCGGGCGGCGGCGCCCGTGCCTACCTCGCCGCGGCCGGGGTGATGACGCGGCTCGGCACCGCACTCGGCTGGCCGCATTACTCGGCCGGCTGGCACGCC
>JBAUAR010000297.1:0-3880 GCA_049675875.1 Streptosporangiaceae bacterium
GTGCGCAGCGCCAGCGGCGACTGGAAGGTCGGCGATGGCAGCGCCGGCGCGGTCACCACGCTGCTGCGCGACGAGCTGGTGGGCATCCAGTACGGCCGCAAGCCCGACCGCTACGGCTGGATGCACAGGCTCACCTAGTCCAGGCGGGAACGGGCGGTCCGGTTCGCGGCACTCGCTGCGTGCGCGGGTCGGTTGCGGCGCGCCGGATGAGGTGGTCGACTTCCACAGGGGGCGCTCGAAGCGCGGAGCGGAGGCAGGCGTGGGCTGCGAGATTTCCTGGTTCGGACCGCTGTGCGACGAGGACTACGAGTTCCTCGGAGTGCCCGACCCCGGCCTGCTCTCGAGCTGGGAACATACCCGCGGTGTGGCGCTGCGCGCCGATGAGGCCGGCTACGACAACCTGCTGCTGCCGTCGAACTACGCAACCGGGATCGACTCGATCGCATTCGCGGCCGGGATCGCGCCGCTGCTGCGGCGCATGCAGCTGCTCGTGGCCGTCCGGATGGCAGAGATGTGGCCGCCGCAGCTCGCTCGCCAGCTCGCGACCATTGACGAGATGCTCGATGGCCGGCTGACCATCAACATCATCTCGTCCGACCTGCCTGGCGAGCAGCTCGAGTCGGCGCCGCGGTACCGCCGCACGCTGGAGATCATGCGGGTGCTGCGCGAGCTGCTGAACGGTAAGCCGATCGACGTGCAGGGCGAGTTTGTCCGGCTGGCCCTGGACCCGCCGCGCATCCGGACCGTCGGTGGCTGCCCGCCGTTCTACTTCGGTGGTCTGTCCGAGGCGGCCAGGGACGTGGCGGCCCAGGCTGCTGACGTCTTTCTCATGTGGCCGGATACCACGCCGGCGATCGAGGCAGTGCTCACGGACATGCGGTCGCGAGCCGCGCGGTACGGCCGGCAGCTCAGGTTCGGCTACCGCGTGCACGTGATCGTGCGCGGCACCGAGCAGGAGGCGCGGGCGGCGGCCCGGCGGCTGGTCTCGCGGCTGGACGCCGAGACTGGTCGGCGCATCCGGGACCAGTCGCAGCATGTCGCGTCCGTCGGCCAGTTGCGCCAGGGAGAGCTGCGCGACCTGGCCGACGACGAAGGCTTCGTAGAGCCGAACCTGTGGACCGGCATCGGCCGGGCGCGCTCGGGCGCCGGAGCGGCTATCGTCGGCGACCCCGATCAAGTGCTCGCCAAGCTGCGTAGCTACGCAGACCTCGGCGTGGAGGCGTTCATCCTGTCCGGCTATCCGCACGCGGCCGAGTGCGACTTGTTCGCGCGGCACGTGCTGCCGCACCTCGACCACGGCCCGCTGCTGCCGCGCGGGGCGGGGTAACCCAGCTGGCTTCTCGTCGGGCCGCACCGCCGGTCCTGAGCCAGGCGGGATAGTCCCACCGCCGCTTCGGCGTCGGGCCGCGTCGGCGTCGATGAGCTGGAAGCACAGCTCGCACAGGATAACGGCGAGGCAGGCTTCCACGATGCCCTCGGCCAGGCCGCGGATGAGCAGGAACTCGGCGATCTCGCCAGCCCGGTCGGGTTCCGGGGCAATGGCCTCCAGCTCGGCCACCACGATCAGCGGTCCGGTCGCCAGCAGGAGCACTGAGCCGAGGTGCTGGCGGGCCAGCTGAGCCGACCGGCGGATGGCGGCGAAGACCTGGCGGTGCTCGATCTCGATGACCGGCCCGACGACGGCCAGCAGGGTCAGGGCCGCGAGGCCCGGCACGACCAGCAGCACGAGCCCGACGACTACCGCTACGGAAACCAGCAAGTCGGCGGCGATGAGCCGCCACCAGGGCAGCGACCGCGCCACCTGCAGCACCGTGCGCGGCGGCTGGCGCTGTTGGGCCGCACTGACCAGCCGGCAGGCGAAACCGGACAGCAGCACGGTGCCGAGCATGCTGATGCCAGTCGATCCGAGCGTCGCGCCGACCGATAGCAGGGCATCGGCGGGATCGACGTAGTGGTCGATCAGAATCTCCAGGCCCGAGCTGACCAGCGACACGGGGATCGCCACGGCCAGGATCTGCCACCAGAAGCGCCGCCCTGCCCGGGCCGCAGCAGCGATGATCCTGCCCGGCCGCAGCCGCCGGGCCGCCTGGCTGCCGCGGGCCTCGGCGCGCGCCGTGCGCTTGCCATGCCAGCCCGCCATCACAGGCACGCTACGCCATTGATCGACCACAATCGGTAGCGCGTGCGCCGAGGAGCACGCGCTACGGTGCCGGGGCGCCGGGTCCGGGCAGCTGCCGGATCGACCGCGACAAAGAGGCCAGCGGCCAGGCGGGCCTCATGGCGTGGAACGTGGGGTAGTCGTCGTTGACGCCATCGCTGCGGCTGCCGCAAGGTAGGACGCGTGACACCACGACGCATCGTCTTCGTGATCTTCGAGGGCTTCGAGTCGCTCGACCTGGTCGGACCGCACGAGGTGTTCCAGAACGCGGGGAGGCTCACCGGCGGGTACCGATCCGAGATCGTCGCCCCTGTGGCCGGTCAAGTGACCGCAGGCAGCGGGCTGCCGGTACAGGCGGGAGCCGGCCTGGCCGACGCTGACCCGGCTGCTATCGACACGCTCGTCGTGGCCGGCGGCGGTGGCGTCGACGCGGCCCGCCACGACGCCGCGCTCACCGGCTGGATCGCCGCAGCGGGTGGTGGTGCCCGCCGGGTTACGTCGGTGTGTAGCGGCGTGTTCTTGCTGGCGGCGGCCGGGCTCATCAACGGCCGTCGCGTCACCACCCACTGGGCGCGCGCCGGCCAACTCCGCCGGGAGCACCCGGACCTGCAGGTGGACTGCGATCCGATCTACATCCGGGATGGCCAGGTCTGGACCTCGGCCGGCGTGACCGCCGGCATGGATCTGGCGCTCGCCCTCGTCGAAGACGACCTGGGCCGTGATGTCGCGCACGCCGTGGCGCAGGAACTCGTCATGTTCCTGCGGCGACCCGGCAGTCAGTCGCAGTTCAGCGTGCCGCTGTGGTCCGGGCAGCCACGGACTGACCCCATCCGCACCGTCATCGCGGCGATTCACGCCGATCCCGGCAGCCGGCACGGCCTCGACAGCCTGGCCTGCCGGGCGGGCCTCAGCCCGCGGCACTTCCAGCGCCGGTTCACCGCGGAGATCGGCACGCCGCCCGCCGCGTACGTGGAGCGGGTGCGAATTGAGGCCGCACAGCGGGCCCTCACCGAGGGCGACGATCCGGTCGAGGCGATCGCGCGGCGCTGCGGTTTCGGCACCGCCGAGACGCTTCGCCGGGCATTTCACCGGCACGCGCACGTCGCTCCGTCCGATTACCGCGACCGGTTTCGGTCAACGAGATCACGCTGGGAGTGCGCATGACCACATACGGGTTGCTCGTCTTCGTCGGGGCAGAAGAACTGGACTTCGTCGGGCCATGGGAGGTGTTCACGACCTCCCGGAACATGCGCGGGGATAGCGACACAGTGGTGCTCGTGGCCGAGCAGCTCGACCCGGTGCGCTGTGCCAAGGGACTGCGGGTGCTGCCTGACCACACGCTAGCGAGCCATCCGCCGCTGGACGTATTGCTGGTGCCGGGCGGCATGGGCACCAGGCGCGAGGTCGACAAGGCTGCTGTCATCGACTGGATCCGGGCTGTGTCGGCCACGGCCGCGTGGACGACCAGCGTCTGCACGGGAGCGCTGCTGCTGCACGAGGCGGGTCCGGCGCGCGGCCGCAGGGTCGCGACGCACTACGGCTTCGAGGACACGCTCGAGGCCCGCGGAGACATCACGGTCGTGCGCGACGCCCGCTACGTCGTCGACGGCAGCCTGGTCACGAGCCAAGGCGTCTCGGCCGGAATCGATATGGCGTTGTGGCTCATCGGCGCGCTGCACGGCCGCGACCATGCGCGGCAGGTCCGCCGGTACATCCAGTACG
>JBAUAR010000298.1:0-2716 GCA_049675875.1 Streptosporangiaceae bacterium
CCTCCGTGGGAGGCACCAGCTCAGCCAGGTACGTCACCTCCGTGGGAGGCACCAGCTCAGCCAGGTACGTCACCTCCGCCGGCCACGCCACCTCAGCCAGGTACGTCACCTCCGCCAGTCACGCCACCTCCGCCAGTCACGCCACCTCCGGCGGTCATGCCGCCAGCCCGAGGCGCCGCGCCGCGCCGGAGGGCGGGGTCGCGAGCGAGGCGCTGGTGGCTCGCCGGGGTCGCCCTCGTTGCTGCCGCCGCGCTCGCGGTCGTCGGGCTCTACCCGCATGGCCACCGAGCTAGGACCTCCGGCGACATCCCGCTCGCGGCCCAGACCGCCGTGCGAGAACAAGCGGCAGCCTGGGTCGCCGCTGAGGTCGGACATAACATCCTCGTCGCGTGCGACGCACTGACCTGCGCTGACCTCGCCCAGCACGGATTCCCGGCGGCGAACCTGAGCGTCCTGCAGTCCACGGCGCCTGACCTCTACGGAACCCAGGTAGTCGTCGCCACCGCCGGCATCCGCAGCCAGTTCGGTGCTCAGCTCGCCAAGGTCTACGCGCCCCAGGTCCTAGCCAGCTTTGGGGCCGGCGCGAGCCGAGTCGACATCCGGGTGATCGCCCCGGACGGTCCCGCAACATTCCGGACAGCGCTGAGTGCGGACGTTCTGGCCAGGCGATCCGCCGGCGCTCAGTTGCTCACCCGATCCAGCGTCACAGCCTCGGCAGGTGCGCGGCGCGCACTGCTGGCTGGCGACGTCGATGCGCGGCTGCTGACGGTCCTGGCGTTCCTGGCCAGCCAGCACCGCATCGCCATCGTGAGCTTCGGCGGCGCTGCCCTCGGTGCCAGCCCCGGCGTGCCGCTGCGCCTCGTTGATCTCGCTGCCGCAGATCCGGCGACCGGCCAGAACGGCGCTGGCTACGCGCGGCGGCTGGTGACCTCGCTGCACTCGGAGGTGGATTTGTACGCCCCGACAAGAATCGCGGCGGTCAGGCTCGCCAGCGGCCAGCGCGCGGTGCAGATCAGCTTTGCCGCGCCGAGCCCGCTCGGGCTGCTCGGCTGACGCAGCAGACCGAGCACGCTCCCGCGGTCAGCGAGGCAGCCCGTCCGGCCGATTCGGCGCGGCCGCGGCCGCTACTCGATGCGGGTGGCCACCGGTGTCGCCAGCTCGACCGTTCGGCCGACCGTGCAGAGCCGCTCGTTCGACTGCCGGACCGCCTCCGGCAGGATTGCCCGCGCCTGGTCGCCGACGGCGCCCGCCGGGAACGTGAGCCGGTAGGTCACCTCGATGTTGGTCAGGTGGTTGCCGCCCTGGTCGCGAACCTTGTCGGCGTCAACGACGATCTCGAACGACTCGGGCTCGGCCCGACGCGAGGTGAGGATGTCTACGTCGATCGCGGTACAGCCGCCGATCGCGACCAGCAGCAGCTCAGTCGGCGTGAACTCCTCGTCGGCCCCGGTGCCAACGGCAATCCGGCCGCCGCGGGAGTTCACCGCGGCGAACCTCCCCGGTGCCCTGCGCTCGACGGAAAGGCTGCGATGCGTAACGTCAGTCGCCATGCCGACAGCCTGTCAGACCCGCGACCGCGGTAACGTACCGGCCAGCAACGCTGCTGCATGACGCGGAGGAAGCCATGGCGACCAGCTGGAGCGACCTGAGCCCGCAAACCCGCTGGATCATCATGGCGGGTGCGGTCGCCGAGGCGGGCCTCAAGGCGGCGGTGCTCATCGACCTCCGGCGTCGGCCCGCCAGCCAGATCCGCGGCTCCAAGCGGCTGTGGGCCAGTGCAATGATCGTGAACTCCGCCGGGCTCATCCCGATTTCTTACTTCGTCTTCGGGCGGCGCCGGGCCGGGGACGAGCCCGCGCAGGCGTAGCCGCGGCAGGTCGGCCACCGGCGGATCAGTTCTTGCGACACCGCTATCTGACGGCCAGCGACTGCACGAAGTCGGCGATCTGCCGCAGCGTGGCGCACTCGCGCACCTGAGCGCAGACCGGCTCGTACCGGGCTATGACCGAGTCGCCGGTGTTCCAGTACCGGCGCGGCTCGGGATTGAGCCAGTACAGCTTGCCGACCCGCTCGCTCACCTGCGCAAGCGCCGCCGGCGCCGGGTCGACGTAGTTGGAGCGCGCGTCTCCGACGACCAGCACGACCGTCCGCCGGGTGAACTGCCGCGCATGCTCGCTGGCGAACTCGCGCAGCACGTGCCCGTAGTCGGAGCTGCCGGTCCACCGGACGGCGCCGCGCGCCGCCTCCGCCTGGGTGAGCTGGCGTCCGGCCGCGCGCGCCTCGCTGACCAGCTCGGTGATGTCCGCGAGGCCGTCGACGAACGAGAACGCGCGCAGCCGGGACAACCGGCTGTCCAGCGCGATGAGCAGGTTGAGGGTGAACCGGGAGAACGTGGCGACCGACCCCGACACGTCGCAGAGCACCACGATCTCCGGCTTGGGCGGCGGAGCCGGCTCGGTCCCGATCCGGAACGGCACCCCGCCGGTGCCCATCGCCAGGTGCAGCGTCCGGCGCACCGACAGCCGCCGCTTCCGGAACTCCTGCTGCGCCAGAATCTTGCTCAGCCGGTGCGCGAGCGGCCCGATGGCCGCGACCACTGCCTCCAGCTCGGCCGGCGACGCCGTGGCGATCTGCACATCCTGCGCCAGCCGGACCCGCATCGTCGCGCTGACCGCGCGGGCGCCGCGGTCGGCGACCAGCGCGCGCCGGATGGCGG
>JBAUAR010000299.1:0-1897 GCA_049675875.1 Streptosporangiaceae bacterium
CGCTCACCCGGTGCAGCGTGACCAGCCGGGCGATGGCCTGCCGGATGACCGGGTCGCCGGTGACGCCAGCCGCGCGGGCGTGCTCGACGATCAGGTCGGGCCGGCCGGCCCGCTGCGGGTACCACGAGTAGGTAGCGAAGTGCCGGTCGGCTTCCGCCCTCGCCTCGGCCAGCGCCCGGCCGGCCGTCGGCGCGTAGCGGGGGCGCTGCAGCGCCGCGAATCGCCGCTCGTAGGAAAGCGTGGTCAGGGCGGCTGCCCAGCCGTGCCCGACCGCGCCAATGACGTTCTCACGCGGGACGCGCGCGTCGGTCAGGAACACCTCGTTGAACGAGGCGTGGAAATTCATCTGCCGCAACTGCCGGACCTCGACACCGGGCTGCTGCATCGGCAGCGCGAAGTAGGTGATGCCCTGGTGCTTGGGCACTGAGCTGTCGGTGCGGGCAAGCAGCATGCCCATGTCGGCGTGGTGAGCGCTGGTGTTCCACACCTTCTGGCCGTTGACGACCCAGCTGTCGCCGTCCAGCACTGCGGTGGTGGATAGCCCGGCCAGGTCTGAGCCGGCGCCCGGCTCGCTGAACAGCTGACACCAGGTCTGCGCGCCAGTGAGGATCGGCGGTAGCAGCCGCTCGCGCAGCTCGTCCGGGCCGTGCGCCAGGATCGTCGGCGCCGCGAGCCAGCTCCCGCTGCCCACGGGTACGCCGACCGCGCCGAGCCGGATCAGTTCGCCGGCTACCAGCTCGTCGACCCAGTCGGGCAGGCCACGGCCGTGCCAGCGGCGCGGCCAGCTCGGCACTGCCCAGCCCGCCTGGAGCAGCTGCTCGCGCCACTCCCGCAGCGTTAGTTCCGGATCCCAGTGCAGGCCCACCCAGCTGGCCAGCTCCGACCGGATCAGGTCCGGCGTGACCGGGGCCGCCGGCTCGGAGGGCTCGGTCATCAGTGCACCCCCGGCTCGGCGAGGTCGTCGAGGAACCGCGCTGCCGCAGCGTTGAAGACATCGGGCTGGGACACGTTCGGCGCATGTCCGGCAGCGGGGATGACGACCTTGCGCGCGCCGGGGATCTTGGCCGCCATGTAGTCAGCGGCGCCGAGAAAGGGCGTGTCTTCGGCGCCGACGACCACCAGCGTCGGCACGGCGATGCCCGGCAGTCCGTCGATCACCCGTGCGTCCCGCTGCGTGAGCGTCTGGGTCGCGGCATGAATCAGGCCGGTGGCGTCGCGGTGCTCACCGCTGGCTAGCTCGGCGCTGCGGCCGAGGCCCGCAAGACCCCGCTCGGCAAGCCGCGCGGCTGTGGCGTGCGCCCGGCGGTTCCAGTCATCCCGGGCGGCGTCGTTGCGATAGCCCGGCCCGGTACCGATCAGCACGAGCGCGGTGACCTGCTGAGGGAACGTGACGGTGAAGTCGAGGGACAGGTAACCGCCGAGGGAGTGGCCGCCGAGCACGGCCCGGTCCGCGCCGAGCTCGGCCAGCAGCGCGGCCATGTCGGCGAGCGCGTTCGCTGCGCTGTAGCCGGCCGGGTCGGCTGGGTACTCGCTGCGGCCGTGGCCGCGCAGGTCCCACGTCACCACCTGGTGGCGGACTGCCAGCGCCGCCACGTTGGGCGCGAACATCGCTGACGTCGCGCCGTAGCCGTGGGTTAGCAGCAGCGCCGGTCCGGTCGTACCGGTGACCTGGTAGTGGATACCGCCGGCCGGCCTTGCCAGTACGGGCATCTTGTTCTGCCTTCCGTCAGCTGCCGGTGAAACGTGCCGCGCGTCGCTGGGTGACCGCGGCCACGCCCTCTTTCCAGTCCGCAGTCTGCATGAGCCGGTCCTGCTCGGCTCGCTCGCGGGCCATCGCCGCGCGGGCCTGGTCGGCGAGCTCCGCGCGCATGGTGGCGCGGATGGCGCGGACCGCGAG
>JBAUAR010000300.1:0-4332 GCA_049675875.1 Streptosporangiaceae bacterium
GCGCTACGGCGCTAAAGCTGGGTGGGCCAGGTGCCTCACTGCCTGCGGGATCGCCGTCGCCACTCGGCTTCGGCCCGGCAGGCGGCACGGGCTCGTCCGGTCGCGCGGGCGCCTCATTGTGCTGCGACGACACCGGTTCACTCCAGTAGCTCAGCTCGGGGGGCAGGCGGGCCCGAAGTGCCGATAGCGAGTCGCCATCAGCCGCCCTGCGAGCAAGGGCCCGGTCAGACCTACCGGCACGCGACCGCCGCCGGGGTCCTGCCGCCTACTCTATGCGCCCCGGCCGGGTGACTGAGGCCTCGCGCGAGCAGCGCCCGTGCGTGCAGGCGCGGGGCGCGCGGCCGCCGCTCCGAAGCGCGGCCGGCCGTCAGGCTAACAGCGACTCCGCCACCTGGTCGCTGGAGGTGGCGCCGGGCGCCGAGTCGGAAGCCACCGCACCGCCGTCGTGAAGTGCGGTGAGCGCCGTGGCCGTCATTAGCCGGACGCCAAGGCCGATCGCCCGCTCGTCGACGTCAAACACGGCCTGATGGATGTCGAAGTCGGCGGCCGAACCCGGCGTTCTCGTGCCGAGCCTGGCCAGCGCGCCGGGAATGGAGTCCAGATACCAGGCGAAGTCCTCGCCACCGAGGCTCTGCGGCGCCTCGGTGATGGCGTCCGGGCCGAGCACCCGCTCCGCTGCCGCCTCGAACATTGCGGTGCTGATCGCCTCGTTGACGGTCGGCGGCACGTTGCGCTGGTAGCTGATCTCGGGCACTACGCCGTAGGCGGACGCCACCGACTCCAGCAGCGCCTTCACCAGATCCGGCGCCTCGTGCCAGGCCGCGTCGTCCAGGCACCGGACGGTGCCCTCCACCATGCCGTCGTCGGGAATCGCGTTCGCCGCCGAGCCTGCGCTGACCCTGCCCCACACCAGGCTGAGGCTGGATCGCGGATCGACTCGTCGCGACAGCGCGGCCGGGAGCTCGGTGATGATCTTGCCGAGGGCGAAGACCAGGTCGGCGGTCAAGTGTGGCCTGGCGGTGTGCCCGCCGGGGCCGGTGACCTTCACCGTCAGCTTGTCGCATGCGGCGGTGATCGGGCCAACCCTGGTGCCGATCTTGCCCACGTCCAGCCGCGGATCACAGTGCAGGGCAAATATGCGGTCGACCGAGGTAATGCCGCCCGCGGCCATGACATCGATCGCGCCGCCCGGCACCTCCTCGGCCGGCTGGAAGATGAGCCGGACCTTGCCGGGCAGGGCGCGCGTCGCGGCGGTCCTGGCCAGGAAGAGCCCGGTGCCCAGCAGCACGGCCGTGTGCACGTCGTGCCCGCACGCGTGGCACGCGCCGCGGTTCAGCGACCGATAAGGCACATCTTTCTCGTCATTGATCGGCAGCGCGTCGATGTCTGCACGCAGCGCCACGACCGGTGCGGCGCCGGCGAGGTCGTCGCCGATGTCCACGGTGAGACCGGTGCCCTTGGGCAGGATGGCCGGCTTGAGCCCGACGGCCTCCAGCCGAAGCGCGACCCGCCGGGTCGTCCGGTACTCGTGGTACCCCGTCTCGGGATGCGCGTGCAGATCCCGCCGGAAGTCAATTAGGTCGGCTTCCTGCTCGGCGAGAAATGCATCGAGTTCTCTGTCTAGATCACGCCCGGCCATGCGCTGCCCCCCCGTCGGCAACGAGAATGACCTGCTGTGCAAGCCCAGTGACTATTGTGCGCCGATCGGTTTCGGCGCTGCGCAGGGTGTCCATAGAGTCCCCGAACTCACTCCAGTCCGCTAGCAAGCGTCGCCACACCGGGACGTTGATGCGGCTGGCATGCCGCACCAGGCCCGGGCTCGGCCCGGTATAACTGCCCGCTCCAGAACTGTGCCGACGTCCGTGTCGCCGGAGAATGGACCGGATCGCCGCCCAGCCGAGTGAGCTAGCAGCGTTGACCGCTGTCAAGCCATCGGACGAGCCGCGAGTCCCCGATCCAGCTCGCAAGCAAACTTCAGCTGGCCGACGAAGCCTGCGAGACGCTCATGCAGCCACCCGCAGCCCATCGTCAATCGCTTACGAGATCCATTCGCTCTACTGGCCAGCATCGTACCGCTCAGAGGGGCATCGCGCTGACGATGCGAGATTGTCCGTACCTGCGCCATAGTGCGGCCGCCAGGCACCCGGGCGGCATCGGCACGCGCGCGGCACCGGCACCCAGGCTGCACCAGGCAGCCGCGCCGCACCAGGCACTCGCGCTGCACCACGCCCACACCCCCGGCGCGCGTGGACTGGGCCGCGGACCGCGGCTAGTAGACCTCGGGCGGCTTGTAGACGCCCCAGACATCGCGCAGCGCGTCGCAGACCTCACCGATGGTGGCAGCCGCCCGCAGCGCCTCGCGTAGCGGATACAACAGGTTCGTCTCGGCGCCGGCCGCGCGCCGCACGTCGTCGAGCCGCTGCGTCACCGCGCCCCCGTCACGACGCGACCGCAGCTCGGCGAGCCGATCCGCCTGCGCCTGCTCGATCGCCGGATCGACCCGCAGCGGCTCGTACGGCTCTTCCTGCTCGCTGACGAACGCGTTCACGCCGACGACCTTGCGCTCGCCCGCGTCCACCTCGCGCGCGATTCGGTACGCGGATCGTTCGATCTCAGCCTTCTGGAAGCCCTGCTCGATGGCGGCGACCGCGCCGCCGAGCGACTCCACCTGGTCCATCAGCTCGCGGGCCCGCGCCTCCACATCGGATGTCATCGACTCGATTGCGTACGAGCCGGCCAGCGGATCGGCGGTCGCGGTCAGGTCCGTCTCGTACGCCAGCACCTGCTGCGTGCGCACCGCGAGCGTGGCCGCCTTCTGAGTGGGCAGCGCGATGGCCTCGTCGTAGGCGTTGGTGTGCAGGGACTGGGTGCCGCCGAGCACTGCGGCCAGCGCCTGCAGCGTCACCCTGGCCAGATTGACCTCCGGCTGCTGGGCGGTGAGCTGCACGCCGGCGGTCTGAGTGTGGAAACGCAGCATCTGCGAACGGGGGTCACGCGCGCCGAACTCGTCGCGCATGATGTGCGCCCAAAGCCGCCGGGCGGCGCGGAACTTGGCCACCTCTTCTAGCAGCGTCGTCCGCGCGACGAAGAAGAACGACAGCCGCGGCGCGAACTCGTCGACGGCAAGGCCGGAGTCAATCGCGGTGCGTACGTACGCGCGCGCATTCGCCAGCGTGAACGCGACCTCCTGAACCGGCGTCGCCCCGGCCTCGGCCATGTGATAGCCGGAGATCGAGATGGTGTTCCATCGCGGAATCTCCGCCCGGCAGTACGCGAAGGTGTCGGCGACCAGCCGTAGTGACGGCTGCGGCGGATAAATGTAGGTGCCGCGCGCGATGTATTCCTTGAGGATGTCGTTCTGAATGGTGCCGGAAATCGCGGCAGCGCTGACGCCCTGCTCCTCCGCGACAAGCTGATAGAGCAGCAGCAGGAGCGCGGCCGGCGCGTTGATGGTCATCGACGTGGACACCTGGTTCAGCTGGATGCCCGCGAACAGCTGCCGCATGTCGTCCAGCGAGTCGATCGCGACCCCGACCTTGCCGACCTCGCCGCGCGCCTGCGGGGCGTCGGAGTCGTAGCCCATCTGTGTCGGCAGGTCGAAAGCCACCGACAGACCTGTCGTGCCCGCCTCGATCAGCTGGTGGTACCGGCGGTTGGAGTCCGCTGCCGTCGAGAATCCGGCGTACTGCCGCATCGTCCACGGCCGCGTCCGGTACATCGTGGGGTAGATGCCCCTGGTGAACGGGAACGATCCGGGCTCACCCAGCGCCGTCGCGGGGTCCAGACCCCGTACATCCTCGGGTCGGTAGACGCCCTGGATCGGCGCACCCGACTCCGATGTGCCACTCATGCCTCAAGCCTACGGTGGCGACGGCCAGACCGGGCGTGTGAGCTACCCACCGTCGCCAGCCCCATGCGGACGGAACGGGGTTCGCTGCCGCCACAGCCGTCCGCGCCGGTGGCGGACGCCGGGTGACCTCGCGGACTCCGCAGCCGGCTCGCGGTCGCCGGCCTGCTTCGCCACAGCGGGTTCAGTACCGCGCCATGCCCGGGCGCCGGTCCGGACAAGGCTTGGCAAAATCTTCATCCCGCTCGTCACGGCTGCCCAGATACGCCGGAAAACCGCAGGTGGCAGGCTATGTCCGCCGGGAAGGGTGGAACTGGCCGGCCGGGGCGGAGCCCGCAGGAAGATAGGCTCCACGCCACAGCCAGGCCCGACATTTCCGGCGGGCAGCAGGAATCGAGGTACAGCGTGAGGCGAGGCGCGCTGGGCGTGACAGCCCTCGTCGCGCTGGCGGCGGCCGTGCTTCCCGGCCTCGCCGCGACTGCGCC
>JBAUAR010000301.1:0-1672 GCA_049675875.1 Streptosporangiaceae bacterium
AGTCTATAACGCGAACATAGGGTTTACAAACGAAGAAGCAATCAACGCGAGTCCAGTTGCTACAGCGATAATTCACTTGATGAGCACACAGGCCGTATGGAGCGGCATGTGTATGGAATTATTATCAAAGTTAAATGACTTGACAACTAGGACTCCGGATATTTCATGGATATCACGGAATAAGGAATGGCCGAAAACTCCTAGGGCGTTAAGCGATCGGCTGAACGAAGTAATTCCTAACCTCAGAGACATCGGCATAATTGTTCATAGAGAGTTCGATAATCATAGGAAGAGTGACACGATAACCATAACAAATAACAATTATCAACCGACTGAACTTCTAGATAGCGATAAGCCCACCGACAATGGCAGAGGGTAACTCGAGATGAGAGTTTTGATTGGCAATATGTCCAATACTTTCAATGCAAGAAGAGTTGAATGTATTTGTGGAGGGAGCAAGGTGTCAACAACGCATAACACCCGCAGTCAATCCCCGCAAAATATTTTCAACTGTTGTTATAATATCTATGCGATATCTAGTGAAAGGGTTATAATATTTTCAAATGTATGGTCAATATTTGAAAATACCGTTTTCTTGCGGGTTTGCGGGGGTTTGCGGGGATCAGTTTGAGATACCAGAATTTGCGTACTGGCATACGTTCGAAACCGGAGTCGAGAATAAAATCGGTGATGATCGAAGGGGTCATCCCTTTTGTCTGTATCTTCTGCAAGTTTATGACATGTATCCAATTTGACCTTGAGCTCCACTTGTATGAAAGTCATAGGACGGAGTTGGTAAAGCAACCCATAGGAAAGGGATCGGTTGACTTCAGGATAGAATACGCAATCAATGAGGGCAGAAGAGTCGGCGCATCCCTACGCCTCCTAGATCAGAATTCCAAACAAAGACTAGGATTTGATAAGACTTGAATGCAGCACCTAAGGACAAATCCGATAATTTCGCATTATTAGCTGACGTACATACAACAGAACCCATTTGGCCCAGGACCATATTTACACCGAAAGAAAAACAAGTCTTGGTCTATGACAAGGACGATGCACTTGCGAGGTTCAAAAAGGTCAACCTACTAGACTGCAGGATAAACGCCTATCCTGATTATACTGAATTTGGCGATATAAACAAACAGGCTCCGAACTTCATTTTCATAGATTTGGATTTGTCTCACTTCAACTCTAGGGATGCACTTGACAAAGCACTTAAGTTTGTTTTAAAAAATATCGAAGAAAAATTTAGAGGTGCACAGCCAACTGTAATCTGGTCTGGCAACGGTTACCATATTTATTTGCCGATCCAAGCTTTCATCCTAGAATTAGAGAACGTATTTGCAGAGTACGAGCAGCCATCCAAAAAATTCCTACGATTCTCAGAAAAAATACTTACCAATGACAAAGCAGACCCTTGCCATAGTAATAATGTGTCATTTAAAAATTGCATGCTCAGGATCCCAGGTTCACATAATTTAGAATGTGTTAAGAGAAATAACAATAGTACCGGACCTACAACTGAAGTCAAGATAATACAAAAGTGGGATGGTAACAGACCTGCAATAAACTGGCTTCTTCTCGACTTTAGAAGATACCTTATCCAAGAAAAAATAGACAATCACGTTGCCGAAATAAAAAGGACAATATCATCACCTAACGCAAAGAC
>JBAUAR010000302.1:0-5177 GCA_049675875.1 Streptosporangiaceae bacterium
GCGCCGGCCAGCTCGGCCGGATCCGCGAGCTCGCCGCCGCGCCCGATGGCAGCGCGGTCGCGGTCGCCGCGCACGATGGCAGCCTGCGGATCGTGGCGGTCGACTCGGGAGTGGTGCGCGAGCTGACCGCTTCCAGCAACGGCCCGGCGACCGGCCTCGCATGGTCGCCCGACTCGGCGTGGCTGGCCTGGTCAGAGCCGGCCGAGCATCCAGTCGGCATGGGTGACAAGCAGCTGCGCAGGCTGCGGCTCGCCAGCGTCGCCGACGGGTCGGTGACCGACATCACCGACGGCAGGTTCACCGACGCGAGCCCGGTGTTCACCCTCGATGGCAAACACCTGGCCTTTCTGTCCTGGCGCAGCTTCGACCCGGTCTACGACGCGCATTTCTTCGATCTGTCCTTCCCGTACGGTGCGCGGCCGTACCTGCTGCCGCTGCAGGCGGCGACGCCGTCGCCGTTCGGCCCGCAGCTCGGCGGGCGCCCGATCGGAACCGCCCAGCCAGACCACGGTGCTGAGCCCGGTCCGCTACGCGCAGCTCAGGCGAACGGATCGACCGGACCGGGCGAAGCGGCCAGGCAGAGCGAAGCCGCGGGTGCGAACGGAGCCGCTGGTGCGAACGGAGCCGCGGGCGCGAACGGAGCCGCGGGCGCGAACGGAGCCGCCGGGTCGGCGACGGGCACCGGCGGGACGAGCGCGGACGGGACGAACGACCCGGCGTGGCTGGTGGCGCCGGTGGCGGTGGACACCAACGGCATGGCCGACCGCGTCGTCGCGCTGCCGGTGCCCGAGTCGCGGTACTCGGGCCTGCGGGCGGTCAAAGGCGGGCTCGCCTGGCTGCGCGAGCCCGTAGCCGGCGACCTCGGCATCGGTGGCGCCCGGCCCGCCGACGACGCGCCGCGGGCGGTGCTGGAGCGGTTCGACTTCGGCCGGCGCGAAGTCAGCACGCTGGCTGAGTCGGTCGACTGGTTCGCGGCCAGCAAGGACGGCAGCAGGCTCGTGACCAGCGACCACGGCACGCTGACGGTGATCCCTGCCGAGCGCAAGGCAGATAGCGAGAACCCAGACGACGCGGTGCAGGTCGACAGTAGCCGGGCGCGGTTCGTGGCCGATCCGGCGGCGCTGTGGCAGCAGGCCTATGCCGAGGCAGGCCGGATAATGCGGCACGACTTCTGGGTCGCCGACATGGCCGACGTGGACTGGGACGCCATCCAGGAGGAGTATCGCCCGCTGCTGGACCGCGTCACCACCGCGGCAGAGTTCGCCGACGTCCTCTGGGAAGTGCTCGGCGAGCTTGGTACGTCGCACGCGTACGTGCGGGCGGTGCCGAGTGCGCCGACCGGTGCCACCGCTGGTCTGCTCGGCGCCGACATCGAGCGGACCGGCGCGGGCTGGCGCATCGGCAGGGTGATCCGCGGCGAGACGTCCGACCCGCGGGCTCGCTCACCGCTAGCCGCGCCGGGCGCGGGCGTGCTAGCGGGTGACGGGCTGATTGCCATCGACGGCCAGCCCGTCGACGCGAGCGGTCCAGGGCCGCTCCTGGCCGGCTCCGCGGGCAAGCCGGTCGAGGTCACGGTCGAATCCCCGGCGACCCGGCAACGCCGCAGCGCGGCGATCGTGCCGCTAGCCAGCGATCGCAGGCTGCGGTACCTGGACTGGGTCAGCGGCCGGCGCGCCGAGGTGCGCGAGCTCAGCGGCGGCCGGGCCGGCTACTTGCACATCCCCGACATGGTCAGCGAAGGATGGGCCGACTTTCACCGGGACTTGCGCTCAGAGATGCTCCGGGACGCGCTGATCGTCGATGTGCGGGGAAATTCGGGCGGGCACACCTCGCAGCTGATCGTGGAGAAGCTAGCCCGTCGGGTGACGGGCTGGATCGTGCCGCGCGGACTGACGCCCGCCACGTACCCCGAGGACGCGCCGCGCGGGCCGGTGGTCGCGCTTACCGACGAGTGCGCCGGCTCGGACGGCGACATCGTGACGGCGACGATCCGCGCGCTGCACCTCGGCCCGGTGGTCGGGGCCAGGACGTGGGGCGGCGTCATCGGTTACGACGACGAGCACGAGCTGGTCGACGGCACACGCATCACCGTGCCGCGGCTGGCCATCTGGCTCGACCCGTTCGGCTGGAGCGTAGAGAACTACGGCGTCGAGCCGGATGTCGAGGTCATCCCGACACCGGACGACTGGGCAGCCGGCCGGGACGTGCAGCTGGAGACGGCGGTAACCCTGGCGCTCCAGGCGCTGCAGGACCGCCCGGCGGTCCGGCCGCCGGACACGGCCAGCCGGCCGTCGCGGCGCCGGCGCCCGCTGCCGCCCCGGTCCAGGTAAGCGGCACGGCCGGGTGCGCCGTCGGGGGATCCGGGGTCGTCCCCGGACCGGAACCGCGGTCACAGCGACGTGGTGTAGCCGCTCAGCCAGTGCACTTGCAGCCAGGTGATGGCCGACTGCCACGCGCCGGTGACCTCAAGAACGCCGACGGCGATCAGCATGACGCCGCCGATCCTGGTGATCAGCCGGGCGTGCCGACGCGCGAAGCCAAACACGGTGGCGCCGCGACTGAACGCGAACGCCACGATCAGGAACGGTACGCCAATACCGAGCGCGTAGACGAACGCCAGCAAACCGCCCCGCAGAGCGGTGCCGCTGGTGCTGCCGAGTAGCAGCACCGCGCTGAGCGTGGGGCCGCTGCACGGCGTCCAGCTGAGGCCGAACAGCACGCCGAGCAGCGGAGCGCCGGCCAGGCCAGCTCGCGGCCGGACAGCCGGCTTGACGATCCGGCCGGCGAAGCTGAACCGGTCGAACAGGCCGATGAACAGCAGCCCCAGCAGAATGATCAGCCCGCCCAATGCCTGGGTTAGCCCCTCCCGGTGCCGCAGCAGCGCGTCGCCGACGCTAGCCACGGTGACGCCCTCGAGGGCAAACAGGATCGAGAAGCCGAGGATGAATAGCAGGGTGCCGAGCACGACGCGACTGCGATTAGGCCGCACAATGCCGGGCGCCGCGGGAGCGGCAGTGGCCGAGTCGGCGACGGGGTAGGCGACGAGACCGTCCGCGAACTCGGCAGCGGCCGGTCCGACCGGGGCCAGGGCGGCCGCGGCCGTCCCGGCCGTCACTAGGTCCGTCGCCGGAACGGACCCGGCGCCCCGGCGTCCGGCCGCCGCGGTTCCCGACATGCCGGTCAGGTAGGAGAGGTAACCGGGCACTAGCGGCAGGCAGCAGGGCGACAGGAAGGTGATGGCGCCGGCCGCAGCTGCCACCGGGATCGCGAGCAGCACCGGTCCGGAAAGGATCAGGTGCTCGACTCCGCCGCTCACGGTCGGCCTCCTTGGCTGCGCTCAGATCGCCTCTAAGCTACTGCGGCCGCGCCCGTCAGGCAGCATCGGCCGAGCTGATTCGTGCCTCGAGGCGGTCGGCTGCGTCGACGACGGCGCGGCTCGCCGGCACGAGCGGGAGCCTGACCGCCGGGCTCGGGATCTCGCCGCGACGGTGCAGCACGGCCTTGATGACAGCAGGGTTGGGCTCGTTGAACAGCGCCGCGGAGAACGGCGCGAGCCGGTGGCCAAGCTGCCTCGCCTGGTCTGCCTGCCCCGCCCGCCACAGCCGGACCAGACGGGCAAACTCCGCGGTGGCCAGGTGCGCCGAGGCGAGGATGGCGCCCGCCGCGCCCAGCGCGAGCAGCGCAGCGGCCTGCACGTCGTCGCCTGCCAGCACCGCGAAGCCAGCCGGGCGCTCCGCCATCATCAGCACCGTGTCCTGGTCGATGACGCCGGGCGCGTGCTTGATCCCGGCAACCCCGGCTAGCCCGGCGAGCTGCCGAATGGTGGCCCAGGTCAGCGGCTGACCGGTGCGGTACGGGACGTGGTAGATGACCAGGGGAACGGGGCTGGCCGTGACGAGGGTCCGGAAATGCTCGAGCACGCCGGACTCGCCGGGCCGGTTGTAGTAGGGCACCACCGTCAGGGCGGCGCTGACCTCGGGGTAGCTGCGCAGGGCCGCTAGCTCGGCGGCGGCGCGCGCGGTGTCATTGCCACCCGCGCCGACGACGAGGACGGTGCCGCGCTCGCGGCTGACCTTGACGCACGTGCGCAGCACCAGCGTGCGCTCGTGCTCGGTCAGCGTCGCGTGCTCGGCTGTGGTGCCGAGCGCCACGAGGCCGGCCGCGCCGTCGTCGAGGACGCGGTGCGCCAGCCGCTCCAGGGCAGTGGCGGCGACGTCCCCGCCGGCGGTCAACGGCGTGATGAGCGGGATGAACAAGCCCGTGAGGTCGGTCATGCGCCGATCGTGGCAGGTCGTTATAGCGCAGGTCTACTTCACATTTCTACTGCAACACATAAGCTGTACTCATGCTTGACGTGCGTAAGATGCTGCTGCTGCGCGAGCTCAGCAGGCTCGGCACCATCGGAGCGGTGGCGGAGGCCCAGTTCTGCACGCCGTCGGCGGTCTCCCAGCAACTGCATGCCCTCCAGCGCGAGGCCGGCGTACCGCTGGTCCGGCGGATCGGGCGGCGGGTGGAACTGACCTCGGCCGGCGCCGAGCTGGCCAGCCGGGCCGGCCCGGTGCTCGCGCTGCTGGAGGAGGCGTCGGCAGCGCTCGCGGCGGCGCGGCACGAGCTGGCAGGCGAGCTGCGGATCGGTGCGTTCCCCACCGCGGTCCGCACCCTGCTGCCGACCGCCCTGGTCGCGCTCGGAGCCGAGCATCCGCGGCTGGAGCTGCACGTGACCGAGCTTGACCCGGCCGAGGTGCCGGACGCGCTGCGGTCCGGCCTGCTCGACATCGCACTCGTGCACGACTACGACTACGTACCGGCCGCGCCAGACCCCGCTCTGGACACCCAGCCGCTGCTAGCGGAAACCGTGTTCCTTGCCCAGGCGGTCGGCTCCCGCCCCCTACGGGGGGATCTGGGGGGTCGTCCCCCCGAGCCAGCACCGCCGGGCGGCGGTGGGGCGGTCGAGACGTGCCGGGACGAAGCGTGGATCGCCGGTAGTCCCGGCACGTTGTGCCACCTGATGACGGTCCGGCTGTGCCAGGCAGCCGGTTTCACGCCACGGATCCGGCACTATGCCGACGACTTCGGCGCGGTGCTGACGCTGGTGGCGGCCGGACAAGGCGTGGCGCTGGTGCCCGAGCTGGCCCTGGCCGACCGGCCGCCGGGGGTGCAGCTGGCCGCGCTGCCCG
>JBAUAR010000303.1:0-1557 GCA_049675875.1 Streptosporangiaceae bacterium
GTCCGACAGCCCGGCTCGGCGGCGGGCGATGGCCGCCGCGCGCTCCAGGCCGCCCAGCTCGTCCACCAGCCCGTGCGCGAGCGCGTCCGCGCCGGTCCACACCCGGCCCCTGGCCACCTCATCCACCTGCTCGGCTGTCATGCCACGGCCGGTAGCGACCTTGCCGGTGAAGTCCGCGTAGATGTGATCGAGATGGTCATTGACCAGCGTCCACTCATCCGCAGAGAACGGCCGGAGCTGCGAGAACATAGCCGCGTGCGCACCGTGGCTGATCAGGTCGCTGCTCACCCCAGCCCGGCCGATCGCCTCGCCGAGCACGGGCTTGCCAGTGATCACGCCGATGGAGCCGGTGACCGTGCCGGGCTGCGCGACGATCTCGTCGGCGGCCATCGCGATGTAGTAGCCCCCGGATGCGGCGACGTCGCCCATCGAGACCACCACGGGCGTGCCGCCGGCCCTGGCCCGGACGACCTCGCGCCAGATCGTGTCCGACGCGACGTACGAGCCGCCGGGGCTGTTGACGCGCAGCACGATGGCTCGGCTATGCGGATCCTTGGCGGCGGACCGGATGGCGGCCGCGATGGTGTCTGACCCCATCGCGCCGCCGCTAAGGGGGCCGCGGCCACTGCGACCGCGCCGGATCGGCCCGGTGGCGTAGATCAGCGCGACGCCCGGCTCCGGTGCGGCCGGCCGCTGCGTTACGGCGGCACGCGCCCGCTCAGCCATCGCCTTGCCGCGCTGGTAGCGGCCGAGGTACAGGACCGTGGCGTCAAGGCCAGCCTGCTTGCGGGCGTGCGCGTAGACCTCGTCGCGGTAACCGAGCTCGTCAACGAGGCCTTCGGCCTGCGCGCGGGCGGCCAGGAACGGCCCGGCGTCGATCAGCTCACCCACCCGCGTCCGCGGCAAGCCGCGCCGGTCGGCGATGGCCTGGACGATCTGCTCGGTCACCGAGGCGGTCAGTCGCTCGGTGGCCTGCCTGGCCGGCCCGGAGAACCCGGTCTCCGTCAGCTGCTCGGCCGCGCTCTTGAACTCGTACCGCTTGGCCACCTGGAAGTCCGCTCCGAGCCGGTCGAGCACGCCCCGCAAGAAGATCCGCTCGACCGCGATACCCGTCAGGCCGAGGTCGCCCGACGGCTGCAGCCAGATCTGCTCGAACGCTGTGGCCAGGTAGTACTGCACGTTGCTGGCGGAGAACTCGCCGAACGATTCGGCCCAGGCGATGGTCGTCTTGCCGGCCTCGGCGAAGTCGGCGACGGCGCGGCGCAGTTCTTGCACCGCGGCGAGGCCAATGGGTCGGCCGCCGAGGCGCGCGACCAGCGTGGTAACCCGTGCGTCTGTCCGGGCCCGGCGCAGGCCGTCCAGCACATCGGGCAGTACCGCGCGGTTGCGGCCGGCGATCGCGGAGACCGGGTCGGTCGGCCTAATCTCGGCCAGGCCGTCGGTGAGGTCGAGCTCGAGGATGAGCGGCGCCGTGCGCAGCTTGCGGATCCTGGCCAGCTGGGCCGAGATGGACGAGGTTGACATGTCCTACAGCCTAGGCGGGCCGGCCGCCGACGG
>JBAUAR010000304.1:0-4790 GCA_049675875.1 Streptosporangiaceae bacterium
GCGCACGCCCCGTGCTGCGCGCGGCGTCCGGCGGAGTTTCCCGGCACCGGGCGCAGGCATTCGTCATCTTCATGGTGCTGCTGGTGTCGAGCGCGTCCGCAACGCTCGGCCTGGCGCTGCTGGCGGCTGCCAACGGGCCGTTCGACCACGCGTTCGCCGCGCAGCACGGCGCAGACGCGGCCGTGTCGGTCAACCCGGCCAGGGCGACTGACGCGCAGCTAGCGGCGACCAGCCGCGCGCCCGGCGTGACCGCCGCCGCCGGGCCGTTCGCCGCGACATCGGCCACGCTGAACAGCCAGGGCATCGTGCTGCCCTCGACGCTCATCGTCGGGCGCTCGGCGCCGGGCGGTCCGCTCGATGACCTCACGCTGGTGGCCGGGCACTGGCCCACGGCAGCCAACCAGATCGTGCTGTCGGAGGGCACCGGCATCTTCCCCGGCCTGGGCAGCACGATGAGCGTGCCAACCGCGGCGGGCAAGCCGCGGCTGACGGTGGTCGGCGTGGCGAACTCGATCACCGACACCGCGGACGCCTGGGTGCTGCCCGCTGAGCTTGCCGCAGTGCGCTCGGCTGGAGCGCCTTCCCAGGCGGAGATGCTGTACCGGTTCGCGAGCGCCGGCACTGCCGCGCAGCTGCACGAAGACGTGGCCGCGGTGGCCGCCGGGCTGCCGCCCGGTGCGGTGGGCGGCTTCTCGTCGTGGCTCGTCGCCCGGCAGCAGGCGACCAGCAACAGTGCGATCCTCGCGCCGTTCGTCGAGGCGTTCGCCCTCATCGGCGTGCTGATGTCGGTACTCATCGTGGCCAACGTTGTCAGCGGTGCGGTGGTCGCGGGCTACCGGCGGATCGGCGTCCTGAAGAGCATAGGTTTCAGCCCGGCGCAGGTCGTGGCCGCCTACGTGGTCAGGGTGGGGCTGCCCGCGCTGACGGGCTGCCTCATCGGCGTGGTGGCGGGCAATCTGCTGGCCGTCCCGGTGCTGCACATGTCGGCGGCCTCCTTCGGGGTCGGCAGCCAGCTGGTGCCAGGCTGGGTCAACGTGGTGACTCCGGTTGCGATGCTGGCGCTCGTCGCGCTCACCGCGCTGGCCCCCGCCCTGCGGGCCGGGCGGCTGTCGGCAGTGCAGGCCATCGCCCTCGGGCACGCCCCCCGGCAGGGGCACGGCTACGCCGCGCACCGGCTCGCCAGCCGGCTGCGGCTACCACGGCCGATCAGCATCGGACTGGCAGCACCGTTCGCGCGACCCGCGCGGACGGCTGGCACGCTGGCCGCCATCATGTTTGGCGTCACCGCGGTGATTTTCGCGGTCGGCCTCGACTCGTCACTGGCCAAGGCGGAGGAAGGGCAGTCGCTCGCCGCCACCGCGCCAGTCCAGGTCGGCACCGCTAACGGCAACGCGTGGCAGCCGGGCAGCAGCCAGGACCGGGCGATCGTGGCCGCGCTGCGCGCGCAGCCAGGCACGCGGCGGTACGTGGGCGTGACCCAGACCGAACTCAGCGCGGCCGGGCTGACGCAGCGTGTCCAGGCGCAGGCGTCGTACGCCGACGCGGGCTGGCTCGGGTACGCGGTCATCAGCGGGCGCTGGTATCGGGGCCCGGATCAGGTCGTGGTCAACACCGCGTACCTCACTCAGGCCGGCCTGTCGGTGGGTGACAGCACGCAGATCATCTCGGGCAGCCGGTCGGTGACGGCGCGGATCGTGGGTGAGGTATTCGTACCGGGCAACGGTCCGGCGCTCATGACCGACTGGCAGACCCTCACCGCAGTAGCGCCCGGTTCAGGCATCGACGAGTACTTCGTCGGGCTCCGGCGTGGCGTCAACGCCGACGCCTACGCGCACACGGTGAACAGCGCGCTCGGCCAGAACTTCTTCGCCTCTGGACCGGACAGCGGACAGTTCTACCAGATCGCGGACTCGCTCATCGCGATGCTGACGCTGATGATGGCCGTGGTCGCCGGCCTCGGCGTGCTCAACACCGTGCTTCTCGGCACTAGGGACCGAGTACATGACCTCGGCGTCTTTAAAGCCGTCGGCATGACGCCGCGGCAGACGATCGTGATGGTGCTGGGCTGGGTGGCGGGCCCGGCTATCGCCGCCGCGGTCATCGCGATCCCGGTAGGCATGGTGCTCCGCACGGCGACCGTAGACGCGATGGGGAGAGCCGCCTACACCGGCCTGCCCGCCAGCTTCCAGGCGGTATATCGGCCCGCCGAGCTCGTTCTGCTCGGGCTGTCGGCGCTGGTCATCGGAGCGGCGGGGGCGTTGCTGCCGGCCAGCTGGGCGGCCCGGTCCCGTACCGCGGCCGCGCTGCGCGCCGAGTGACGCCCGGCTCAGCCGGGCGGTCTAGCCAGCCGCCCGGCTGAGCCGGAAGTCGTGCCGGAGCGAGTACCACGCCCGACCTCGCGGCACCCCTGCGGGCGCTGTGCTGCCGGGCTCGTGCCGCTCGAACGTTCGGACCAGGCTCGACTTCACCGCGAACACCGCGTCGCTCGCCAGGTACCTGCTGTCGGCGTCGAAGATATGCGTCGCGACGCTCTGGTAGCCAGGTGCGCTCACGATCACGTGGATGTGCGCCGGCCGCCACGGGTGCCGCCCGGTGCTGTCGAGCAGCTGCCCGACCGGGCCGTCGGCCGGGATCGGGTAGTCGGTTGGCCGCACGCCCAGGAAGGCGAAGCTGCCGTCCGCGCGGGTGCGGAATATCCCGCGCAGGTTGTCCGGCGGACTGTCCGGATTCTGCACCGCGTACAGCATGTCGTCGGCGTTCTGCCAGACATCGAGCGTCGCGCCGGCGATCGGGTGGCCGTCGGTGTCGGTGACCAGCCCGGTGTACCAGGCGGGCTCACCGGACGGCCGCTCGGCGATAGCTGCACCGTATTCCCGCTCCGGGCTGCCGGTCACGTAGAACGGGCCGAGCACCGTTGACTCGGTGGCGAAACCTGCGCTGCCCCCGCCGGCCCGGTCGGCGAGCAGGTCGACCAGCATCGACACGCCCAGCGTGTCGGACAGCAAGATGAACTCCTGCCGCTGGTCGCTGGACATCTGCCCGGTTGCGGTGAGGAACCGAATCGCGGCCAGCCACTCGTCCCTGGTGAGCCCGACCTCTGCGACGAACCCGTGCAGGTGCCTGATCAGTGCCGTCATGATCTCGCGCAGCCGCGGGTCGCGAGTTGCCCGCAGCCGCTCGAGCACGGCCGCGGTGAGCTCGTCGGCGGTCATAGGCTCCATGGGAAACGATTGTGCCAGTGCGGTCCTGGCCGGATCGTCCGCCGGATTCGGCGTCGTAGCGAGCGGCCGGGTGGCGATGCCACCCCGTTCCCTTTCTCATGGCCATCCGGTCAGGTCTGGACCCGCGCCGGCGCCGGTTGAAAGGATGTCGCGGGGGGCCAACTAACCGGGAGGCTGAACGGATGGGCGTACTGCAGATCGAGGTGGACCCGGCCGAGGTCGGATTCGACAAGGCACGGCTGGAGCGAATCGACCGGCACTTCGCCAGGTACGTCGACGAGCAGAAGCTCGCCGGCTGGCTGCTCACCGTGGCGCGGCACGGCAAACTCGCGCACGTAGCCAGTCATGGCCAGCGTGACATCGCGGCTGGCCTGCCGGTCGAGCCCGACACGCTGTGGCGCATTTACTCCATGACCAAGCCGATCACGTCCGTCGCCGCGATGATGCTGTATGAGGAGGGCGGCTTCGAGCTGACCGACCCACTGCACAAATACATCCCGTCGTTCCGCGACGTGCGGGTGTTCGCAGGTGGCAGCGACGTCAACTACAAGACCGTGCCCGCGACCGAGCCCATCCGGATCTGGCACCTGCTCAGCCACACCTCGGGACTGACCTACGGGTTTATTCGCAATCACCCGGTCGACGCCCTCTACCGGGCGGCCGGCTTCGAGTGGGGTTCGCCGCGCGGTGCCGACCTGGCCGCCATCTGCGACATCTTCGCCTCGCTGCCGCTGCTGTTCCAGCCCGGCAGCGAGTGGAGCTACTCGGTCGCCACCGACGTGCTCGGCCGGGTCGTCGAAGTGGTGTCCGGGCAGCGGCTGGACGAGTTCTTCGCGAGCCGGATCTTCGAGCCGCTTGGCATGACCGACACCGCGTTCTGGGCCAGCCCGCAGGACGCATCCCGGCTGGCCGTCCTGTACAACCGGAGCCCCGCGGACGGCTCGCTGGCCCCGCTGGACGCGATGGGCAAGGGCGCGCTGCGCGAGCCGGCCTACCTGAGCGGCGGTGGCGGCCTGGTGTCGACCGCGACCGACTACAACCGGTTCACCCAGATGCTGCTGCACCGGCCGGATAGCCCGGCCGGCGAGCTGGACGGGGTGCGATTGCTGAGCCCGCGCACCGTCGCTTACATGGCGAGCAACCATCTGCCGGGCGGGGCGGACCTGGAGACGTTCGGCCGGCCGCTCTATTCCGAGACCAGCTACGCCGGGGTCGGCTTCGGTCTCGGGTTCGCCGTGGTCATCGATCCGGTAGCGAGTAAGAACCTCGGCTCGGAGGCGGAGTTCCACTGGGGCGGCGCGGCCTCCACGGCGTTCTGGGTGGACCCAGCCGAGCAGCTCACCGCCTCGTTTTTCACCCAGCTGATGCCGTCGAGCGCGTATCCGATCCGACCGCAGTTCCGCCAGCTGGTGTATCAGGCGCTGGTCGGCTGAGGTCGAGCCAGGCCGCGGTGTCGGGCGGCAGCAGCCCGTCGGCGAGCGGTCCGCTGGCCAGCAGCAGCACGCGGTGCAGCGGCAGCGGCGCTGGCCGGGTGCCCAGGTTGACCACGCAGCCGAACCCGCCGGCCCG
>JBAUAR010000305.1:0-2844 GCA_049675875.1 Streptosporangiaceae bacterium
GTCTGAGTGTGCTGACGTTCTCAGATGCCCGGGTCAGGCGGCGTGTGTCTGGTTGTGCGGCCGCGGCCAGATCTGGTCCCAGCGGTCGCTGGCTTCGTGGCAGCGGAGGGTGAGGATGCCGGTGGCGCCGTGCTCGGTCCATTTCATGCCGGACAGCTTGAGGCGCTGGCCGATGACGGACTTGCAGCCGGCTTCGACCACGCCGGAGCCGACGAACATGCCCAGTGCGCGGAAGTGCTTGTAGCGCATGCGGTGGGCGTTGACCTCGAAGTAGTGCAGAGCCTTGTCACGCTCGCCGGCCAGCGATCCGAGGAACTTCAGCTCGCGGCCTGCGGTCAGCAAGGCACCGGTGTCGCCGGTGTCGAGCTCGGCCAGCCGCCGGGCGAGCCATTCGTCGCGGTGGCCGGTGAGCAGCCGGGCAGCCAGGTTCGCCAGCTCGTGCACGTGCTCGCGGGCGTGGTAGAGGTCAACGATCTGGGTGGCCTCGGGGAAGTGCTGGCTGGCCAGGTTCCAGATCCACGGCGCGCCGTCACCGAGGATGGTGAGCTGGCGGATGTGCCCGGCCCCGCGGCGGCGGGCCTCGGCAGCCATCAGGATCCCGAACTCCGGCGCGGCGGCGAAGGTGGCCAGGTATGAGGTGGAATCCGGGTCGCGGACCGGGTAACCGTCGTCATCGGTGGTGGTCTGGGTGAACAGGCAGGCCATCTTCACCTCGCGGGTGCGGGCCCGGCCGTCCTCGGCCTTGCCGGGTCTGCCGTCGGTCTCGGCCGCGACCATCGGCACGCCCGTGCCGTCGATCGCGACATACAGCTTGTCGGGCAACGGGCCCGCAGGTGACAGCACGGCCACTGTCCGGGCGGTGATCGCTGCGGCTTCGGCCTGGATGACCGCGGCGGCCGCATTCCCGTCAGCTTCGGCGCGCCGGCCCGCGCGCCGGCTGGTGAGGCTTGTCCCGGCCAGCTCGCCGACCAGCCTCGCGGCAGCGGCGAACGGCACTGCCGCGGCGGCCCTGGCGGTCATCTTCCGCAGCCCCGGTGACATCGTCTGCCCCGCTACTCCCAGCTCGGCGTCGCGGGGCGCCAGCCCATGACCGCACTGAGCGCAGTGATACCAGGCCCGCCGGAGGGCGACCGGGCCGAGCACGGTGTCCACGCTCTTGCCCCGGTAACCCGCGAACCGGGCCTGGTGCCCCGCGCTGCACCGCATCCAGGGCCCGCGGTAACCAGGATCAGCGGCCAGCAGCGGCTCGAGCAGGCCGCGTCCCAGCTCGATAACCGCGGCCCGGATCGCCAGCTCTGCCCGCTCGATGCCCGCCCCGCCGGCCAGCGACGAGGCCGCGTCCCGGGCCAGCCGCTCTACCTCAGCGGCTGCCTCCGCCGCGAGCCGCGCGGCGAGCTGATCGCGGAGCTCTTTTTTTGCCCCTCCGGCTCAGGGGCCTGGCCGGCAGCCGCCGGGACAGGACGGGCCTCGCAGATCGCCTCGCTCACCTCCGCGATCTGCTCGGTCAGCTCTGCGAACTCCTGATAAGCGGCCAGCTCGCCACGCACCTTGCCTACTTCCTGCGGCTTCAGCTGCCGGCCGACCGTGCCCCGCCCCGGCACCGTGCGCGTCCACAGCCACCGCGGCCCGTGCCCGCGGCTGCCCGGCTCGGCGCACCGCCGGCATGACGGCTTGCCGCACCGCCGCCAGTTCTCGCTGACACTGCCACGGCGGAAATCTCCGACCACGGCAAGCCGCTCCAGCAGCCGCGCCCGGCGCGCCTCCAGCTCGGCCAGCAGCGGACCCGGCACCAGGCCGCTTCTCTGGTTGTTTGACACGCAACCAGAATACGCTCAGACCAGCCCGAACTCCAGCTACCTACACTCGTGTCTCACACCCAGCATGCAGGGGTGCACGACAGGATTGTTGCGGATGATCTTGCCGTATTGCGTGGCCTGCGTGTCTGAGTGGCGGTGTCTGTCAGATGGCGGCGCGTAGCCCGGTGTCCGGGCGGGGAGCGCGTGGTGCGATGAAGTCGTTCCACCGGCCGCTGGCGCGCTGGCAGCGCAGCGCGAGGATGAGGCTGCGCCGTCGACGGTCCAGTGCATGCCGGATTGCTTGGCGCGCTGGACGACGATGGCCTTGATGCCTCCCTCGATGGCACCGGAGCCGGTGAACATGCCCAGGTCCTTGAAGTGCTGGTAGCGCATCCGGTGCGCGTTGCGCTCGAAGTAGCCGAGTTTCCTTTCCAGTTCCTCGGCCTTGACGCCTTCGAGCGGATACTTGCGGGCGGCGGCGAGGATCGCGTCGGTGTCACCCGCGTCCAGCTCGGCGCTGCGGTCTTGCAGCCACTGCGCCGGGTCGGGGGTGATGAAGGCCAGGTGGTTCGCCAGGTCGGTGAGGTGCTCGCGGGCGTGGTAGATGTCGGTGATGTGAGTGGCGTGGGGGTAAAGGTCAGCGGCCATCGTCCAGATCCAGGCGGCGCCGTCGCCGATCGCCACGACCTGCCGGTGGTACTCGCCGCCGCGGCGCAGGTACCCGGCTTTGACCAGCCGGGCGAGGGCGTCCTTGCCGTCGAAGGTGAAGGCGTAGGTGGAGGAGCCGGGGTCCATCACCGGCCGGCCCTTGCTGTCGAGCCGGGAGACGGTGAACAGCCGGGCGAGTTTCACCTCCCTGGTCCCGGCCTGCCCGTCGCCGTCCTTGCCGGCCCGGCCCTCGGTCTCGCTGGCGCGCACCGGCACGCCGGTCCCGTCGACTTCCACGTAGAGCATGTCGGGGATGGGCTCGGGCGGGGGCAGCGGCACGATCCGCCGGGCGCGGATCGCGGCGGCCTCGGCATCGGCCGCTGCCCTGGCGGCCGCGCCG
>JBAUAR010000306.1:0-33511 GCA_049675875.1 Streptosporangiaceae bacterium
CGCTCGGCCAGCTCGACCGCGCGGGCGGCCAGCACGCCCGGTCCGCCTGCCAGCGACGCGAGCTCCACGGCCAGCGCGCGCTCGGGGGCCGGCTTCAGCGTGGCGGGATTGCCGTCCCACCAGCCGCCATAGCGGCGCCAGACGGTGCGGACGATGAACTCGGGCTCGTCGTAGACCGGTTGCAGGTACGGCCGGTCTACGAGGTGTCCCGGCACCGTGACGGTGTGGATGGCCTCGTCGAGCCTGCCGCCGTCGTTCATCACCGCGAGCGTCTGATCGACCATCGACTCGAGCAGCTCGGCGGTGTCGGCAAGGGCGACCGCGACCCGGTCCGCGCCGATCACCGGCATGCCGTGGCCGGGCAGCAGGTACTCCGCGTCCAGTTCGGCCATCCGGCGCAGTGCCTGCGCCCACTCCAGCGGGTAGCGCTGAACCTTCTGCGGGTTCCCGGCGTTCGGCGCGGCCCAGATGAACAGGTCGCCGCAGCACAGCACTCGGTGCTCCGGCAGCCAGGTTACGGTGTGATCATCGGTCTCGCCGCGCTCATGCCGCAGCTCGAGCGGCACGCCGCCGACGTCCAGGGTCAGCTGCGCCGCGTACGTGCGGTCGGGATACCGGTATTCGGTCGGCCAGCGCAGCCCGGCGATGCCGAACTGGCGCTGATTGATGATCTCGTTGTACCCGGCCGTCAGCCGGTACCGGTCGAACCGGACTGGCACCGCCTCGTGGGCGACGACAATGGGCGCCGGCCAGCCCTGCTCGGCCGCCTCCGCCGCCCAGACCGGGACGCCGAAGACATGGTCGATGTGGCCGTGCGAGTAGACAGCCGTGTGCAACCGGTCCCGCGTCCAGCGCCGCAGGTCGTCGTGGATCGACTTGGCAGCGAACGCGCTCCCGGTGTCGATCAGCACGAGTCCGTCCGCGGTCGCGATGGCGGTCACGTTGGCGAAGGCGGGCAGGAACGCGAGGCCCTCGCAGATCTCGGCGAGGCCGCCGAGATGACCCACGGGGTGGAACTGGCTGGTATGCGCCTCCCCGCGCCACAGCCGGTCGGCCAGCGCCAGGATGTCAGTGCTCACCCGGTCGGCTCCCCCTCACTAGGTCATGACGGAATCCGGCATACCACGCCGGGAACTCGGTGAGCGAGCCGAAGACCACGTGTGCTCCCGCCGCGACCAGTTCGGCCGGGGAGAACGATCCGGTCGGGACGCCGACCGCAACCGCCCCGCCGGCCTGGCCGGCCGCCATGTCCGCGGGCGTGTCGCCGACATAGACGGCCGCGCTCAGCCGGGCCAGGACCGCCGCCTTCTCCGGGCCGTGCACGTGCGCGACGACCTCGTCCGGCTGCAGGCCGACTGCCGCGAGACTTGGCCACACGGACACGAGGTGCTTCGCCGTGACCACGACGGCCCGCTCGCCCGCCGCGCGGACCGCGCCGAGCGCCTCGGCGGAGCCGGGCAGCGGGAAGGTCAGCGTGGGCGCGAGCTGCACGTAGTGGCGCCGGTAGCTGGCCGCAGCGTCCGCCTGGCGGGCCTCGGGAAACCAGTACGCGACCTCGTCCTCGAGCTTGATGCCCATCCGCCGGTCGACCTCGGCAAGGTCGATGCGCACGCCGAGTTCGCTGGCCACCGCCTGCCACGCCGCCATGATCGCCGGTCGTGAGTTGATCAGCGTCAGGTCCAGGTCGAAGCCCACCGGCCCGGCCACGCGCATGCGGCTCCTCACGTCTGGATTGCGGACTCCTAGCCTATGCAGCCGGGCGGCGCTGCCCGATCCTCAGAGCCAGCCGTGGTCGTCAGCGATCCGGACGGCTTCGGCGCGGTTGCGCGTGCCGGTCTTGGCGATGGCCGACGACAGGTAGTTGCGCACGGTTCCCTCGGACAGGAACAGCTTCTCCGCGATCTCCGCCACCGTCGCGCCCGGCCGCGCGGCCACCAGCACATCCCGTTCCCTGGCGGTGAGCGGAGAGACACCGCTGGCTAGCGTCGCGGCGGCCAGCGCCGGGTCGACGACTCGCTCGCCAGCCGCGACCCGGCGGATGGCGTCGGCGAGCCGCTCCGGCGGGGCGTCCTTGACCACGAACCCGAAGGCGCCCGACTCCATCGCCCGGCGCAGGAATCCGGGCCGGCCGAACGTGGTCAGGATGAGCGAGCGGCAGCCCGGCACTTCCTGCGCGAGCACCCCAGCGGCCGCCAGGCCGTCGATGCCGGGCATCTCGATGTCGAGCAGCGCGACGTCCGGCCGGTGCTCCCGCGCCTCGGCGACTACCTCGTCGCCGCGGCCAACCGACGCCACAACCTCGAAGTCGTCCTCCAGATCGAGCATCACGGCGAGCGCGCTGCGGATCAGCTCCTGATCGTCGGCCAGCAACAGCCGGACCGTCACGGGGCGCCGCCATGACCGGCGAGCGACACGCGCAGCCGCCAGCCGCTCGGCTGCAGCGGTCCGGCATCGACGGATCCGCCGACCGCGGTCACCCGCTCGCGCAGCCCGCTCAGGCCGTTGCCGGGTGGTGCGGTCGATCCGACGCCGTCGTCGGTGATCTCCACGCCGCTCGCCGATAGCCGGACAGCGCACGTGGTCGCGTGAGCGTGCCGCACCACGTTGGTGAACCCTTCCCGCAGTGCCCAGCCGAACAGTTCAGAGTGGGTGGAGTCGACCACGTCCGCCGCGGTCGGCAGGTCGGCGGCGATGCCCAAAGCTCGCAGCAGTTCGCGGCCGCGCGCGAGCTCGCCGGCGAGCGTCACGTCCCGGTAGCCCGACACCGCGGCCCGGACGTCGGCCAGCGCCTGCCGGGACAGCTCCTCGACCTCGCCGATCTGCTGGACAGCCCGGACCGGGTCGCCAAACCCGAGTCGCCGCGCCAGCCCCGCCTTGACGGTGATCGTGGTCAGCGAGTGACCGAGGAGATCGTGCAGGTCACGGGCGATCCGGATGCGCTCGTTCTCCGCTGCCAGCCGGGCTACCTCGGCGCGCGCGGCCGCGAGCGCCTGATTGCCGCGCATGACCTCAAGCGTGGCGAACATGACGAGCCCGGCAATCGGAATCCCTATCGGTGTCACGTCGTCGAACGATGCCCGCAGACTGACATGCCAGGACGGGATAGCAACCGGAACCAGCAACGCCGCAAGGGCGAACCCGGCGACGATCGGGGCGGATTTCACCCCGAGCCGACCGACGATCAGGATCGTGAGGAATATGCACAGCACGAAACCGGCCGCACGCGCGAATGGCACTTCGGCCACGAAGAGCGCCGCCAGCACCGCGTAGTAGGGCCAGAAACCGCGCAGCGGTATGACTGGCGAGAAAAGCAGCGGCGCGCCCAGCCAGCACACGGCGAAGATGGCAAGGATCGCATATCCGACGACCTGGCCGCCGCCGCGCGAGTTCTGCCCCACCGAGGCGGCGACGTAGATCAGGTAAACCAGCGGGATGGCCGCCAGCAGAGAGCGTCGCCAGCCGTCGATCCACCGGCGCTGGCTGGCGAGCCATCTCGCTTCCGCCGGAGTAGCGGGCGGTCCGGATGTCTCCACGTCAGCCGAGCGTACCTGGCCGAACACCGGTCACGCCTTGCGCGCGGACCGGCGGAAGGCCAGCACCGCGACCGGGATGAGCACCACGACCCAGATCGCGATCGTGATCCAGGCCTGAGCCGGCCAGTTCCCGTGGTTCACGGTGGCGTCCCCGGCCAGCACGAGCCAGTACGACGGCAGGCCCTTCATCACGTCGAACAGCGGGCCCGACGAAGCGAGCTGGAATCCGTATACCCCGCCGAAGAGCGCAAGCAGGATCACCACGCCGCCTACGGCCGGTGCCAGCGCGTCGCCGGGCAGCAGATAGCCGAGGATGAGCGCCAGGACCGCGAGGGGAGCCACCCCGACCAGCAGCAGTCCGGCCAGCTCCAGCCACTGCGTTGCGCTGAGCCGCACCCCGAGCGACGCGCCGGCCAGGAACAGCAGCGCCAGGGCGGGCAACGCCACGAGGTACATGGTCACCACCTTCGCGCCCACCTCGGTACGGGCGCGCAGCGGAGTGATCATCATCTGCCGGGTCCAGCCCCCGGCGCGGTCCCTGGCAATGCGAGCTCCGGGTGCCGTCACCGCGAACATCGCGCCGTAGACGGCCATGGCGGTCATGAAATACAGCGCGAAGCTGGTGCCGTCGTGGGTGACGTGGCGCTGTCCGGAGGCGACTCCGTAGAACAGCACCAGCGGCAGCCCGAGCGTGACGCCGTAGAGGATGGGGTTGCGCAGGGTGCGCAGGATCTCGTAGCGCACGTGCGTAGCGCCGCTCATCGGATGGCCTCCGTCCGGTCCGCTGGGGTGCCTGGTTCGCTCACGGTGAGCTCCAGGAATGCGTCTTCGAGGGTCCCGCCGGTGACCTCGATGTCCTTGGCGGCGGGGAAGCTGCGGAGCATCGCCGCCAGCGCCACGTCCGCGTCCGAGCACGACAGCACCACCGCGTCCCCACGGCGCTGCGCGCTGCGCACGCCCGGTAGCGCAGTAAGCGCGCCGACGTCCACGCCCGGCAGGGTCGCACGGATCGTCCGCGACCCCGCCTGCGCCTTGATCTCGGTCGCCGGGCCGTCGGCGACGATCTGGCCATGCGCGAGCAGCACGATGCGGTCGGCGTAGGCGTCGGCTTCCTCGAGGTAGTGCGTAGCGAAGATGACGGTCTTGCCCTGCTCGGCCACCCTGCGCATCGCGCGCCAGAAATCGCGCCTGCCCGCCACGTCGATGGCCGCGGTCGGCTCGTCCAGCAACAGCAGGTCCGGGTTGCCGACGAGCGCGGCGGCGAATCTGACGCGCTGGGCCTGGCCACTCGACAGCTTCGTAGTCCACTGCCCGGCGAAGTCGGCGGCTCCGGTCAGCTGGAGCACGTCTGTGACGGGCAGCGGGTGCGGATAGTACGACGCCATCAGCGCGACGATCTCCCGCACCCGGAGATGGTCGAGCGGCGCGCCGGTCTGCAGCATGGCCCCGACCCAGCCAGCCTTCCGTGCCGCCGCAGGCGGCGAGCCGAAGATCGACACCGTTCCCTTATCGGGCTTGGTCAGGCCGACCATCATGTCGATGGTCGTGGTCTTGCCGGCACCGTTCGGGCCGAGCAGGGCGACCGTCTCGCCGGGCGCGATCGCCAGGTCGAGGGTCCGGACAGCGCGCACTGCCCCGTAGGACTTGGTGAGCCGGGACAGCACGACGCCTGGGCCAACGGCGGGAGTAGTTGTCATGATCCGAGGGTCGCGCCGCGCGGGCCCTGCCGGGTAGTGCCGCGCCTCAACGGTTCCCGATGACAAATGTCAAGCCGGCCAGAATCTGCCGCGCCGCTCGTCTACCTGTTACCGTCGGCTGGCTCGCTCAGTGCAAGTGCCTTGCCGGGGGCGGTTGACTGATCTGATGTCATCGGCCTATCATTCTGATATCAGTTTTTCGAGCCAAGGGAGAGGTGCCATGCCGACCTCGAGTCGCACCGGGCACACCCGCATCGGGCTGAGCCTGCTCGCAGTCCTGGCGGCCCTGCTCGCCGCAGCCTGCAGTTCCGCTAGCAAGCCGACGGTGACGCACACGCAGTCCGCCACGACCACTAACCCCAAGGCCACGCCGCCGGCCGGCTCGTGGCCGTACCCGAACGCCGACCTCGCCAACACCCGGCAGGCACCAGGCTCGGTGATCTCGTCGGCCAACGTCTCGCAGCTGCAGCAGGCCTGGACGTTCCGGATCACGAGCAAGCCGGACGGCGGTGTGGGCGCGCTGGCCATGTCGCCGGTCGTGGTGAACGGCGTCGCCTACATCCAGGACATGCAGGCGAACGTGTACGCGCTCGATCTCGGCACTGGCAAGCTGCGGTGGGAGTATCAGGTCAACGCCGCCGAGCTCGGCGGGCCGGGGCCAGACGGCGTCGCGGTCACGGACGGACGGGTGTACGGAGACTCGCCGCACACGGCCTTCGCGCTCAGCGCGGCGACCGGCAAGCCGGTCTGGGTGGACCGGAATCTGCTGACCAGCGGCCAGGGCGCGTTCTCTATCCAGCCCCAGGCCGTCGGCGGACGGGTCTACCTGGCCAGCTCGCTCGGCAACGGACCGGGCGGCGGGATCCTGCTGGCCCTGGACGCCGCGACCGGCAAGCTGATCTGGAAGTTCAACACGATGCTCGGATCCGACACCGCGGTACGCCAGGTGGGCGCCGGCGGCGCCTGGGAGCCGCCGCTGGTCGGTAGCGACGGATCGGTGACGTTCGGCATCGGCAATCCGTACGAGTCGCCCGCGGCCGCAATCGCGCACCCGGCGCAGCTGCTCTACGCCGACAGCGACGTGAACCTCGACGCGGCGACCGGCAAGCTGCGCTGGTACTACCAGGCGGCGCCCAACGACTTCCAGGACCACGACCTGCAGACGTCGCCGATCGCGACGACCATCAACGGAACCTCCGTGCTCATCGCCTCCGGCAAGGCGGGCTACGTCTATGCCATCGACGCGCAGACCGGGGCCCTCGAGTGGAAGACGCCGGTCGGCGTGCACAACGGCCACGACAACGACGGGGTCCTGGCGCTGGAGCACAAGCTGCACCTCACGGCGCCGGTCACGATCGAGCCCGGAGCGCTCGGCGGAGTGCTCAGCAACCCGGCGGTGGCCGACGACACCGTGTACGTGTCCACTGTGGACGAGCCCATCACCTACACGAAGCTCACCCAGATCCTCGGCGGCGCGGCGCCTAGCACTCCCACCGGCCAGATCGAGGCGCTGAACCTCGCCACCGGCGCGGTGGAGTGGGACACCAAGCTGCCGGAGATGGCGCTCGGCGCCGCCACTGTCTCCAACGACCTCGTCTTCAGCACCCTCTACGGCGGCGAGCTGATCGCCCTGAACCGGACGACCGGCGCGATCGTCTACCGCCATCAGCTGCCGACGTCGACAAATGCGCCTCTCGTGATCGCGGGCAACACCGTGATCGTGTCCGCGGGCGGCCCGGTGACCGGGGGTCTGGTGGGAGGCGCCGCGGGCGGCGGCGGCAAGGCGCAAATCGTTGCCTACACCGTGCCCTGACCCGGCGGGGGCCCGGCTGGGTGCCCTGGTCCGGTGATCCGGACCAGGGCACCCGCGCGCACGCAGCAGCGCTCTGGGGATTCGGCACACGGCAGCCCGGTCACGGCGGACAGCGGGCGATGAACACGAACTCCAGGCCCGTCCGGTCCGGGGCGTCGCGGACTTCGTCGAGGTGGTACCCCAGGTCCGCCAGCGAGCCGGCGATTTCGTCGCGGCTCCGGAACCGCAACGTCGACGTCGACGTCAGCCGCGTGTCGTCGGCCTCGAACATGACGACCGACCGGAACGAGACCAGCTCCCCGCTGACCTCGGTCAGCTCGTGCCACGACCGGACCATTCCGGCGCCAGGGATCTCCCTGCGGGCAAGCGTCTGCTCGGGAGTCCAGCCCAGCCACGCTTGCCGCGCCGGGTCGCGCGTCTCGAACACCAACCGCCCGCCGGGCCGCAGCGCCGCGCGCACGCCGCGCAGCGTGTCCGCCCATTCGTCATCGGAGGTGAACACCTGCGCCACGTTGCCAGTCATGACGGCCAGGTCCACCTGCAGCGGCGGCAGGCTCGTGGCGTCGCCGTGCAGCCAGCGCACCGCATCGGCACCCGGCTTCGCCCTCGCTACCGCCAGTGACGCATCCGCCGGATCGACGCCGGTAACCTCCAGCCCGCGGCCCGCCAGCAAGCACGCGAACGTGCCGGTGCCGCAGCCAACGTCCAGCACGCTGCGCACCCCGAACTCGGCTGCCATCGCCGCGTAGACGTCGAGATCGCCGCGGTCCGGGTCGAGCGCGTCATAGATGGCTGCGAGCCGCGGGTTCGCAAAGATCGCGTCCGGCATGCTGCGCAGCGTACGCGAGCTTTCCCGGCCTAGCCGGCCGCCGGCCACGTGCGTGTTGCCGTCCAGCCGAGAGTGGTCTCGGCAACCGTGGTGTCAAACGATCCAGGCCCGCAGAGCGTCAGCCGGTGATGTCCGTCGAGGTCCGCCGTCAGCGCCCGGACGGTAGCCGTGGCTACGTCGTCGACGTGCACGAACGCGTGGAGCTCCGCAGTCTCCGGAGGCCACGACGCGAGGCCTTCGTCGGTCAGGATGAGCACCGGCCGCAGCGCGATGGTTGGTATGCCGGTGCGCGTGGTCCAGGCGCGGCACATCTCCTCGGCGAGTCGCTTGGACATGCCATACGGGCGCGAAGCACTGACCGGGTGGTCATCGTCGATCGGAAGGTAGGCCGGAGTCCCCTCGCCCTCGGCGAAGCCGAACACCTGAGCCGACGAGAAGTACACCACCCGCGATACCGCGTGCGCCTCGGCGGCGACCAAAACGTGCCAGGTGCCCAGCACGTTCGTGGCGACGATGTCGATCGGCGGTCCGGCGCTGTCATGAGCGAGTGCGCCCGCATGGACCACGGCGTCGCAGCCCGCCATCGCGTCGAAGACCGCTCGCGGGTCGCGAAGGTCCTGGCCGTCGGCGAGGTCGAACGGCCGCACGAGCCAGCCGGCCGCCGTCAGAGCCGGTCCCGCCACGCGACCGACTCCTCCCGACGATCCGGTCAGCAGCACTCGAGGCATCCCGCTGACCATCCTCACCGTTCCGGTGCTCGTCGTTAGCTGCTGACGGACGACCAGTCGGCGAATCCGGTCGGGTCGTGTCGTCCTATGGTTGCGTGCTCGAGCATCCCCCAGCCCTCCTCGCCGTCCAGCGAGGCCCGGGCGACGTGGTCGATCACGCCGAACGGTATCCGCCCGGCCACGGCCGGGTCGGTGAGGTCGTAGACGGCGGAGCTGGTCCAGCCCGGTCCCATCCACCGGCCGTGTGACCAGTCGGGGTCACCGCTATAGCCAGCGCCGACGTGCAGCGGGACTGAGGTAAGCGTCTGCACGTCGATGGTCAAGGGCGTGCCCGCCGGGTCGGTCAGGTGGAGCCTGGCTGACTCCGGGTGCCGGGTGCCCGACCGGTAGCGGATATCCGCGCGCGGCCAGCCGAGCTGCTCGACGCGGCCGTCCGCGAAGACGCGCCGGGCGTCGTTCAGCGTCCGGTAGCCGTCCGGGTTTTCCTGCAGGATCACGATGACCGCGCAGGACTCGAAGCGCAGCGGCATGTACAGCCACCAGAAGCCCGGCATGCCCTCGGCAGCTGCCCGGCCGGGTGGTTCGGGCTCGCCAACTGGCCGGATACCCCAGGACCTGTCCCGGATGCCGACCCACTGGTCATCGGAAACAGTGAACTCCCGCTCGCCGACCCGCAGCCGCCCGCTCCAGCTGCCGACCTGCGAGAATCGTGAGGCGTCGAGGATGGGCCGGCTGGCGGCGAGTAGCAGATGCGGCTCCTCCTGCATCGCCGGGAACGACGCCGTCCAGCGAAGGTCTAACTCGAGCGCGCCATCAGGAGCCGCGCAGCGCAGCTGTAGGTGCTGCAGCGGCTCGATGACGTCGATCTCGTAGCCGCCAACGCGCTGCTCCAGGCTGCGCTGACTGAGGGCATCGGAAAACCGGACCGTCCACTGGCGGTCACCGCACCGCGCGGTCGCGTACGCGTCTATCACGCCGAGGTTCGGATAAACCCCGAGGCCCGTGACCAGAAAGACGTCGCCCGTGCGGTCGTGCGCGTTGAGGTAACACCGGTCGTAGAAGTTGCGGTCACTGGTCACCACGCGGTCCATCGGCAGCGGCGACTGGTGGATCGGGTACTCGTCCAGCGGAATCGGCACTCGCGTCAGTCCCATCGGTAGGTGCCTGCGAGCAACTGCTCGAGGCTCGCTCGGTGCATCACGTAGTCGTCAGCGTCGGCCGGTACCTCGTCCTCGCCGAAGTGAATCATGCGGCGCCTGATCCTGGCCATGATGATCGCGTGCCGCAGCGCGGCATAGGTGAGGTAGAAATCCATGTCGCGCAGCTGCCGGCCCGTGAGTTCGGTGTAGCAGCGCTCGACCTCCGACCGCCGCAGGAAATCAGGGAGTCCCTCGACGCTGAAGAACTCCGCTATGTCCTGGAAGAACCGGTGCATGAAGATGAACCACCCGACGTCAAGCTCCGGCGGCGCGAGCGCGGCCATCTCCCAGTCGAGTACCGCGACCGGCTCGAAACCCTGATAGATGATGTTCCCGATGCGCGCGTCACCCCAGCAGAGAACGTCAGCCGCGCGGTCGCTTGGCCAGTGCTGCTCGAGCCAGTCCAGGCTCCGCTCGATGATCGGCACCCGGACGCCGTCGTCGGCCAGCGCCCATCGGTAGTAGGCACGCTGCTGTTCGACGTGATGGCGCAGCGAGTCCTGCCCGGCCGGGAGTCGCAGCGCACGGGGAACCGCCCTGTCTACGGGCATGGCGTGCAGCGTCGCGAGGATCTGCACGCTAGCCCGCTGGAGCCTCCCGCGCTCCTCGGGCTTCGCTTCCAGCAGCCAGCCGGCGAAGACGTACGGCGGGTTGTCGAGCGGTATCCGGCCGTCGACACGGTCCATGACAAAGAACGGCGTCCCCAGCGGACCGCCATCGGGCACGTTCCAGCGGAGCTGCGGCAGCGGAATCGTGCAGCCGGCCGCTATCCGGCTGATCAGCTCGTACTGGGCGGGCAGGTCGTAGCGGGGAAACACCGGCAGCGCGCTGTCCTCTGGCGCCATCCGGGCTACGTAGGACGCTGTGCTCGCGCCGCCCGGGCCAGCCACGGTCACCTCGAAGAGCACGGACGTGCTGGACAGCCCGTTGCTGTCCGGCGCGCGGACACCCGTCACGGTCGGGTTGCCGGGCAATTGTGGCTGTCCAGTCAGCCACTGCTGCAGCGCAGCGGTCAGGGCGGGAATGCTCCGCTGGCTGACGGTCATTTTGCGCTTCTCGGTGTGCGACTGGTCTTCCGCAGGCGCCGTCATCGGCGGCCTCCTTACTGCCTGCCGCAGCCCGCAGCCGACCCCGGGCCGGTACGCCACCGCTGGCCGCCTGGCTGCCAGCGCTGGTCGCCCGCCCGCCCGCTCGCCAGCAGCATTGAAACACGTTCTAGCGAACGCTAACGAGGCTCGTGCCAGCCGTCAACGATCCCGTGCCGAGCATGTCAGCGGGCCTAGCGGATCTCCGCTGCCCTGTCGACAAGGACGCGGGCAGCCGGACGCGCTGCACGATCTGCGCATGCACATCCCAAGTCACGAGCGGGCTGCCGAGCAGCTCGAACGACAGCGCGACGAGTGCCGATGGTGCCGCCATGCCGCCGAGGTAGCCTGCCCGCACATCGCCCAGCCGGGCATCGTAGCCTTCGGCGGCTAGTCCCTCAAGATAGCTTGGCACGATGACGGCGTCGATGGGCGCGAGGTCGGCGGCGTCGGTCTGTCCGGTGACCGCAAGGCCGACGAGTTGCTGGCCGAGATCGAAGCCAATAGGCAGCAGGGTTCCGAACCCCAGTCGATGACCACGACGGTGCCGGGCTCGCCCGCGGGAAGCAGCAGGTAGTGCGGGCTCGCGTCGCCGTGTGCGTGCGTCTGCGGTAGCCCGTCGAGCACGTCACGGATTTGCGGCAGCCGGGCGGCCAGGTCCAGCATCGCGGCAGGCAGGCCGGGGTCGGCTGCGTCGTGCAGCGCGTTCGCCAGCAGCGGGTGACGCAACACCGAGCCCTCCGCATGCGCGGGCAGCACACCGTGCAGGACCCGGGTCTGCGTAGTACCGCAAGGCTGGCCAGCGGTGGGGTCGCGAGCGATCGCGGGAAGCGAGTTATGACTGCCGCGCCGGCCCGCCGCCTGGCCGCGAGCCGTCCGGGCAAGTAGGCCGCCCGCCGGTAGTCAGCCAGCTGCCACGGGCCGGGTCGCTGGCTGATGAACTCCCACCACAGCGCGATGTGGTCGTCGCCAGCGGGCTGCAGCGCGGGCGTGCGCATTCCGTCGGGCAGCACCGCGCCGATGCCGCTTTCGTACATGTCGAGCTCGAAGCGCCACGGGCAGCGGCTGACCATCTCAGCCCGCAGCGCATCGGTGGGAATCGTCGCCAGGCCTCGGCTGTCAACGCCAACCGCATCCGTTCACGTATGTACAGCAATGGGTATTGCACGGACATCCTCGTGTTATCATATTGGTATGGCGACCACAGACATGCCGGCTGGCGGCGAACTCGACCGCCAGATGAGCGGCACTGCCGACGGACTGATCGCGTTTCTGGACTGGGCGGCGCGGACGGGCGAACTCAGCGCGAACACGGCCGCTGCTTACAAGACCGCGGTGACGCGTGTTCTCGAGATCGACGGCGAAGCGTGGACCGATACCAGCATCCGGGAAATCGATGTCTCACGGCAGATGGATCGCTTTACCAGGCTGCGAGCCAGCCGCTACAACCCGACCAGTCTGCGCACATACGGTAACCGCCTCAGCGCGGCTGTCACTCACTACCTAAAGTACCTCGACGACCCGGCCACGTTCCGTGCGGCGCACCCAGGCACACCGCGCGCGAAGGTATCGGACAAAGCCAAGGTCGCCCGCAACACGACGCCGGATCGCTCAGGACCAGCGAGTCGACCGGACATCACGTCAACCGGCGCGAGCCGTGCCGCATCGGGCGACCTCGTGCAATACCCGTTCCCGCTCCGGGCCGGAGTGATGGCATATCTCTCACTGCCACGAGACCTTAGCCGCACTGAGGCGCAGCGGATTGCGGCATTCGTCGCCAGCCTCGCCATCGACCCGGCTGGCTCGGCCGAAGTTCACGGGCAGGGGGACTCCTGATGCCGCCAACTGGGGCCATGCATGAGCCGTGGCTGATTTACTTCTTCCAGCGTCATTCCGACGAGGACGCCTCCGCTCCCGTCCCGGCCATCGAATACTTCGCGTCGCTGCCTGGGAAGGCCGCCGCCGAGTTCCATGCGATCCTCAATGCAGTTGCGAAAGCTCCGCCGCCGGCCTTCTCGGGCGGCGGGAAGTGGGAGGCTATGCACGGCGACATGTCCGGGATCTACGAAGTGCGCGTTACCTCGCCAGGCGCCAACCACCGCCTGTTCTGCCTTCTGGTACGGACCTCAGAACGGCTCGGCGGGCCGAGCATCATCTGCCTCGGCGGCCTGACCAAGCCAGCCCGTTCCGCGGCTCAGCCACGTGACTACGCTCGTATCAGGCAGTACGCCGCCGAGTTCCGTAAGCACGGGACGGTGCTGAGATAGAGGCTTCCGGACTGTGAGCGCCGTTTTCCGTAGATATCGACAGTCGCGGCAATGACCCGCCCGGCGCCACGCAGATCGTCAGCTCGAGCGCGTCGGCTATCGCCGCAAGGGACGTCAGGGTCGGATTCTTGTGCTGCTGCGAGAACAAGCGTCGGATCACAGCCGGAGGCATGTCCGCACGGCGTGCGAGCTCCGCCTTCGTCATCCCCAGTTCTTGCCGACGAGCCTCCAGCGACCGAACGACGTCATCGAACATGGCGATGCGCCGCGCCGCGCGTTGATACGCCGCCGCATACGACGGATCCGAGAGCTGTCGGTCAAGGTGCTCCTCAGCGGCTGTCCTAGGCCTCATTAGCCTAGTGTAACATTTAAGACACACCAATGCTAGGCATGCTCCGTCTGGGTTATCCCCTATGGAGCGACAGGGCGGTTCTAGTCCATCAGAGACCAGCTTCGGATTCCGTTTCGCTGCCATGGCTCGACCGACCAGCTGACGATCAAGGCCTAAGGAGTACCTTTTGTACGTTTCCTTGACTCCACAAGCACTATCATCGGGAGCGTGCGGGTCCATATGCTCTAGCTCTGGTTATGAGCCGTCTGCGGGCGAACGGCCGACCACAATCCGCCTGCTGCGGATCGAGGAGCTGATCACTGCGATGCCGCCATGCAGGGCATGAATGATGACAGCACCACAGGTCCGCACACACCGCGGACCTGGTCAGGTCGGCCGTGGCGCGGCTCGTTGAGATCGGGAAGGTCATTATGGGCCAACGACCCAGGACCCGAATGCGTCGCCGCATCTGAACGCTGGCGGTCCCCCGCATCCTGCGGCAAGAAGCGTCGACACCGCCGCATGCCGCAGAAGGTGGAGCGGGGTTCGTGCAATGACCAAATTGGTGGGGCCGGTGGGATTCGAACCCACACTGCCAGGAACCTAAATCCTGTGCCTCCTGCCGTTGGGCTACGGCCCCGCGGGCGACGGCGCTACACGCCGAGATCCTGCCGGAGCCGGGCGACGTGGCCGGTCGCCTTCACCCCGTACTGTGCCCGCTCGATCGTGCCGTCGGGACCGATCACGAATGTCGACCTGATGACGCCAACCGACTTCTTCCCGTACATCATCTTCTCGCCCCACGCGCCGTACGCCGTCAGCACCGTGTGCCCCGGGTCGCTCAGCAGCGGGAAGGTCAGCCCGTCCCGGTCGCGGAACTTCGCCAGCTTCGGCGGCGCGTCCGGCGAGATCCCGAGCACCGCGAACCCCGCGGCGGCCAGGCTGGACAGGCTGTCCCGGAAGTCGCAGGCCTGCTTAGTGCAGCCCGGCGTCATCGCCGCCGGGTAGAAGTACACGATGACCCGCCGCCCGCGCAGCGACGACAGGCTCACCTCGTTGCCGTCGGCGTCGGGCAGGGTGAAATCGGGCGCCGCGTCGCCTTGCGCCAGCCGCCTATCGGTCATCGCCGTTCCCTTTCTGCACGCGTTCCGAATGCCGAGATTATCGAAGGGAACGCCGGATAACAGGGGCTAGTGCCCGCAACGCACGGCCGCGGTGACTGATCTTGTCCTTGGCCGCGGGAGCCATCTCGGCCGTCGTGATGTCGTAGCCGTCCGCAACGAAGATGGGGTCGTATCCGAAGCCGTGCTGGCCGCGCGGCTGGCGGATCAGCCTGCCGGTGACCACTCCCTCGGTGACGTGCTCACCGCCGGCGGGCAGGACGAGCGCCGCGGCGCAGACGAACTGCGCCCCGCGTCGCTCGTCGGGCACGTCGGCGACCTGCGCAAGCACCAGCCGCAGGTTCGCCTCGTCGTCACCGTGCCGGCCCGACCAGCGAGCAGACAGCACGCCGGGCATCCCGCCGAGCGCGTCGACGCACAGACCGGAGTCGTCGGCGACCGCAGGCAGCCCGGTGAACTCGGTCATCGCGCGGGCCTTCAGCAGCGCGTTCTCGGCGAACGTTGCGCCGGTCTCGGCCACCTCCGGCGCGCCAGCAAACTCGGCCCGGCTGGCCAGTGCCACGTCGGCGTGATCGTCGGCGAGGATCCTGGCCAGCTCGGCCAGCTTGCCAGGATTCGCGGTGGCGAGGACTAGCCGGGCAACCGGATGGGCTGCCGCACCGGTCATGCGCCCGGCGCCGGCAGCTCAAGTGCGGCCTGCTGGAGCTTGGTCAGCTCGGCGCAGCCGGCCACGGCCAGGTTCAGCAGCTCGTCGAGCAGCTCGCGGCCGAAAGACCCCTGCTCCGCCGTGCCCTGCACCTCGACGAAGCTGCCGTCACCGGTGCACACGACATTCATGTCCGTCTCGGCCGCCACGTCTTCCTCGTAGCACAGATCGAGCCGCGGCTGGCCGTCGACGATGCCGACGCTGACCGCCGCGACGGAGCCCGCCAGCGGCTCGCCTCTCGTGCGCTTGCGGCCCTTGAGCCAGCCCACGGCGTCGGCCAGGGCCACGTAGCCGCCAGTGATGGCCGCGGTCCGGGTACCACCGTCGGCCTGCAGGACGTCGCAGTCGATGATGATCGTATTCTCGCCGAGCGCCTTGGAGTCGACGCAGGCGCGCAGTGACCGGCCGACGAGCCGGGAGATCTCGTGGGTCCGGCCGCCGATCTTGCCCCGGACCGACTCGCGGTCACTGCGCGTGTTGGTCGAGCGCGGCAGCATCGCGTACTCAGCGGTCACCCAGCCCTGACCGCTGCCACGGCGCCAGCGCGGTAGCTCTTCCTGCACGCTGGCCGCGCACAGCACCCGGGTCGCGCCGAACTCGACTAGCACCGATCCCTCGGCATGTGCCAGCCAGCCGCGGCTGATCCTGATCTCCCTCAGCTGGTCGGGCTGCCGCCCGTCGGGTCGCGCCATGGCGGCCAGCCTATTGGTTGCGGGTGCGTGCTGGTTGGCAGGGACGGTGCTACCAGGCGGCCCGCTCGGGTGCGCCCGCCTCGATCCACCGGTAGACCCGGTTGACCCCGTCCGCCAGCGAGATGGTCGGGACCCAGCCGAGGTCGCGGCGCGCCCGCTCGGACGCCAGTGCGCCACGGCGCAGCTCGCCGGGCCTGGGCGCAGCGAACACCGGGTCGACCGGGTGCCCGGCGACCGCGCCGATGATCCCGGCAAGTTCAAGGATGCTGACCTCCACGCCGGTGCCGATGTTCCACGTGCCGGGGCGGCCCCGGTCCGCAGCCGCGAGATAGGCGTTCACCGCGTCGCCGACGTAGACAAAGTCCCTGGTCTGCAGCCCATCACCGTAGACGACCGGGCGCTGCGCGGCCAGCGCCCGGGCGCAGAAGATCGCTACTACCCCGACCTGGCCGACCGGATCCTGACGCGGCCCGTAGACGTTGGCGAACCGCAGCACCGCGTGCCGCGTGCCGTGCAGCCGGTTGTAGAGCTGCACGTACTGCTCCGCGCAGTTCTTCGCGACGCCGTACGGCGACTCCGGCAGCGGCAGCACGTCTTCCAGCGAGGGGATCGGCGCGTCCCGGCCGTAAATGACGGCACCGGTCGAGCCGAACAGCACCCGCGCGCCCACGGCTCGGGCCGCCTCTAGCACGTTCACCGTGCCGATGACGTTAATCTGCGCGTCGTCGACCGGATTGGCGACCGATGCCCGGACGTCGATCCGCGCGGCAAGGTGGCAGATGATCTCGGGTCCGAACTCTGCGGTCACCGCGGTCAGAGCGCCCGCCTCGGTGACGGTGAGCTTGTGCACCGCCGCCTGCGCGGACACCCGGTCCGGTCGGCCCGCCGACATGTCGTCGACGATCGCAACCTCGTCCCCGCGGGCGACCAGGGCATCGACTAGATGAGATCCGATGAACCCGGCGCCGCCGGTGACGAGCACGCGCATGGGAGTGCAGTCTATGCGTCGTCGGACCAGCCAGGGTCGTGGCCGAGGCGAGCCTCGCCCAGCAGCACCTGCCCGGAACTGGCGAGCCGCACCGGGCCGTCGTAGCAGGCTGCGGCCTGCTCGAGGCTGACCGCCGGGTCATTCCACGCCACGAGGTGGGTGAGCACCAGTTCGCCCACGCCCGCGGCCGCGGCGTGCTCAGCGGCCTCACGCGCGGTCAGATGCAGGTCGGGCGGCAAGTCCGGCCCGTCGGTGAAGGACGCCTCGGCAAGCAGCACGTCGGCGCCGTGGGCGAGGGTGACAAGCTGGTCGCAGGGGCCGGTGTCGGCGGAATAGGCCAGCACCTGGCCACCGTGCTCGATCCGGAACCCGAATGTCTCCACCGGATGCCGCATCCGGCCCGTCGTGATCGTCAGCGGCCCGACCTCGATCGTGCCCGGCGTCAGCGTTGTGACGTCGAATGCCTGCTCAATACCCATGCTGTGGAAGCCGAGGGCCTGCCCGAGCCGGTCAGTGGTGCCGGCCGGGCCGTACACGGGGATGCGTGGCCGCTGGCCGCCCGGGTGATAGTTCTGGAACACCGAGTAGCTCAGCATGTCGATGCAGTGATCAGCGTGCAGATGGCTGATGCAGACCGCGTCGACATCCGTCAGCGCAGTGTGCTGCTGCAGGGCACCGAGGGCCCCGTTCCCGAGGTCGAGCACCATGCGGAACCCGTCGGCCTCGACGAGATAGCAGGAGGCCGGGCTGTCCGGGGAGGGGAAGCTGCCCGCCCAGCCCACGATCGTTACCCGCACGCCACGACCCGGGAAGTCAGCGCCGGCCAGCGGCGCGCCATCGTCACACCGTCCGAGGATAGCCGGGCGGTCGCGGCCACCCGGCAGCGGAAACGGACCAGGCGTCCCGGCACTGCCACTATCATCCCCAAAGCGACAGGGCCCGAGATGAGGAGCCTGCGGTAGCGGCGGCCGCCAGCCCGCCGGCTGGCGGAGGAGTCATGGCAGAGCAGTCCACCGAGCAGGAGCGCTCGGTTCCGCTCGCGATGGCCGAGCCGTCGGTGCACGTGAAGGCGGGTTGGATCACCGGGCTCGGACTCGCCAGCCTGGGCATGTGGATGGCATCGCTGACCCCGATCCAGGTGATCCTGCCGATCCAGCTCCAGGACATCGATGCTCAGCACAAGATCCAGGCTCTCGCCATCGTGTCCGCTGTGGGCGCGGTCGCATCCGTGCTGGCCACGCCCATCGCCGGGGCACTGTCCGACCGGACCACGCGTGCGTACGGCTTCGGCGGGCTGCGCGGCCGCCGGCACCGGTGGACGCTCGCGATGGCGCTGCTCGGTGCGATCAGCCTGGCCTTTCTCGCGCATCAGCAGACCGTGGCAGGCGTCGCCGTCTGCTGGGTCCTGTTCAGCGCGTTCCAGAACGGCGAGTACGCCAGCCTGAGCGCCGCGGTGCCCGATCACGTCCCGGTGCGGCAGCGCGCGACCGTGGCCGGCTGGGTGGGCATGCCGCAGGCGCTCGGTCTCGTCCTGGGCACGATCCTCGCGGTGCTCGTGCTGGCCAGCCACGTCGCCAGCAGTTATGAACTGCTGGCTGTGCTGCTGTTCGTGCTGGTGCTCCCCTTCGTCTTCGGCACCCCGGATTACCCGCTCGAGCCGCAGCATCGCGAGCCGTTCTCCTGGAAGCGGCTGGCCGGCGCCTACTGGATCAGCCCGCGGCGGTACCCGGACTTCGCCTGGGCCTGGCTCACCCGGTTCCTGATGTCGCTGGCCATCGCGATGGGCACGCTGTACCTCCTGTACTTCCTCCGGGACAAGGTGAAGTTGTATGCCCACGAGCACATCCCGGCCGCTACCGGACTGCTGATCCTCATCGTCATCTACACCGTCTGCGTTGTGGTGACCGCCGTGGTCGGCGGCGTCATCTCCGATCGGAGAGGCAAGCGCCGCATGATCGTCACGGTGGCCGGCCTGTTCATCGCGCTCGCCGCGGTGCTGCTCACCGTCGTGGAGACCTGGGACGCCTCGCTGGTCGCAGCGGTCCTGTTCGGCGGCGGGTTCGGGGCATACCTGGCGGTCGACCAGGCGCTCATCACCCAGGTGCTGCCCGCCGCCCGGGACCGGGCCAAGGACCTCGGCATCATCAACATCGCGCTGGTCGGTCCGGCTGCCATCGGCGCGGGCATCGCCGGGCCACTGGTGACGCTGGGCGGCTACCCGACGCTGTTTGCCGCGACCGCCGTGGTCGCCATCCTCGGCTCGGTCTTCGTCTGGAAGATCAAGAGCGTCCCCTAGCCCGAGAGTCCTAGCGCGGAAGGGCGCAGCTATCACAACCATCCCCCTAGGCGGGCGTGGTTGTCACTCTCATGACCCTTCGGCGGCGGCCGCGAGTCGGTCTGCCGAGGCCCGCGGCCGCAGCCGACCCCGGCCGACCCTGGCGAGCTGCCTGCTCTGCGCGACCAGCCGCCCAGCGGCATCCCAGACCTCCGCTTCCTCGTCAAACCAGCCGCCGCTGACGTGACGGCAGCGGGTCGCGACCCGCAGCGGTCCCGGCTGGGGCACGGCCCGCATATGCCAGGTCAGCTCTACCGTCGGCGCCCAGCCGGTCGCGCCGAGGCCAAACACCACCGGCGGCAGCACGTCGACGGCGAGAGCCAGCAGCAGCGCGTCGGGATCGCGGGGCTCGCGCAGGGTGAAGTAACCGCGCATCTCCGGAATCCCCGACGGTTCGCCGCCGCGCCACCCGGTGACTGCCGGGTCGAGGAGCACCTCCACGTGGGCCGCGAAGCCCGCGACACCGTTCACGCCCTCGGTGCCGGCCCACCGACCGAGGTCGATGCAGTCGGCCATGGCCGGGAACGCCGGCGGCTCCCCGGTCCAGTCCAGCGACTCGCCGCTGCTCCCGTCGGCCTCATCGGCCTGGCCGATCCGAGCGGTGACCGACCCGCCCGGCACCGTTCCCGTCGTGACGGTCATGTCCACCACCGGCGCGTCGTCCTGCACCAGCGTGGCCCGTGCGGTGGACGCGGTCCTGCCCATCTTCAGCCAGCTGACCTGCACCTCCGCGGCACCGAGCCGCGGGACCCGGAGGAAGTTCGCGCTGGTGGCCACCGGGTGCGGGTTAGGCGCCGCGTCCAGCACGGCGCGCAGCACCGTGGCCATGAGCACACCGCCGTTGATGGCGGGCGGAGCGGTGCTGCTCGCCGCGACCACCATCGCGAACCGCGGGTCCGCCTGCGCCTCGTACCGTCCTTCGGCCCGCTTGATAACCGCCGTCGCGTCGTCAAATGTCGTCATCCGGCCTGGTGCATCCTTCCTGCGGGGGGTCGCGAAGCTGCGATCTTGGCGTCCGGCCGACGGCCGCTCAGGCCCAGAGCTGGCCTTCCAGCCGTGCCTCGGCCTCCTCGAGGGTGCCGCCGTAGGCGCCGGTCGACAGGTACTTCCAGCCGCCGTCGGCGATCACGAGCGCGATCTCGGCACGCTCCCCCGCGGCCTGCGCCTTGGCCGCCAGCCCGAGCGCTGCATGCAGGACGCACCCGGAGGAGATGCCGGCGAACATGCCCTCAGCATCCAGCAGTTCCCTGGTCCGGCGCAGCGCGTCGGCGGACGACACCGAGAACCGGGAGGTCAGCACAGACTCGTCGTAGAGCTCGGGGACGAACCCCTCGGACAGGTTCCGCAGTCCGTAGACCAGCTCGCCGTAGCGGGGCTCGGCCGCAACGATCTGCACACCCGGAACCTGCTCGCGGAGGAAGCGACCGGTGCCCATGAGCGTCCCCGAAGTGCCGAGGCCCGCAACAAAGTGGGTGATCGTCGGCAGGTCGGCTAGCAGCTCGGGCCCGGTCGTCTCGTAGTGGGCGCGCGCGTTGGCCTCGTTGCCGTACTGGTAGAGCATGACCCAGTCAGGGTGCTCGGCGGCCAGGCCCTTGGCCACCCGGACTGCCTCGTTCGAGCCGCCCGCGGCCGGGGAGGACACGATCGTTGCGCCGAAGGCCTCGAGCAGCGCACGCCGCTCGGCCGAGGTGTTCTCCGGCAGCACGCAGATCAGCCGGTAGCCGCGCAGCTTGGCGACCATGGCCAGGCTGATGCCGGTGTTGCCCGATGTGGGCTCCAGGATCGTCGAGCCGGGGCGCAGCAGGCCGTCCTTCTCGGCCGCCGCGACCATGGATGCCGCGATCCTGTCTTTGATCGAGCCGGTCGGGTTGCGGTCCTCGAGCTTGGCCCATAGCCGGACCGCCGGACTCGGCGACAGCCTGGGCAGCCCGACCAGTGGTGTCCGCCCGACGGACTCAAGCAGGTTGTCGTACCGCATGCGACTGATCGGGTCTCGGCTAGTGAGCGCCCCCGGCCACCGCCGGGAGCACCGTGACGGTGTCGCCGTCGGCGAGCGGCGCCGCCAGCCCGCCGATGAACCGGACGTCCTCGTCGTTCAGGTACACGTTGATGAAGCGGCGCAGACCGGCGTCGTCTACCAGCCGCTCGCGCAGCCCGTCGTAGCGACCGTCAAGGTCAGCGATCAGCTCGTCGATCGTCGAACCCGAGCCCTCGACCGACTTCGCGCCGCCGGTGTAGCTGCGCAGGATGGTCGGGATACGGACCTCGATTGCCATGACTATCTGCTCCAGTCGGTGCGGTCGAAAGTGGGCGCCGGTACGTCCAACCGGCCGTCAGCCGCGATCATTCCGGCGCGACGAGCACGTCCTCCTCGGTCACGATGCCGTCGACGATCCGGAACGAGCGGAACTCTGGCCGGTCGGATTCCCTGGTCGACACCAAGACGTAGTGGGCGCCTGGCTCGCTGGCGTACGAGACGTCGGTCCGCGACGGGTAGGCCTCCGTGGCCGTGTGCGAGTGATAGATCACGACCGGCTCCTCGTCGCGATCGTCCATGTCCCGCCAGACCCGCAGCTGCTCCAGCGAGTCGAACCGGTAGAAGGTGGGCGAGCGCTCGGCGTTGAGCATGGGGATGAATCGCTCTGGCCGGTCGCTGCCTTCGGGCCCAGCGATCACCCCGCAGGCCTCGTCGGGGTGATCAGCCAGCGCGTGCCCGACGATCTTCGAGCGCAGCTCGGCGCTGATCGTGAGCATGGCTGGAGCGTAGCCCGGGCCGGGAGGCGGCTACGTCAGGGCGTCGAGCAGGCTGTCCTGCAAGTAGGCGAGCCACTGGTAGACCCAGACGTAGGCGGACCGCGGATCATCTACGGCGAACTGCTCGGTTAGGTCGTCGTCCTCGTCGGTAATGCCAAGCCGGACACTGAGGGCAAGCCGGACATCGTTGAGCGCACGCAGCCACTGCTGGCATTCCGGCTCGGTCAGCCGTACCTCGCCGCCGCCGGGCGGCAACGACGCGAGGACGATCTGGGCCGACGCGACCTTCCCCGAGCGCAGCGTCTCCTCGGTATAGCGGCGGAATTCCGCGGCGGCCTCCGCGTCGCCGGAGTACGCGTCTGGCAGCAACCTGGCAAGCACCGGATCGTCGGGAGCCTGCGCGTGGCTCGACAACCCCAGCTCAGCCTCAATGTTGCCAGCTTCCCCGCTGGCTTCCCCGCCGGCCTCCGCGTCGGCGCTGACCAGTTCGGCCACCTGACCGACGAGGCTGCGGATGACGCCGGCCTGGGGCTGCTCGAAGAAGGCGACGGCCCCGCCGGGCGCGGCCCGGAACGAAGCGGCCAGGCCCTGCTCGCCGCTCTTGGCGTCGGGGCCCGCGTCGTCGCCGGGCAGCGGGTCCCAGGTCACGAGTCGTGGCTCACTGTCGCCCAGAGCCCGTAGCCGTGCAGGGTCTCGGCGTCCCGCTCCATTGCCTCGCGGGTGCCGGCGGACACAACGGCCTTGCCCTTGTGGTGCACATCGAGCATCAGCTTCTCCGCCTTCGGCTTCGGGTAGCCGAAGACCCTCTGGAATACGTACGTTACGTAGTTCATCAGGTTGACCGGGTCATTCCAGACGACAGTGACCCACGGTGCGTCCAGGGCTGCTTTCTGGCCCGTCATTGGCTGTTCAACCTCAACTGGCGCAGCGCCCACCTGTCGTCACCTCCCCGTTGCTCAGTGTCCCACTCCCCCGACGTTAGTGTTCCACCCAAACCGAACGCGAACGCACGGACATTTCTCGCCAATAACACTGACGACGCCTACCGGGGCGCATGCCCTCAACCGGCCACGGCTACCGCCGCAAGGTGGCGCGGCTGTCATTTCGTAGGCTGCCGGGCATGAGCACCGACCAGCCGGGCCCAGGGCGTGCGCGGGGCACGGCCATGCTGACCGATCACTACGAGCTGACCATGGTGCGAGCGGCGCTGCGCAGCGGCGTGGCGCATCGCCGCGCCGTGTTCGAGGTGTTCGCGCGGCAACTGCCTACCGGGCGCAGGTACGGCGTCGTGGCCGGCACCGGGCGGCTGCTGGATGCGCTCGAGCTGTTCCGCTTCGGCGCGGCCGACCTGGAGTTCCTGGAGCGAGCCGGGATAGCCGACGATCCGACACTGGAGTTCCTGCAGGGGTACCGGTTCAGCGGCAGCATCTGGGGTTACGCCGAGGGCGACTGTTACTTTCCCGGCTCGCCGATCCTGGTCGTCGAGGGCACATTCGCCGAGGCGGTCATGCTGGAGACGCTCGTGCTGTCGGTGCTGAACCACGACTGCGCGATCGCCTCGGCCGCATCCCGGATGGTGACCGCCGCTGGCGCCCGGCCGCTCATCGAGATGGGCTCCCGCCGCACGCACGAGCGCGCCGCCGTCGCTGCCGCACGCGCGGCTTATATAGCAGGCTTCACCACGACGTCGAACCTGCGGGCCGGCCAGCAGTACGGCGTACCGACCAGCGGCACCAGCGCGCACGCGTTCACGCTTGTGCACGACAGCGAGCAGCGCGCGTTCGCCGCTCAGCTCGACGCGCTCGGCACCGATACGACGCTGCTCGCCGACACCTACGACGTTCCCGTGGCCATCAGGACCGCCGTCGAGCTCGCCGGTGCCGGGCTCGGAGCGGTCCGGATCGACAGCGGAGACCTGGCGGCGGTCGCCAACCAGGTTCGCGCGCAGCTCGACGAGCTCGGGGCTGCGAAGACCAGGATCATCCTGACCGGAGACCTCGACGAGTACTCGATTGCGGCGCTCGCCGCGGAGCCAGTGGACGGCTACGGCGTCGGCACCTCCCTGGTCACCGGGTCCGGGGCGCCGACCGCGGCGCTGGTCTACAAGATGGTCGCGCGCAGCAGTGCTGGCGGTGCCGGCAGTGCTGGCGGTGCCGGCAGTGCTGGCGGTGCGGGCACGGCCAGCCGGGCTGGCACGGCCGATCCGCTGCTGCCCGTTGCGAAGCGGTCGGTCGGCAAGCCTTCTCGCGGCGGCCGGAAATGGGCGGTACGCGAGCTCGACCCGACCGGGACCGCTGTCGCCGAGCTGATCAGGGTCACCGAGAGCGAGCCGGAAGGCGCCCCGGGCTTCCGGGCGCTGCTGCAGCCGCTGGTTCGCCGCGGCGAGATCGTCGGGCGGGAACCGCTCAGCGACGCCAGGGTCCGGCATCAGGCCGCCGTGGCCGAGCTGCCGGCCCACGCCAGGCAGTTGTCCCGCGGCTATCCGGCGATCCCGACGGTATTCGAGCCCGATAACGACTGACCGGTCAGTCCGTATCGGCGGGCGCGGAAAAGCAGGTGCGCCCCCTTCGGGTCGGCGTGCCACACTGGCGCGGTGCACAGGAACGCCGAAAACGTGGCCCGTCAGCTCGCCGCACTAGGGGTAGCCGGCCAGGTCCGTGAGCTATCCGAGCCCGCCCCCACCGCGGCCACCGCCGCCGCCCAGCTTGGCTGCGACGTCGGCGCCATCGCGAACAGCCTGGTATTCGACGCCGACGGGGCAGCACTGCTCGTGCTCACCAGCGGGGCGCACCGGGTGAACACGGCGAAGGTGGCGGCCGAGCTTGGCATTGGCGGACTTCGGCGGGCTGACCCCGATTTCGTCTATGCAAGCACCGGCCAGCGCATCGGCGGCATCGCGCCGGTCGGGCACCCAGCGCCCGTCCGTACCCTGGTCGACACTGCGCTGCGCGATCATGAGGTCGTCTGGGCGGCGGCCGGGCACGTGCACACCGTATTCCCAACCTCGTTCGATGAACTCGTCCGCATAACGTCGGGTACGCCCCTGGACGTCGGCTAGCGCTACGCTCGGCCTGTGCGCGCGCTCGTGATCGTTGATGTGCAGAACGACTTCTGCGAAGGCGGCTCGCTGGCCGTGGCCGGCGGAGCGGCCGTGGCCCGCGCCATCAGCGCTCACCTCACCGGACCGGACCAGGCGCGCTACGACCACGTGGTGGCGAGTCAGGACTTCCACATCAGCCCCGGCGATCACTTCGCCGCCGAGCCCGACTACTTCCGCAGCTGGCCGGCCCATTGCGTGGTCGGGACGCAGGGCGCGCAATTTCACCCCGACCTGGACACCAGCATGATCGAGGAGATCTTCCGGAAGGGTCAGTACGCCGCCGCTTACAGCGGGTTCGAGGCGGCCAGCCAGTCCGGGGTATCGCTGCCGGCCTGGCTGTCCGATCGCCACGTCACCGAGCTGGACATAGTAGGGATCGCCACCGACTATTGCGTGTACGCGACGGCGGCAGACGCCGCGAAGGCCGGCCTCGCGACAACCGTGCTGATGGACCTGACTGCTGGCGTCGATCCGCAGACCACGGCGGCCGCCGTGCAGAAGCTGCGCGCCGCGGGCGCTACCATCATCGGCTCGCCTCGACTGCCAGCGCCTGACTGCGACTAGTCGCGGTCCGCGGGAAGCGACTCAAAGATCCGCTGGCAGTCCGGGCAGATCGGGTACTTCTTTGGGTCCCGGCTCGGCACCCAGACTTTGCCACACAGCGCTATGACTGCTGTCCCGTTCACGGCGCTATCGACGATCTTGTCCTTCTCGACGTAATGCGCGAATCGCTCGTGGTCGCCGTCATCAACCGACCAGTCCGGCCGGACGTCTGAGTCCTGGCGTACGTCGCTGCCAGGGAGGACTTCGGTGCTCACGGTGTCCAGTTTACGCCGCCGGCCGTCTTGCGCGAGGCGTAGCCCGTGGGCCGCGCCGAGCCGGCTAGTTCCAGCTCGGGTCGTCGGGGAACGTGGCAACCAGGGCAAGCTCGCCGCCCTGACGGCGCAGCACCTTCTGCCACAGCCGCTCCGGCTCGGCCGCGAACGCATCCGCCGGATCGCTCGGCAGCACGTACCAGGCGCCCTCGTCGATCTCGTCGCGTAGCTGGCCGGCGCCCCAGCCGGCGTACCCGGCGAAGACGCGCATCGATGTGATACCGCCGACCAGCAACTCGGGAGGCGCACCCAGGTCGACAAGGCCGATCCGGGACATCATCGGACCGCCGTCGAGCGACCGCCACCCGACCGGCTCGTCGCTCCCGTGCGCGAGCGCCAGCGCCAGCGCGCTATTCGGTGCGATGGGGCCGCCGCGGAACACAACCTGCGGCCCGGAGGCAAGCTCACTCCAGGACTCGAGCACCTGGTCGAGCGGGATCTCGGTTGGTCGGTTCAGCACGACGCCCAGCGTGCCCTCGTCCTTGTCGTCCTCCACGATCAGCACGACCGTCCGGCGGAAATGCGGATCGCCGAGACGCGGGGTCGCCGCGAGTAGCCGGCCGCTGAGAGATTGCGCCTCCATGCCCCAATGATGCGCCGCCTAGGTGAATAACGGCACAGTGCCACCTGACAACACAGCCGGCGCCCGCCGCCAGCAAGCGCCGCGAGGCGGCATCCAGCCCGGCAGCGTCGTACCCTTCAGATGTGCCCTCCGGTATTAGTGCTGCAGGCACGGCGAGTATCGCTCAGCCGCCGCAGCAGTCCGGGCCCGCCGGGCCCGCCATCGACGCAGCGCGGCTGCGCGTCGCGGTGCTGCGGCTGTCGCGCCGGCTGCGCAAGCACGACCTGGCCGGGCTGACCCCGAGCCAGCTGTCCACGCTCTCGTATGTCGGCGTGAGCGGTCCCGTGCGACTCGGCGACCTGGCCGCCGCCGAGCGCATCGCGCCATCCACGCTGACCAGGGTCGTGAACGTGCTGGAGGACCGCGGTTACCTGCGCCGGCACCCGGCCCCTGACGACGCGCGCGCGTTCCTGGTCACCGTCACCGACAGCGGCCTGGACGTGCTCCAGCGCATTCGCGCCGAGGGGACCAGGATGCTGGCTGACAGTCTGCGGACGCTCCCGGCGGACCAGCTGACCGCCCTTGAGGCGGCGTTGCCGGCGCTAGAGGGGCTGGCCGGGTCAGGCTAGGGCGGCCAGCGGGCCGACCGCCTGCTCCTGCCGTCGGTCAGGACAAGCCGCCCGTCAGAACAAGAGGCTGGACAGCCGCGCCCGCGCCCTGGCCACCCGGGGATCCTTGGGCGGCAGGATCTCGAACAAGCCGAGCAGGTGCTTGCGGGCTAGGTCACGCTCGTCCCCCGAAGTCCGGGACACGGTGGCGAGCAGCCGGTCGAATGCGGTCTCGATCTCGCCGGTGGCCAGCTCGAGATCGGCGAGCCGGGTTTGCGCCTGCGCGTCACCGGGCCGGCTGGCCGCGTCGCGCCGAACCGCCGCCTGGTCATAGCCCTCGACCCGGCGGATCAGGCTCACCTGGCCGAGACCCATCGTCGCGACCGGGTCGCCAGGGCTGGCCGCGAGGATCTTCTCGAACGCGGCCGCAGCCGCGTCCAGATCGCCTCGTTCCATCGCCTGCTGTGCCTCGGCGAAGACCGCGTTCGGGCCCGCGTCGGCCAGCGCATCCTGGTCCGGCATCCCGGCTGACTCCGCAGCCGCCGCCTCGCTGCCCTGGCCGTTGCCCGCGGCCGTCCCGGCCGCCGCCAGCCCGAGCTGGTCGGCTACCTGCATGACCTGACCCAGCCACTGCCGGACCTGCTGCTCGGGCATGGCACCGAGGAAGCCGTCCACGACCTGGCCGCCTACCACCGCGACCACCATCGGGATGCTCTGGACCTGCAGCGCAGCGCTCAGCTGCGGGTTAGCGTCGACGTCGACCCTGGCGAGCACGAACGCGCCATTCGCCTCGGTAGCCAGCCGCTCGAGGATCGGCCCGAGCTGCTTGCACGGGCCACACCACTCCGCCCACAGATCGAGGATGACCGGCACCGTCCGGGACCGGGCGACAACCTCGCTGTTGAATGACTCGTCGGTGACGTCGATGATGAGCTCGGATTGCGCGCCTGGCTGGCCGTCCGCAGCCGAGCCCTGCTCCGCTGCGCGCTGCCTGCGCTGCGCCGCAGCCTGCCGCGCGCCTAGGTCCACCGCCCCATGGAGGGAAAAGTTCCGCGGCTGATTCATGTTTCCATCCTGCCCCACCTACGGGAGGCTCCGCCCCCGTGTACCCCCACCCACGGGGGACACACCTCGAAACCCGAACTCCCGCCGCGGCATTCCGCTCGCCGAACTCCGGCTCGGCGGGGTCAGAAGGCTGGCGCCTCGACGTAGCTGCCCCACTCGGCGCGCAGCGCTCCGCAGATCTCGCCGAGCGTCGCCTCCGCGCTCGCCGCGGCGATCATCGGCGGGATCATGTTGACCTCCGACCGCGCGGCGGCGACCAGGTCAGCTAGCGCCGCGGACACGGCGGCTTGATCCCGGCGGGCCTTGCGCTCTTGCAGCACCCGTACCTGCTCCACCTCGACCTCGTGACTCACCCGAAGGATCTCCACCGGCCGCTCGACGGTGTCGGTGTAGCAGTTGACGCCGACGATGCGCTTGTTACCCTTCTCGACTTGCTGCTGGTAGGCAAACGACGCCTCGGCGATCTCGGCGGTGAACCAGCCGTGGTCGATGCCGCGCAGGATGCCGCCCGTCATCGAACCGTCGGGGCTGAACTCGCGGATACGGGCGAAGATCTCCTCCGCTTCGGCCTCCAGCCGGTCGGTCAGCGCTTCCAGGTACCAGGACCCGCCCAGCGGGTCGGCGACGTTGACGACGCCAGTCTCTTCCATGATCACCTGCTGGGTCCGCAGCGCGATCTCGGCCGCATGCTCGCTCGGCAGCGCGAGCACCTCGTCCAGCGCGTTGGTATGCAGCGAGTTGGTGCCGCCGAGCACCGCGGCCAGGGCCTCGATCGCGGTCCGGACAACGTTCAGCTCCGGCTGCTGCGCGGTCAGTGACACGCCTGCGGTCTGGGTGTGGAAGCGCAGCCACTGCGCCCGCTCGGACTTCGCGCCATAGACGTCGCGCAGCCACCGGGCCCAGATCCGCCGCGCCGCCCGGAACTTGGCGATCTCCTCGAAGAAGTCGATGTGCGCGTCGAAGAAGAACGACAGGCCCGGCGCGAACACCTCGAGGTCCAGTCCCCTGGACAGGCCGAGCTCGACGTATCCGAAACCGTCGGCCAGCGTGAACGCCAGCTCCTGCGCCGCGGTCGAGCCGGCCTCCCTGATGTGGTAGCCAGACACCGACAGCGGCTTGTACGCCGGGATGTGCTGCGCGCAGTACTCCATCAGGTCACCGATCAGCCGCAGGTGCGGCTGCGGCGGGAACAGCCACTCCTTCTGCGCGATGTACTCCTTGAAGATGTCGGTCTGCAGCGTGCCGTCCAGCGCGCCGAGGTCTGCGCCCTGCCGTTGCGCCGCGGCCAGATACATGCAGAACACCGGCACTGCCGGGCCGCTGATGGTCATCGACGTGGTGACGTCGGCCAGCGTGATCCCGCCGAACAGGGTGTCCATGTCGGCCGCCGAGTCGATGGCCACGCCACAGTGCCCGACCTCGCCAGCCGACTTCGGGTCGTCGGAGTCGCGGCCCATCAGCGTCGGCATGTCGAAGGCCACCGACAGCCCGCCGCCACCTGCCTGCAGCAGCATCTTGTACCGCTCGTTGGTCGCCGCGGCGTTGCCGAACCCGGAGAACTGCCTGATCGTCCACGTGCGGCCGCGGTACCCGGCCGGGTACAGCCCGCGGGTGAACGGGTACTCCCCCGGCCAGCCGATCCGCTCCATTCCGGGCACGACGGCACCTGACGGCGGACCGTACACAGGGTCCACCTCCAGCCCCGACAGCGTGCTGAAGTCGGCGTCCCGCTTTCGCGCCGCGGCGTACCGGCGCTGCCAGCGGTCCCGCCCATCAGCACCGCCCGCACCTGCGTCCATGACCTGCCTCCGGAGCGGCTCCGAGCGCCACTTAGTTGGACGTCCTACTATCTGTCGCTAGTCTACCCGGCCAGCGCCAGGGCGAAATATGACGAGCCGCGCAACCGTCCGGGCCATGCGTCGTCTTAGGTACCGTCCGGCATGCCGAGAGCACGCCGTACTCCTGCCGCCCGCCCGGCGCGGCCGATCGGTGACGGAGCCATGTACGAAGCAGCAACTACCGCAGGTTGCGCGATACTCGCGCAGGACGGCGTGCTCCGCGTACAGCTCCGCGCACATGACGCAGCTGTAGAGGATTCGGGCATTGGTCAGCTAACGTGGCCGGTGGGCCTACCGCGCACTGGCACTCGGACGGGAACCGGCAGCCGACGGAGCCCGGCCGACCGAAGGAGCGCGGTGGCAAGGCTCCGCACGTCCGATCAGCAGGCGGTAGCGGACCTGTTTCATGCCTGCTATCCGCGGCTGGCGGGCTGGGTGCGGCGGCTCGTCGACGACGACGAGACGGCGCATGAGATCGCGTCCGAGGCGTTCGCGCGGCTGCTCTCCCGCTGGACCGGCCTGGACAACCCGCAGAGCTACCTGTACATGATCGCGACCAACCTCGTCCGCGATCACTGGCGGAAGGCAGGCCGGGAGCGACACGCGATCCGGGTGCTGACCGCCGCGGGGCCAGCTGACCCCGCCTATCAGCCGGCCCAGGACGTCGACGTGCGAGCGCTCATTCAGGCGCTGCCCGAGCGACTGCGCAGTCCATTCCTGCTGCACTACTACGGCGGGTTCGGGCTGAAGGAGGTCGCTGAGATGCTCGGCCGTCCGGAAGGAACGATCAAGGCCGACCTGTTCAACGCCAGGGCCAGGCTGAAGGCGGCGCTGGGAGAAGCCACGTGACTGACCCTCGCGACCAGATCGACGACTGGCTGTCAGCCGACGTGACGCCACTTCGCCCCCCGCCGGGAACCCTGGACCAGATCAGGCGGCGCGCCCGGCAGCGCAAGACCCGCCGCGTGGTCGTCGCGTCGGCCGGGTGCGCTGTGGTGCTCGCCGCCGCCGTCGCGGCGCCTCAGGTCGCCACCAGCCTGCACGGCAGCGCCAAGCCACCGGCCATCGCCAGCCCGCACAGCCCGGTCGTCACCCAGCCGACGGGCGCCCAGCCGAGCGGCACGCCCGGCTCGACGGAGAGTCAGGGCACCGGCCCGATCCAGCTCCAGCAGCGCAGCGTGCTGTCGGCGACCACATCGGGCACCGTTCCGCCCGGGCACTTCCGGCCAACGTCGGTGACCTTCGTGGGCACCGGGCAGGGTGGCCTCGTCGGCGCGGTCATCGGCCAGGCAGGTCCCCCGTGTGCGACGAGCTACTGCACGTCGCTGGCCGGGACGTCCAGCTACGGCGCGAACTGGTACGGCGTGAGCGCGCCGCTGGCTCCCGGCCCGGCCGGGGGTTCTGGGGTGAGTCAGCTCCGCTTCACGAACCTGCGAGACGGCTGGGCATTCGGCCCTGCGCTGTACGCGACCACCGGCGGCGGCTGGCCGTGGCAGCAGATCAGCACGGCTGGCCAGCGGGTCACCGACCTGGAGGCGGTCGGCCAGAGCGCGCTCGCCGTGTTCGCGACGTGCTCGGGCACCGGACCGCAGTACGCCGCGGACTGCACGAGCTTCGCGCTCTACGCGGGCACGGCCGGCAGCACGACGTTTACGCCGGTGGTCGTGCCGGCCGCGTACCAGAACATGTCGACGGCGGAGCCATCGTCAGCGCAGCTGGTGATCGCGGCCGGAACCGGATACCTGCTCACCCCGTCGGGTGCGGTGCTCAGCGGGCCGGTCGCCGGCGGCGCCTGGACGCTGGCGAGCCAGACGCCCTGCACGCCGGGACCAGCGCTGCCCGACGGCGCGCCGTCCGGAGCCCAGCTAGCCGCGAACCAGCAGGAGCTGCTGCTGGCCTGCACCGGCCAGCCGGGCATGCCCGCCGGTCAGGTCGCGCTGTATTCCGCTGCGACGGGCGGGAGCTGGCACCTCGTCAGCGGCATGCCGCAGCCCGGCTCGCTCACGTCGGTGACCTCGGCAGCGGCCGGGCAGGTGATGCTGGCAACGACAGCCGGCCTGTACTACTCGCCGGACGGCGGCACGACCTGGCGGGCGGCCGATCTCGGCGCGAGCACGCCGGATGGCGGGTTCAGCTACGTAGGCATGACCACCGCCGCGCTTGGCGTCGCCGTGCCGGCCGATTCGTCGCTGGGCGAGGTGTACGTCACCAGCGACGGTGGCAAGACGTGGAGCCCGGCAGCGATCGCCGGCTGACGGCTGACGGCTGACGGCTGACGGCTGGCGGCTGACGGCGCGGGGTGGCCGGGGCCGCGATCGGCCTGCCGGTCGCTAGGCGTCCTTGAAGTCGCCGGCTGTCACCCGGAGCCTGCGCAGCAGCCCGAACAAGTCCGCCAGTTGCCCCTTGCTGTATCCGCCCATACCGAACTCGGCTTGCATCAGGTCGTCGGTAGCGTGCCGCATGACCTCGCGCCCGGCCGGCGTGATCGCCGCGAGCGTGCCGCGCCCGTCGCGGGGGTTGGGCTTGCGCACCACCAGCTGCTCTCCCTCCAGCCGGTCGATCGTGTTCGTCACGCTGGTCGGGTGGACCATGAGCCGTTCGCCGATGATGCGCATCGGCAGCTCGCCATCCCGGCTGAAGCTCAGCAGGACGAGCGCCTCGTACCGGGCGAAGGTCAGTCCGTGCGGGCGCAGCAGCGCGTCTAGCTGCGCGAGCAGGATCTGCTGCACGCGCATGATCGCGGTGACCGCTGCCATCGCGGCGGGCTCGCCGAATCTGGACTCCCAGGTTTCCGCGGCCCGCGCGATCGGGTCAAACGGCAGGTCGAGCGGCTTGGGCACAGCCAACAAGGTACCCCGGCTGCCGCCGCGGCCCGGCGCGCGGCCGATGGCCGAAGCGCCGCCGTTCCCCTCCGGAAGGCCAGTTATCTGTCCCGCAACCGGACGCGTGTCACGCGCGCCGGCGCGTACGTGGACATGGTTAATTACAGACAGTTACATTGCCTGCGGAAGAACCGCTCATTGCCGGGACCCCGGGGGGATCAGTGCCGTCTGGCCGCGCGGTCATGGGACCGGACGCGGTGATCGCTGCCGGGATCGGGGTGCGGCTCGGCCGGGGCTTCGCCGTCCGCGCAGCCAGCTTCCGGCTAGGCACTCCGGAGCCGGGCCGGTCGGTTCTCGGCATCCAGATCGGCCAGCCTGCGGAGGCCACCGCGATCATCGATCTGCTGGCCGGGGTAGCGAGGCCCGCCTACGGGGAACTGCGCGTGCTCGGCCACGACATGGCCACCGTGCGGGGCCGGGCAGCCGTCCGACGCCGGGTCGGGGTCGCGCGCCGTACCGCCAGATCGCTGCCGTGGCTGAGCGTTCGCGGGCTGGTCGTGCAC
>JBAUAR010000307.1:0-2079 GCA_049675875.1 Streptosporangiaceae bacterium
GGCCCGGGCCGCGCGTGTCCTTTGTGGTAACGGTCACGTGTAAGGAGCCTTGCGCGCTGCGGTAGCCGGGCTCACCTGACGATGTTGGCGTCGAACCAGGTGTTGATGGTCGCTTCCTTCGGGCCCCAGGGGTACGGGTTGATCGTCTGGGTCTTGACCGAGGCCAGCGACGGCAGCTCCGGCAGCGGGTTCACGCCCTTGAGCACCGGGTAGTACAGCGAGTCGCCGTAGGGATCGCCGGTCTGCATGACCTTCTGGCCGGCCGGCGAGAGCACGAACTCGATGAACTTCTCCGCCTCGGCCCGCTCGGCCGCCGACGCCTTCGCGTCGATGCCGATCGCGCTCGGCAGCAGCGTCACCGGGGTGAGATACCTGACGGTCAGGCTCGGGTCGCTGCCGGGGCCAAATGTGGCTCCGATGCCCGCCGAGCTCTGCACGAGCGCGAGCTTGATCTGCCCGCTGGTGAGCGCCTGCAGCGTCGGGCCGTTGGTCGGGTGGATGATCAGCCCGTTGGACTTGAGCTGGGTGTAGAACTTCTCACCCTGGCTGACTCCGCCGAGGTAGTTCATCATCCCCGCGATGAACGGGTAGGTCGGGCCGGACTGGGACGGGTCGTTCATGCCGACGGCGCCCTTCCACTGCGGCGACAACAGTTGCTGCCAGGTCGTGGGCGGATCGGTCACCATGGTCTTGTTGTAGACGAGGGCGGCCATCAGCGTGACCCCGGTCGGCGTGTAGCTCTGGTCCGACGGCAGCGACTGGATGCCCAGGCTGTTCCAGCTGACCTTGGGCTCAAAGCCCTTCTGCAGTAATCCCTGGCTGTCGAGACCGGCGAAGGCCGTCGCGCCGTCCACCCAGAGCAGCCCCCAGTTGGGGTTGTTCTTGGAGGCCTCGATCTGGGTCAGCAACGGACCGGTGGAGTTATCGTCGAGCTTGACGGGGACGCCGGTCGCCTTGGTGAACGCCGCGGTCATGGCGTGGTCGTAGCCCTGGGCCGAGTAGACGACGAGGGTGACCTTCTGGTTGCCGCTCGAACCGGACGAGCCGGACGAGCTGGGCGAGGAGGAGCACCCGGCTACCGCGACGGCCCCGAGAGCGAGGGCGCAGGCAGCAAGGCCGAGCTTTGGTGGGGAGGTTAGGCGTGTCATGGCGGTGAGTCTGGGGTAGCCGACCGACCGTCAGGCGACGGTAGAGTGTCTGGAAAGCGAAGCAGTTGTCAAGAATTGGCAATAACGGCCGTCATATCTATACAGTGACGGCCGTTAGACATCCGAGCTAGCAGGTGGCACAGTACTAGCGGATGGCACGGTCCTAGCGGGCGGCACAGTGGCCATGCAGGTCGGCACGAGGATTCTGAACCGGAGGACAGGGTGAGTGCGAGCGCCAGCGCGTTGTTCATCGCGGTGTTCCTCGCCTGCGCGGTCGAGGCGACCGAGGCCACGACGATCATCCTCGCGGCGGGCACCGCGCGGGACTGGCGGTCGGCCGGCACCGGCACCGCGGCTGCGATGGCCGTGCTGGCGGTCATCGTGGCAGCGCTCGGCCCGGCGGTGACGGCGATCCCGCTGCGCGGTCTGCGCGTGGTCGTCGGGGCGCTGCTGCTGGTATTCGGCCTGCAGTGGCTGCGCAAGGCGGTGCTGCGGGCCAGCGGCCACAAGGCGCTGCACGACGAGGACAGGCTGTTCACCGAGCACCTCGCCGACGCACAAGGCCAGACAGCCCGGCGGTTCCTGCTGGCGCCCGACTGGTATGGCTTCACGCTCGCGTTCAAGGGCGTGCTGCTGGAGGGCCTGGAGGTGGTCTTCATCGTCCTGACGTTCGGCGCCAACGCCAAGAACGTCGGGCTGGCCACGATCGCAGCCGGGTGCGCGATCGTGGTCATAGCCGTGGTCGGCTTCCTGGTCCGGGCGCCACTGGCCCGGGTGCCGGAGAACACCCTCAAGTTCGTCGTGGGGATCATGCTCACCAGCTTCGGGGTGTTCTGGGGCGGCGAGGGCGCGGGCGCGGCCTGGCCAGGCTCCGACGCCGCACTGCTGGTGATCATCCCGGCGGTGGCGGTGCTCGGCCTTGGCCTGGTAT
>JBAUAR010000308.1:0-4993 GCA_049675875.1 Streptosporangiaceae bacterium
CCAGAGATCCTCGCAGACGCAGTTCACGACGCGCGGGCTTCTTAGTGACCCGGGCAGCAACGAACGCGCGCAACTGGCGCGTGCAAGTCGCTACATCCGCGACTACTCAGACCAGGGCGCTGGTTACGACCTTCGTGAACCTGACCAAGCATCTGCCGGCCGAGCGTCGCGGGCACGTCGAGGCCCGCCTCCACAGCAACCTGATGGCATGGCTGACGACGGTTCGCCCCGACGGGCAGCCAGACAGCGTGGTTGGCACACCTCGCCAGTTCGCCGAGTTGTTTCTAGACCATCGCGAGGAGCATGTAGCCCATGGCGACGCCCATGGCAATCTTGTAGCAGGCGGCGAACCGCGGGGCCAGGGCGACCGCACCGTCATCGCGGTCATGGCCGGCCGTGGTCAGGGTTCTGGCCCGCGACAGGCTCGCGAGCTGGTCCGCGGTCCAGACGACATAGCCGAGCATGAACAGGGCGAGGACGACGGTGAGTGCAGGGTTGGACGACGTGCCAGGTCCGCCCATACCGGGCATCGTCATGGCCGGCCGAGCCGGCAGCAGCATGTACAGCATGGCGGCGCACTCCATCGCGTGTGGCGCCGGGTGTGCGCAGCTGGCGCGCGTGAGCCTACGCGGGCTGCGAGCGCGGATCGCCTGCCAGCCGAACCAGGCCGCCGCACTAGCAAAGACGGCCAGCCAGACACGGTCTGGGACAGGCGCGATCCTCGGCTCCAGCATGCCTGTCATGGCCACGCCCATCAGGACGTGCAGGACGTCGGCCTGAGGGTCGGCCGCCCGGCCGCGCAGCTGCCAGAAGCCGAGCCGGATAGCGCAGCACGTGGCGATCACCAGCATGACTCCGGCGAAGACGGCTGCGAGCCAGCCCGGTCCGGTCATCTGGGCCCGTCCGCGTGCACGAAAGAAGCGAACCCGACCGGGCACTGGCACCGCTGACCAGACCTGCTGCTCCCCATGACGAGAAAACGTTAATCCGTTGTAGTCAATTACAGCAAGCTGATCGCTTATCCGGCGGCAAGAATATAAATCCCCGGCGGGTTCTTTCGCACTGGCGAGAGTAACTGTAATACCACCCCAGGGTACAGGCGCCGATACCGGCGGGTGGTATTGCGCAAACCCCGGACAGGTATTTCGAACTGCGACCCGGCCGCCTTTAGTGGGCGGCCATATTGTCGGCGCATTCCGCAGCGGCGATGAGCAGGTCTCGGAAGGAGGACCAGCCCGTAATGCCGGACACTGGGGACCATCGCATCCTGACGGGTCCGGCTACGCCCACGATGAACGCCCTGCACGACGGGATAGATGCGGGCAGCATGAAGTCATGAGACTGCTTGTACTCGGCGGAACCCACCATGTCGGCCGTGCGGTCGTCGAGGAAGCACTGGCCCGCGGCGACACGGTCACCACGCTCACTCGCGGAGTCAGCGGACCGTCAGCGCCGGGAGCGCTGGCCCTGCACGCCGATCGCACCGATCCGGTCGCGCTGCGCGCTGCGCTGGGTGAGGCGACGTGGGACGCCGTCATCGACACCTGGAGCGGGGCGCCGGGTGTCGTCCTCGAGTCGGCCACCGTGCTGGCGGGCCGGGCGGGTCACTATGGCTATGTCTCAAGCCGGTCGGTGTACCGGTGGCCGCCGGCAGTCGGGCTGGACGAGTCAGGGCCGGTCGTCGACGGGGCGGCCGAAAGCGAGGCGAGTGACGACTATGCGGCCGCCAAGCGCGGCGGCGAGCTCGCCGCGCAGCAGGGTTTCGGAGCCGGCCGAACTGTGCTGGCCAGGGCCGGGCTGATCCTGGGGCCGTACGAAATCGTCGGCCGGATGCCATGGTGGCTGCGGCGGATCGAACGCGGCGGCGACGTCCTGGCGCCCGGGCCAGCCGACCTGAATCTGCAGTACATCGACTGTCGTGACCTCGCCCGGTGGCTGTTGCACGCGGCCAGGGAAGGCATTACCGGACCGTTTAACACCGTCAGCAAGCCTGGTCATGCAACGATGGCGAGCCTGCTCGGGGCGGCCATCGACGCTACCGGGTCCGATGCCCGGCTGGTCTGGGCGGCGCCGGAAGTCATCCTTGCCGCAGGCATCGCTCCGTGGATCGAGTTGCCGATCTGGGTGCCGCCCGATGGCGAGGGCGCCGGACTGCACTCGGGCGATGGCAGTGCCGCCTATGCCGCCGGGCTCAGCTGCCGGCCGGTCGGGGAAACGGTGGCGGACACGTGGGCCTGGCTGCAGCGGGAAGGTGATCCGCCGGCCGCGCCCGGCCGTCCAGAGCACGGACTGGACCCGGTCCGGGAGCGCGAGGTGCTGGCCCGCTTGGCTCGGTCCTAGCCGCGCCAGCAGCCTCCGAAGCCGATCGTCAGACCGCTACTCAGCACCTGGACATTCAGGTGGATGACCTGGCTTCCGCCGTCGAGTGGGCGATTGCATGCGGCGCGCGGATCGCAGAGTTTCAGCCTCAGGAAGACGTTCGGGTCATGTTCGACCCGGCGGGACATCCGTTCTGCCTGTTCCGTTGAGCGGCGCTGCTCGTTGCCTCGTCTGCATGGCTATCGGCGGGAGCGGCGAGGCCGGAACCTGAGACACACGAAGACGATGGCAGCCAGCACCAGCAGCCACGGTGAGAACAGCATGTGCAGGGCAAGGCTGAGCACGGCCAGTGCCCCGACGACTATGAGAGCAAGGAGGATGATCCATAGCATCGTGATCGGTATCCGTTCATGAGAAAACTTGGACAGGTAGTGGTCAGGCAGGTGGTACTACGCCTGCCGATTCCCATGCTGCCCAGCCAGGTTTGCCGAGTCGATCCGGATCAACCCCGGCAAAACCCTGGTTCGGCTACCGAATACATCAGGGTTTCGTCGGCTTGAGCGCATTCGGGATCCTGTCGTGTGCCGGCCTGCCTAGCCACGTCTACGCCCCTTCATCCGGCGCCGGGCGAGCGCGGCTTGCAGACAGCTGTGATGACTGGCGAGTTTTACATCTCCTTCAGCACCGAGATCATCAGCGCGACGGACTCGTCGAACGACAGGGCAGCCGCCTGAAGGTGATCGAAGATCATGTTGTAGGTACTGACTTCCGCGATGTCCTCCACCCAGAGCATCCCGGTCGCATACCCGATGCACACCACATCGGGATCGGCTCGATCGGGAAACGCCAGGATGACGAACGGCGCATCCATCGCCACGTGCGCTCCGCCGCCGAACGGGATCACCTGCAGGAACATATGCCGGGCCGCGCTGAGCTCGATCAGGCGCTCGATCTGCGCGCGCATCACCTCCGGTCCGCCGACCTGACGCCGGACCGCGGCTTCGTCCAGCACGACCCACGCAGTCGGCGGGTCAGCCTGGGCCTGCCGTCGGCGCTCTGCCAGTAACGCGAATTGCTGCTGCTGGTCCGGAGGAGGCGTCCTTACCTTGCCGGTGGCCAGGAGTGCCCGCGTGTAGTCCTCAGTCTGCAGCAGGCCCGGGATGCGGTTGATCCGGTAGATCCTCATCTCAGAGGCGGCACTCTCCAGCCCCAGGTATGTCGTCAGCTGAGGCTGTGCGCCGTCGCTGTAAGCGTGCCACCAGCCCTTCTGCCGGGACTCCCGGGCCAGCTGCATAAAGCTGTCGTGCTGGCCATCCGTCACGCCGTATATCAGCAGCAGATCGCGGACATCCCGCGGCGACACCGCGACGCGCCCGGTCTCGATCCGGCTGATCTTGGACGCTGAGCACTCCAGCCGCTCCGCGACGTCCTCACAGGTCAGCTTCGCGGCCTCACGCAGCCGACGAAGCTCGGAGGCGAGACGGCGCCGTCGCACCGTCGGACTCTGCATGCCCGGCACTGACTTCTCCAACCTGTGACAGCAGCACGTTCTCGCACCGAGTGCACAGATTGTGCCGGTGGCGGTAGGCATACGCGCACGATCAGCACAGTCTTTACTACTGCCCAGCGCACCTGCAATTCGGCGACAAGCCCGACACCGGTAGCCGGCTCGGCACCCACGGACTCACATGGGCGCCGGAACGTCTGACCGGTAACCGAATACCCGGATCAGGCTGTCGTCGCCGAAGGACGAGACCCGCCGGATGCCCGCACTGGTTACCGTCAGCACGCAGATTCCGTACGGCTGGAGCCTGCCGCTCCGGTCCCTGGCGTAGACCGCCGCGGCGGGCTGGCCGTTTGCGCTGGTAGCCAGCATGCGCCAGTCGCCCGGTGCCCCGAGCACCTGGTTCCGCAGGAAGGGCACGCACGTCTGCCGGCCGGCGAACCGGGTGCGCAGCGGCGTCGCCTCCAAGATCGCGTCGCGTACTAGCAGCCGCTCCAGCGCCGCGGCATCGGCATTCTCGAACGCTGCGATGTACTGGTCCAGCAAGGCCCGGGCCTCCGGCCAGGCCGGCTCGGTGATCTGGTCGGCCGCCGGGCACACTTCCTCCAGCCGTGCCCGAGCACGTTGCAGGGCACTCTTCGCCGACGCAGTGGTGCTGCCGAGCATGGCCGCTACCTCGGCGGCGGGGAACTCCAGCACATCTCGCAGCACCAGCACGGCGCGCTGCCGCGGCGGCAGGTACTGCAGACTCGCGATGAGCGCCAGCCGCAGCCCCTCCCGCGCGGCGACGATGACGGCGGGATCGGCCGATTCCGGCGTCACCAGCGCGTCCGGAACCGGCTCTAGCCAGGTGACGTCGGGATCCGCGGCTTCCAGCGGTGCCTGCGGGTTGGCCTCGGGATCGTGCCCGATGGCAGCACTCGCCGATCTCGCCTGGCCAGAGCCGTCAGGCAGGCATTGGTGGCGATCTGATATAGCCAGGTGCGCAGCGACGAGCGGCCCTCAAAACCGCCGCGGGAGCGCCACGCACGCAGGTAGGTCTCCTGGACCAGGTCCTCGGCGTCCTGGACCGAGCCGAGCATGCGGTAGCAATGCGCAAACAGCTCGCGCCGCAGCGGCTCGGTGTCCCGGACGAATGCCGTACTATCGCGCACCGGTCATCCCGGCCTC
>JBAUAR010000309.1:0-9462 GCA_049675875.1 Streptosporangiaceae bacterium
CCTCCGCAGCGTGCAGTGCCTCCCGGCTGGCGAGCAGCCGGGGCGCGGCCAGCGGGTCGGCTGACGCGGCGGCGCGCGCAGCGGACGCGAGCTGATACGGGACGCTGGCCACCACGACGCCGCGCTCCAGCAGCAGCCGCGCCTTCAGCCGCAGCGCGCTCTGATTGTGCAGCGCCTGCTCCCACCAGTGGCCGACGACGTACTCAGGGATGTAGACGGTGACGATGTCCCTGGGGCTCTCTCGGCGCAGGCCGCGCACGTACTCGATCACGGGGCGGGTGACCTCCCGGTACGGGGAGGAGATGACGGTCAGCGGCAGCGGCATCGCCGCGGTCTCCCAGTCCAGCCGCAGCCGGGCAGTCTCGGCCTCGTCGACGTGGACCGTCAGCGCCTCCAGCCTGGCTGGCCTGGTGGCCCTCGCGTAAGCGAGTGCTCGCAGCGTGGGCAGGTGCAGCTTGGAGACCAGCACGATGGCGATGTTGCTGGCCGGGAGCGTGAGCCCGGTCAGCCGCTCCGGGGTGAGCTCCTCGGCCACGGCGGCGTAGTGCCGGTGGATCCCGTTCATGGTGAACCAGATGACCACCATGGCCGCCACCGCGATCCACGCGCCATCCAGGAATTTGCTGATGACGACGATGACCAGGACCGCGCCCGTCACGCACGCGCCGATCGTGTTGATAGCGCGCGACCTGATCATCCGCAGCCGCGTCGCCGCCTCGGTGGTCACCTTGAGCAGCCGGTTCCAGTGCCGGATCATGCCGGTCTGGCTGCAGGTGAACGACACGAACACACCGACGATGTAGAGCTGGATGAGCCGGGTTGGCGAGGCGTGGAAGGCGACGATCAGCACGATCGCGAACCCCGACAGCAGCAGGATGCCGTTGCTGAACGCCAGCCGGTCACCGCGGGTATGCAGCTGCCGCGGCAGGTAACCGTCCCTGGCCAGGATGGAGGCCAGCACGGGGAATCCGTTGAACGCGGTGTTGGCGGCGAGCACCAGGATGAGCGCCGTGAATAGCTGCAGCATGTAGAACAACGGTGAGGAGTACCCGAAGACCGCCCGTCCCACCTGCGCGATCACCGTCGGCTGCACATAACCGCGCGGGGTGCCGGTCAGCGCGCCGACGTGCACATGGCTCACCAGGGCCAGCGCCGTGACACCGCCGAACATGACGACCGCTATCCCGCCCAGCATCGCCAGCGTGCTCGCCGCGTTCTTGCTCTTCGGCGGCCGGAACGACGGCACTCCGTTGCTGATTGCCTCCACGCCGGTCAGCGCCGTGCAGCCCGAGGAGAAGGCCCGCAATACGAGGAACACCAGGGCCAGCCCGGCGAACTCGCCGGTCGTCTTGATCTGGTACCCAGCCGACTCGGCCCGGAGCTGGTGACCTGTTGCCAGCCGAACGCCGCCCCACACGATCATCAGCATCACCACGCCGATGAAGCAGTAGGTGGGTATCGCGAAGCCGGTGCCCGACTCGCGCACGCCGCGCAGGTTCAGGATGGCGATGGCAGCGACCACCAGTGCCGCGATGAGCGTCAGGTGCGAGTTGAGGGCAGGAAATGCGGACGCCAGGTTGGCCATCCCCGATGAGACCGACACGGCCACCGTCAGGGTGTAGTCGACCATCAGCGCGCTGGCGACGGTCATCCCCACCTTGGGGTTGAAGTTCGTCGTCGTGACCTCGTAATCGCCGCCACCCGATGGGTAGGCGTGCACGTTCTGCCGGTAGGACGCCACCACGACGAGCATGAGCAGGGCGACCGCGACCGCGACCCACGGCGCGTACCCGATGAAGGCGAGGCCGCCAGCGGCCAGCACCAGCAGGATCTCCTGTGTCGCATAGGCGACCGAGGACAGCGCGTCGCTGGCGAAGACCGGCAGGGCGATCTTCTTCGGTAGCAGCGTGTGCCCGAGCCGCTCGCTCTGCACCGGCTTGCCGACGAGCAGCCGTTTCGCCGCCTGGAATGCCAACGCCACGTGCGCATGCTAAGGGACGTAGCGGCGGCCGGCTAGTGGCTCGCTCGCCCGAGCGCGAGGTGGACCGCCCCGGCGGTGGCGAGCAGGGCGGTCTCGGGCGGCGCCGGGACGGCCCGCCCAGTCAGCAGGGCGATCAGGCCGGCCCGGTCGATGCCGAGTTCCGCGCGCAGCAGCGCGGCGTTCCCCGCGGGCAGCAGCAGCTCCTCCAGCACGATCGCGGCTTCGGGGGTGAGCCACGGCGGCCGGTTCAGCGCGATAGCGAGGTCGAGCCCGTGTAGCGCCAGCTCGACGACCCGGGTGCGGGCAAAGTCGGTCAGCAGCATCCGGTCGCCGTGCCGGGTCCGGATGGTCTTGTCGGCTGGCGCCTGTGTCAGTAGCGCGACGGCTGCCGCGCAGGCGCGCGTCAGCTCGGCCGAGATGGCATCCGGGCCGCCGAGCCGCCGGGCCAGCTTCCGTGCCGTGTCGATGCGGTCCGCGTCGATGGCGGCCGAGAATCGCTTGTCGGGACGGTAGTAGCCGATGGTTGCGATCAGCGCCGCGGCCGGGTCATCGGGCTCGCGCATGGCCTGGCCGATCCGGCGCGCCCCGACGATCACGTGGCAAGTGAGCTCGCCTGCCGTCCAGGGCGGGCACGGACTGGCGCGATCGAGGTCGGGCGCGGACAGCCCGGCCAGCGCAGCGCACAGCGCGGCGCCCTCGGCGGCGAGGGCGGTAACGACCTGGCTGGCGGACATGTCCGTACGATACGGCGTCCGTTCTGCAGGTCGACTCGTGCTCCTGGCGGTCTAGATGAAACGATCAGCGGGTGAGGCTGTCGTGGCGACGGCCGCCGGCCCGTTCGCCAGCGGCCCCGGTTGGGCTCGTCCCGTCGGGTGCGCTCACGGCGTCAGGGGGTCGGGCGCCGGACGAGCCGGCCAGCTCGACCGCTGCCCTCGTCGTGGAGGACCAGCTCGAGCCGCGTATCCGGATGCCCACCGACCTGCTGCGCTGCTTCACCTCCATCCTCGAGGTCGCGATCCTGGTCGGGCTGGCACTGCTGGCCGAGGCGACGGCTAAGGGATTCGAGTTCGATGTCGTCCAGCACGTGCCGCGGGGCCTGGTAGCGCCGCTGCACACGATCGCGTTCATCGCGCTGCTGGTCCTGCCCGTCGCGCTGGCGGTCCGGCAGGTCCTCATCGGCCAGCTTCGCCAGCTCATTGAGGCAGTAGGGATCGGCCTGATCGCCGGGGGAGTGGCGGTCGGCTGCGCAGCGCTGCTGCGGCTCGGGTCGCTGGACCAGCTCTACCGCGCGCTGGTCCGGTCCGGCAACGAAGCCGGGGCAACGGCGCTCGACCCCTACCTGACCGGGCTGGCCGCCTACCTGACCGTGATCGGACTGTCGGGCCGGCCACGGTGGCGGACCTGGTTCTGGCTGGCGATCAGCTTTTACTGCCTGACCAGCCTGGCGCTGGCGCACGACACGTCGACCGTGCTGTCCCTGCTGATCACGCTGGCCCTGGGGGCGGCGGTCGGAAGTGGGCTGCGGTATCTGACCAGGACCACGTCGGAGCGGCCCACGGCGGTCGAGATCGCCGCCGCGCTGAGCCTGGCCGCGACTCCCGTAGTCGAGATCCGCCGGGTTGCGGACAGCCGCACCGAGAACCGCCGGTACGCCGCCGTCAGCAGAGAAGGTGAGCGGCTGGACGTGACCGTGTTCGACCGGGACCAGCAGACCGCGGACTTCCTCTACCGGCTGTACCGGCGGCTGCGGCTGACCAGCCAGGCGTCGCGCAGCTCGCCCCTGACGGTGAGCCGCACGGTCGAGCGCCGCGCGCTGCTGGCGTATGCGGTCGAGGACGCGGGCGTGCCGACTCCGAAGCTGCGCGCGGTGCTCAGAGTCGGGCCGGAGGCGGCGGCCATCGCCACCCGGCACTGCACCGGGACAACGCTCGCCGAGCTGCCATACCCGCCGTCCGATCAGATACTAGGGAGCGTCTGGGATGCCGTCCTGCAGTTGCACCGGCGCCGGGTCACGCATCGCTCACTGACCCCGGAGCACATCCTCGTCGCGGCTGCCGGGCGCCGTGACACCGTGATGCTGCTGGATCCGGGCGATGGCGACGTCGCGGCGAGCGATCTGCAGCTCCGGCTGGACCTGGCCCAGCTGACGGCTGCGATGGCGCTGCTGGTGGGGCCGGAGCGGGCGGCGTCGCTGGCCAGGAAGAAGCTCGGGCAGGCCATGGTGACCAGCCTGGTGCCGCTGCTGCAGCCGGTGGTGCTACACCGGTCGACGCGGGCGGACCTGCGGCGTCGCAAGGATGTACTGCCAGCGCTGCGGAAGGGCCTGATCGGCAGCGCGCCCGAGCCTGGCCCCGAGCTGGAGCAGCTCGAGCGGATCCGGCCGCGCCGTGTCGTCACGCTGGTGGCCGCCGTGATCGCGGCCTACCTCGTCATCGGGCAGCTCGGACGGCGAAACTTCCTCGCGGTGCTGCGCCAGTCCGACTGGCGCTGGATCCTCGCGGGCCTGGCATTGTCGGCGCTCACCTACGCGGGTGCGTCCTGGTCGCTGTCGGGCTTCGTGCTGGAGAAGCTGCGGTTCGCGCGGACCTTCCTGGCCCAGCTCGCCGGCACATTCGTCACCCTGGTCGCGCCCGCGGCCGTCGGCGGCGTGGCGCTCAACATCCGGTACCTGCACAAGGCCAAGGTCGCGCCCGCGGACGCGGGCTCGAGCGTCGCCGTCTCGCAGGTCATCGCCTTCGCCCTGCACATGACGCTGCTCGTCATCTTCATCGCTATCACCGGCGGATCACATCAGACCCCGTTCCGGCCGCCCGGCTGGGCTTACTTCGCCCTGGCGGCCATCGCCGCCGTCGCGCTTGGCGTACTCGCCGTGCCAGCGGGCCGCAGGCTGATCCGATCCCGGCTGGCGCCGACGCTCGGTCAGGTCATCCCGCGGCTGCTCGACATCGCGCAGCGGCCAGCCAAGCTGGCCGAAGGCATCGGCGGCGCGCTGCTCGTCACCTTCGGCTATATCTTCTGCCTGCAGGTCTCGGTGCTGGCGGTGGGCGCGCACGCCGCGTTCTTCGCGGTCGCGGTGGTCTTCCTGACCGGCCAGGCGATCGGATCCGTGGTGCCCACCCCCGGCGGCCTCGGTGCCATCGAGATCGCGCTGTCCGGCGCGCTGACCACGATCGCGCACGTCCCGGTCGCGTTCGCGCTGAGCGCGGTGCTGCTGTTCCGGCTGCTGACGTTCTGGCTGCCGATTCCCATTGGCTATGTGGCGATCAAATACCTACAGCGGCAGGATGCGCTGTGAGCCGAACGGCAGGGGCAATCGGCCGCGCACTTTGACTGCCGCACGCCGGGAAGGACGCAGACAAGAGGCGGCTCTGCTTGCGAGACTGAAAGCCGGGATCGCTGCCCGCGCTGGCGGGCTGCAGCGGCGCCGTGGCGGCGAGCCGGGATGACGGCTCGAGGAGGCTGCCCATGCTGTCACGGGAAGACAACGAGATCCTGACGCGAGTCGGGCCCGGCACGCTCATGGGCGACCTGCTACGCCGGTACTGGATCCCGGCGTGCCTCAGCTCCGAGATAGCCGAGCCGGACGGGCCGCCCGCCCGGGTGCGGCTGCTCGGCGAAGATCTGGTGGCCTTCCGCGACACCGATGGTGAGATCGGGCTGATCGAGGAACAGTGCCCGCACCGGGGCGCGTCACTGTTCTACGGCCGTAACGAGATGCGGGGCCTGCGCTGCAGCTACCACGGCTGGAAGTTCGACGTGCACGGCCAGTGCCTCGACCAGCGCAGCGAGCGGAACCCGTTCGCGCACCGGATCAGGACCACGTCCTATCCGGTACACGAGTCAGGCGGCATCGTCTGGGCCTACCTAGGACCGGCCGAGACCATGACCCCGTTCCGCGACTTCGGCACCGAGAGCCTGCCAGCCGAGCACGTCGCGGCGGCCAAGGAGATCATCTACTGCAACTGGGTCCAGTCGATGGACGGCGACCTCGACACCGCGCACATCTCCAACCTGCACCAGTTTGACGCTATCGACGACGTGCCCGACGACGGCACCGATAAGCCCGGGTACCCGTCGGGCTACATGTCGATGAAGTTCTGGCGGCACGACCCGCGGGCCCTCATCGAAGTCGATGACACCTGGCACGGCTTCCGCTACGCGGGGATCCGCGACACACCCAATGGTTACCGGCACGCGCGGATCACCGCTTACATCTTCCCCGCCAGCAACATCATCGCCCAGATCCCGTTCAGTACCCGGCAGATCTTCGTCGTGCCGGTCGACGACTACACCACCTACCGGTATAACTTCAGCACCCAGCCGCCAGCCAACCCGCGCGGTCTGGGCGGCGCGCCGTTCTTCACCTACGAGAAGTACCCGTTCGAGATGATGCCCCGGCAGGGCATCGTTGCGCGCACGTACCGCCGGGACAACGACTATCTGATCGACCGGGTTGCGCAGAAGGGCACCTCCTACAGCGGGATCAGGGACTTCCGCAGCCAGGACGCCATGGCGACCGAGACCGCTGGTCCCATCTACGACCGCACTCGGGAGCACCTGGGCAGTACCGACGTCGCGGTTATCCGGATGCACCGGCTGCTGCTGCGGGCGGCGAAGGGGCTTGCGGAGGGCAGCCAGCCGCCGGCGCTCGGCGGCACCGGCGACTTCCGGACCATCCGCGGCGCGGAGAAGGTGCTGGCAGGCGGCGAGGACTGGCGCGCGCTCGGCACCAACGACGACCCCATCGTCCGGGAGGCGCTGCTCGAGTTTCCCGGCATCGTGACGGAAGGCGACGGGGCGCACTGAGCCCGACGACCCCGGCAGCTCAGCCGAGGCGGGTAACCGCGAGCGCCGCGGCGAGCAGGACGACGCTCCACGACATGGCTCTCAGCGCCCGCTCCAGGGGCCCGAGCAGCCGGTCGGCGTCGAGGGTCAGCGTGTCCCCATCTGCGAGGGTGATCCGCCCGGTGACGCTCGTCGAGCGGCGGCGCACCAGCCGGGCGGGCGTGCTGAGGCTGCGCTGAGCGGCCGACAGGCCGAAGGCGGCCGCGCCGGCCAGCACCGAGCCTGCCGACAGCGCGCCCGCCTGCGCGACATAGGACGTCAGCAGCGGGAACGCGCCCCAGGCCGCGGCGAATCCGGCGTCGGTGTGCACGATCCCGCCGAAGAGCTCGGCGTTATACGCGACGACCAGCAACGGCCCGACGACGAGAAACGGGATGAGCGGCCAGCCCACCCGCAGTACTCCCTCGACGCCAAGGCCGATCGCGCCGGCCAGCGCAGCCGCCGAGACCGCCAGCAGCACGCTGCCGGGTATCTGAGTGCGCAGCGGCCGGCCGTGGTATTCGTCGAGTGCGTGCGCAGCCAGCCCGACCGCGAGGAAGAACGCGATCAGCGTCGCGACCAGCGGCACCAGCGCCACGTGCGGCGCTAACGCCGCGCCGATCACCACGTAGGACAGGTGCCAGGCGGTGTAAGGCGGGTGCAGGAGCGTCCACCAGTCACGCCACCGGCCGGGGCCCGCCGCGTAGTAAGCGGGCCGCGAAGCGTCCGCCGTCTCCGCAGCGTCAGTTGCGGCGCGGCTGGCGGCCGGCGAGAACTCGCCCTCTGGGCCAGGCGCGCCAGCCGCAGGCTGCTCACCCACCCGCGCGGGTTCCCCACATGACCAGGCCGCCACCGAGGCTCATCACCGCGTAGCCGACGTCCTGCAGGCCGGCCTGTTCCCAGGCGCGCACCGTCCAGTCGATCGGGTAACGGCGATAGTGACCGGAAATGCTCGGGCCGAGGAAGCGGCCGACCGCGTACCACTGACTGCCACCCGTGATCAGGCCGCCGAGCGGCAGCACGAGCCTCGTATAACCGTGCCACCAGAACCGCCAGAACCGCGACGGGGGCAGGTTGAACTCCAGGCTGGCTACGACCCCGCCCGGCCGTACGACTCTGGCCAGCTCCGCGAGCACGGCTTGCGGGTCACTGACGTACCGGAGCAGGTAGGTAAAGGTGAGCGCGTCCACCGACGCGTCGGCAAAGGGCAGCCGCTCTGCCCCGGCGTTGACGAGAGTAACGCGGTCGTCTGCGCCCGCTTCCGTGATGTTCCGCGCGGCCTGCGCGAGCATCGGGCGAGTCAGGTCGAGGCCGATCACCCGGGCCCCGGTGCGGTCGGCGAGCTGCAGGGATACCCCCGCGGTGCCCGCGGCCACGTCGAGGACAAGGCGCGGCGCGTCACCCCCCGCGATGCGGTCGACCATGGCCCGCCGCCAGCGGCCGTTCTGTCCGAAGGACAGCAGCTCGGCGAGCCGGTCGTAGCGCGCGGGCAGCGGAGTGAATAGCTGCTGGGCGAATCTGTTCGGGCGGTCGAGCACGGGAATCTGCACGGCGTCTCCTCAGGGGCCCCTGATCACGGTACGCCAGTGGCCAGCCGCGCGGCACGTTCGACGCGGCGACGGGCGGTCAGCCCGACTCCGCGCCGGGCTCGAGGTAGTAGCAGGCGAGCAGGTTCATCTGCACCGCGTCCGGGTCGTCGCTGTCGTCGTGGAAGTAGGCCATCGCCTCGGTGAGCTTCGCCCGCACCGCTTCGATCTGCGCGGGCGAGCGCCGGCCGCTGCCCGTCATCATCGCTGATTGCTTTCCGACTGGTCCGGCATCCTCGCTGTCACCCTGCGGTGGCGGCGCCGCCCGCCAGGCCGCGAGGAACCCGCTCCGGAACCGGTCGAGGAGGGCCTGCATGATCGCCTCTGTCTCATCAATGTGCTGGCGCAGCAGGCCGGTAGCGAGGTCCAGGTCCCGCTGGCACGCCTGATAGCGCTGCTCGGCAATGCCGGAGACGATCCGGGTAGCCGCGACCCTGATGAGCCCGGCCGACTCCAGCACCCGGACGTGCCGGTACAGCTTGGTCTGCGGCTCGCGGAGCGCCTCGGCCAGTTCCTTTACCGACATCACCGGCAGTCCGGGGCTCGAGCCCATCAGCGTCTCCAGGATCGCCAGCCGGGTTGGGTCGGCGAGCGCCTTGAGCTGCTCGACAGTCGTGATGGGCGTCCGCTCGGCCACCTGGTCCGGGTTCGGTGCGCTGCCCTGCTCGGTCACCACTCCATCTTGCCATGCATTCACGTTCATGTCATCATTCATGTAAGCGTGAATGATGACGAACACGTGAACGCTGAAGGCGTGAACAGCATCCCGGAAGGCGGTCGTCATGCATTACCAGCTACTTCAGGAGCTCAGCACCCTGCACGTGGCCGAGCTGCAGCGGGCCGCGGCAGCGAAGCACCCCCACGCGCCAGCGCGCCTCGTGCCGTCGCTGCGCAATGCCGCGTAGTTAAGGGTCAGCGGGCCGGGTCAAGAAGATCGCGTTGTTCGGCGTGTCGCCGGCGGAATGAACAAGACCTCTGGTAGGCCGGCGTCAGTCCGTCACGATCTTCACCGTCACCAGAGGTCCCGTTGAATACTCAGTCTGCCACGACCACCATCAGTCATGAGGTCAC
>JBAUAR010000310.1:0-1568 GCA_049675875.1 Streptosporangiaceae bacterium
CGCCAGCACCGTCAGCGCCCTCGCCAACGCCGCCCGGCCGCCGCGCCGACGTCGCAGGCTGATCGCGCTGTCCCGGCGGCTGCCGGTGCCGTTGCTGCTCGGCGTGCGGCTAGTCGCGCGCCGCCCCCGCCGGGCCGTGCTCGGCGCGGCGAGCGTGGCGGTGACGATGACGGGGGTCGTGGCCGTGCTGACCTTCCACGCGAGCGCTGACCAGCGCCTGGGTTCGTCGTCGGGTCTGACCAACCCGGTTGTCAGCCGGGATGAGCAGATGCTGGTGGTGCTCACCGTCGCCCTGGTCGGGCTGGCGGTGCTGAACGCGATCATCACCGCGTGGGCGACAGTGCTGGACACCATCGGTGCCTCGGCGCTGGCCCGCGCGCTCGGCGCTACAAAGCCGCAGCTCATCGGTGCGATCGCGGTGGCTCAACTGCTTCCCGCGGTGCCCGGAGCGATTCTCGGCGTGCCACTGGGTCTCGCGTTGTTCGCGGCCGCGAATGGCGCGGGCGCGACCGGCACGATCATCCCATCCGTCGGCCGACTAGTCCCGGCCGTGCTCGCCACCCTTGTCGTGGTGACCGGACTGACCGCCATCCCAGCCTGGGCCGGAGCGCGCCGCCGGGTGAGCGACGTGCTCGCGCAGGAATCCTGATGGGATCGTCCGCCGCCAAGATCCGGGCCGCGGCGTCCGTCACGGGCTGAGCCGGTGCAGGTCGCGGGGGAACAGCGTCACCTGCCGCACGTTCGCCGCGCCGGTCAGCAGCGCCGTCCACCGCTCCAGCCCGATCGCGAACCCGCCGTGCGGCGGCATGCCGTGCCGGAACACCTGCAAGTACCCCTCGAACGGGGCGGGGTCCAGACCGCGCGCGGCGAGCGCGGCCAGGTAATCCTCGTGCCGGTGCAGCCGCTGCCCGCCGGTCACGATCTCCGTACCGCGGAAGAGCAAGTCAAAGCCAGCGGAGTAACGGGGCCGTCCGGGGTCGGGGTGGGTATAGAACGGCTTGGCCGTGAGGGGATAGCCGGTGACGAACAGCAGATCGCTGCCGTGCTCGCGGGCGGCCCAGTCGCCCAGCCAGCGCTCGTGCGCCGGGGCCAGGTCGTCCTCGGCCGTGACATCTTCCCCAGTCGCGGCGGAGATCAGCGCCATCGCGTCGGTGAAGTGAAGATAGGGGATCTCGGCCGGCACCGTCGGCAGCGTCGCGCCGAGGGTCCGCATGGCGTCGTCAGCCCGTTCCCTCACCATGTGCACCATGCCCGCGACGGCGTCCCGGCAGAACGGCATCACGTCGAAGTGGTCGGCGACGAAGCCCAGCTCGGCGTCCAGGCTCGTGTACTGAGCGAGGTGGCGGCCGGTGTCGTGCGGCTCGGCGCGGAACACGGGTCCGACCTCGAAGACCCGCTCGAACACGCCGACCATCGCCTGCTTGTAGAACTGCGGTGACTGGGCCAGGTAGCCGGGCCGGCCGAAGTAGTCGAGCCGGAATACGTTCGCGCCGCCCTCGGTGGCCGACTCGACGATCTTCGGGGTGAAGATCTCGGTAAAGCCCTGGCCGATCAGCGCGGCCCGGAAA
>JBAUAR010000311.1:0-5903 GCA_049675875.1 Streptosporangiaceae bacterium
AGCGAGCCGCCCGGCTATCACGTCACAGCGCGATGCCCAGGAGGGCGTCGACGGCCGCCCGGATTAGATGGCCGGAGCCGCTAAACCTGCCAGCTATCGCCTCGGCGGCCCACCCGTCGACGGCGGCGATGGCACCGGGTGCGTCGAGGTCGTCGGCTAGCCGGTCACGGATCGCTGCCAGCGCCGCAGCGCCGGCAGCTCGGTCGGCGCCCCCGGCAGCGCGGTCGGCGCCTCCGGCAGCACCGTAGGCAGCACCAGCCGACGACGGCGCATCAGCCGATCCGGCGGCCACGACGGCCGACCGCCAGGTCGCAAGCCGCGTCCCCGCGGTCGCGAGCGAGTCCGGTGCCCATCCCCAGTCCGCCCGGTAGGGGTGGGCGATGACGGCCAGCCGGATAGCCATCGGATCGTGACCGGCCGCAAGCAGCCGGGAGACGAACACCAGGTTGCCCCGGGACTTGGACATCTTCTCGCCCTCGAGCCGGACCATTCCCGAGTGTGCATACCGCCGCGCGAACGGCGGCTCCCCGGTTCCGTCCAGCGCTACCCGCGCATGGGCAGCGCTCATCTCGTGATGCGGGAAGATCAGGTCCCGGCCGCCCGCCTGGACGTCGAACGTCACGCCCAGGTAGTCCGTGGCGATTGCGGCGCACTCGACGTGCCAGCCGGGCCTGCCCGCGCCGAACTGCGACGGCCAGGACGGCTCCCCCGGCCGCTGGCTGAGCCACACCACCGGGTCGACAGGGTCCTTCTTCCCTGGCCGGGCAGGATCGCCGCCGTTCTCAGCGCAGAGCCGCAGCATGGTGTCGCTGTCCAGCCCCGATACCGAGCCGAACGCCGCGTCCGCGGCCCGGGAGAAGTACACGTCGCCGTCGATCTCGTACAGCGCGTCGCGCCGCGCAAGCCGCCCGTTGAAGTCCCGGATCAGTGGCAGTGCCTCGACCGCACCGATGAAATGCGTAGGCGGCAGCACCCGCAGCGCGGCCATGTCCGATCGGAACAGCGCGATCTCCCGGTCGGCGAGGGCGCGCCAGTCCTCGCCGTCCCGGTCCGCGCGCTCGAGCAGCGGGTCATCGACATCGGTGACGTTCTGCACGTAGGTAACCGCCTTGCCGACGTCGAGCCACGCCCGCACGAGCAGGTCCCAGGCCAGGTAAGTGGCCGCATGGCCGATGTGCGTGGCGTCGTACGGGGTGATGCCGCAGGCATAGAGGGTGGCCGTGGGGCCGGGAGCGGCCACCGCCAGCGAACCGCTCGCCGTGTCCCAGATGACCGGTTCGGGGCCCGATCCGGGCAGGTCGGGTACGTCAGGAGCGGGCCACGAATCCATGGCCGCCAGGTTATCGCTGCCTGACGGGCGATTTAGGCGTCGGCTTGGTCAGCGCCAGGCTACGAGTCAGTTCCGACCGCCGGAGCGCGCCACTTCGAAGGCGTACGCCAGCGCGATCAGCCGTGGCTCGCTCCAGGCGGGCCCGATGAAGGAGACACCGACGGGCAGCCCGCGGACCAGGCCCGCAGGCACGGTGATCGAGGGATATCCGGCCACTGCGGCCGGGCCGGACGTGCCCCAGCTGTGATAGTCGCCGAGCACATGATCGGTCAGCCAGGCGGGGTGGCCGGTCAGCGCGATCACCGCATCCAGCCGGTGCACCCCGAGCGCCGCGTCCAGACCGGACCGGGCGATCCGGCTGGCCGCCGACCGCGCCTCCAGGTATCCGGGGTCGCTGAGGTCACCGCTGGTCGCCTCCGCTGCCTCGAACAGTTCCTGGCCAAAGTGGTTGAGCACCTCCGCGGCATTGCGGTTGTTGAACTCGATCAGGCCGGCGAGATCCGCCGGGTGCTCGCCGGCCAGGCCGGCCAGGTAGGCATTGATGTCATGCTTGAACTCGACCGTCATGGCGGCAAACTCGGGTTCGGCCATCTTGTCCGCATCGGCGAGCTCGACGGGGTCGACGAGCTCAGCGCCCTGGCTGCGCAACGCGGCAAGCGCGGCGTCCAGCACCGCCACCGTGGCGCTGTCGGCAGGCGCTGAGCCTGCCCGCCAGACGCCAAGCCGGGCTCCGGCGACAGCGCCCGCGTCCAGGAAACCCGTGTAGTCGGTCGCGTTGCCGGCCCCCGCTGCGGTAGCCGGGTCGGCCGGGTCGGCGCTCGCGATCACGGTCAGCAGCGCGGCTGCATCCGCCACGGTCCGCGCCATCGGGCCGGCCGTGTCCTGGGCGGCCGAGATCGGCACGATCCCGGTGCGGCTCACCAGTCCGAGCGTCGGCTTGATGCCGACGACCCCGCAGGCTCCTGCCGGAGACACGATGGATCCGTCGGTCTCGGTGCCGACCGCCAGCGGCGCGAGGCCCGCCGCCACGGCGACGGCAGAGCCGGAGCTCGAGCCGGACGGGCTGCGTCCGCTGCCATGCGGGTTGACGGCCTGGCCGCCGAGCGTGCTCAGCCCGCTGCTGGACGGACGGGACCGGAAATTCGCCCACTCCGACAGGTTCGCCTTGCCCAGGATCACTGCGCCCGCGGCGCGCAGCCGGCCCACGAGGAAGGCGTCGGTGGCTGTCGAGGCAAGCAACGCCGGCGAGCCGGCGGTAGCGGGCAGTCCCGCTGCCCCCACGTTGTCCTTGATGAGCACCGGAACGCCGTCGAGCGGGCCGCGCGACCCGCCGGTCACGCGGCGGGCGTCGCTCGCGGCGGCCTCACCGGCCGCGTCCGGGCTCACGGTGATGACGGCCCGCAGCCCCGGGTTGATGGCGTCGATGCGGGCTAGGTAGAAGTCGGCCAGCTCGGCGGCGGTCAGCGAGCCTGCCGCCAGGGCCTGGCTCAGGTTCTCCACGGTCACGCCACCGGCGCTGATGCCGCTCCGGCCGACAGTCTGCGCTAGGGATTCGGTCAGCGACATGGTGGACAGAATAGGTGCGTTGGGGCTTCGTCATCGGGGGAACAACAATGAGTTCGTCGCCACAATCGCGGATGCCCATGTCCCGGCAATCCGGCGTGCTGCCGGGAAGGCGGCGGCCGCTGCCCCGCTGGACCACGCGGCCGGTGCGCCGCGCTGCCCTCCCGGCCGTCGTGCTCGTGCTCGCCGCGGGGGTCGCGGCGTGCTCGAGTGCGTCGGCCTCCGGATCGTCGGCCAGCGGTTCGGCATCCCAGCTGCAGTCCCAGTACGAGCACGTCGTAGACCACGTACTGCCGTCGGTCGTGCAGATAACGACCAGCAATTCCACCGGCTCCGGCGTCGTCTACGACTCCAGCGGCGACATCGTCACCAACGCGCACGTGATCGGCACCGCGACGTCGGTCATGGTGCGCGAGCCGGTCGGCAACGAGGAGATGTCCGCCAAGGTGATCGGCACCTTCCCCCCGGACGATCTCGCGGTAATCCGGGTGCAGGGCCACGACAGCGGCCTCAAGCCGGCCGCGTTTGCCAACTCCGACGACGTCCAGGTAGGCCAGATCGTGCTAGCGATGGGTAACCCGCTGGGCCTGACCGACAGCGTGACGCAGGGCATCGTCTCGGCCACCGGCCGGACAGTGGGTGAGGGCAGTGGCAGCAACGCCCTGATTACCGCCGCGATCCAGACCAGCGCGGCTATCAATCCCGGCAATAGCGGCGGGGCGCTGGTCAATCTGAGTGACCAGGTCGTCGGCATCCCGACGCTCGCCGCCCAGCTGCCGGGCCAGGGCGGCGCGGCGCCCGGCATCGGCTTTGCCATCCCCAGTGACACGGTGCACAACATCGCCGGGCAGCTGATCAAGGACGGCCGCGTGACCAAGTCCGACCGCGCGGCCATCGGCATCACCGGCGAGACAGCAGCCAACGCATCGGGTGACGGTGTCGGTGTTAGCGCGCTCGCGGTGACCAGCGGTGGCACCGCGGCGCAGGCCGGCGTCCGGCCCGGCGACGTGATCGTCGGCCTTAACGGTCAGCGGATCGCCACCCTGGACGAACTCCAGTTCACCCTGGCGCGGCTCACTCCCGGCACCAAGGTCACCATCCACTACACCTCCGGCGACTCAAGCCCGCAGCGTAGCGGCACCGGCACGCTGGGCAGCCTCAGCGGCCCGACCGGATAGCCGGATCGCCCCGACCGGATAGCCGGACCGGACCGACCGGATAGCCGGACCGGACCGACCGGATAGCCGGATCGCCCCGAATAGCCGGACCGGACCGACCGGATAGCCCGACCGGCTGGCTCGACCGCCGCCCTAGACTGCCGACCGTGACAATCACCATCGGGAGCCAGCCCGCGGTGCCCGCGCTCGACCGCCTCGACCTCCTCGCGCCGCCGGTCGCTGCGGCCCTTGCGGACCTCGCCAGCCGGTCCGGGGCTGACACCGGCGGGCTGCGCGTCGACGACATCGGCGTGGCCGAGATCGACCCGGCGCTGGCGGACACGGCGGCGTTCTGCGAGCGATACGGCGTGTTGCCCGGCGAGTCCGCCAATTGCGTCGTCGTGGCCGGACGCCGGGACGGCGAGACGCGGCTGGCCGCGTGCATGGTCCTCGCCACTACCCGTGCCGACGTGAACGGGCTGGTCCGGCGCGAGCTCGACGTGCGCAAGGCGTCGTTCGCGGCGATGGCGGAGGCGGTGGCCCTTACCGGCATGGAATACGGCGGCATCACCCCGATCGGGCTGCCCGCCGACTGGCCCATCTTCGTCGACAAGGCGGTGGCGGACTCGCCCCGCGTCGTGATCGGCAGCGGTGTGCGCCGGTCCAAGCTGACCCTGCCGGGTGCCGCGCTCGCGAGTCTGCCGGGTGCGACCGTGCTGGCGGGGCTGGGCCGGTAGCCCACGGCCGGTAGCCCACGGCCGGTAGATCAGGGCAGCCAGGACACCCTGTGCACGAGGGCGGCGTAGCCAACGAAGGTAACGGCGTCGATCAGCGAGTGCGCCACGATCAGCGGCATCACCCGGCCCCACCGCCGGTACAGGAGCGCGAAGATGACGCCCATGACGGCGTTCCCGATGAACGCGCCGAAGCCCTGGTACAGGTGGTAGCACCCGCGCAGCACGGCGGAAGTGAGGATTGCCTGCCACGGCCCCCAGCCGAGCTGGTCCAGCCGCCGCAGCAGGTACCCGATGACCAGGATCTCTTCCAGCAGGCCGTTGTGGATCGCGCTGAGCACCAGCACCGGTATCCGCCACCACACCGCGGGCAGCGACTCTGGCACGATATGCAGCGAGATGCCGGCGTTGAAGGCCGCGATGTAGAGCCCGAGTCCCGCGCCGCCGATCACCGCCGCCACCGCCGCGCCGCGGATCAGGTCCCGCACCGGCTCGCGCCCGTCCAGCCCGATGACCGACGGCGGCTCCCCCGACCGCGCCATCAGGTACAGGACGAGCACCACCGGCATGAGCGCCTCGGCGATGCCGACCAGCTGGAGCACCAGGTCGAAGCTCTGATTCGGCGACAGCGGGCCGACCAGCAGCGCCTCCTGGCTGCTGAGGGACTGCCGGGCCAGCAGCGAGCCGACGAGGCTGAGGATCGCGTTCACCGCGCTGGCACCGAGCGACACCCCGAACACCGCGATGAGTTCCCAGCCCAGGTAGCGCCGCGGGGGAAGGCTCAGCGTGGCGTCCTGCACCCTCGGGACTTTACCGTCGGGTGCCGAGATCACCGTGCGACGGGAACGGGGTAGCAGCGCTACGCACTCACATCACGGTCAGCCGCTGCCAGGCCAGCTCGGCACCCGACGCCAGGCAGCCGTCCACGACGGCCTCGGTGCCGAGCGCGCTGACCCGGACCTCCGGCATGACCGGAGCGAGCCGCCGCAGCTCCGCCGCGACCGCCGCGGCGAAGCCGGGTGCCTGCCCGATGCCGCCGCCCAGCACCACCAGCTCGGGGTCGACCACGGTCACGATCGCGCACACGGCCCGCGCCACGAGCTCGGCCTCACCCGCGAC
>JBAUAR010000312.1:0-6550 GCA_049675875.1 Streptosporangiaceae bacterium
AGCCGAAGCAGTCGGGCCAGCCGACCGCGCCGGGCCAGCCGAAGCAGTCGGGCCAGCCGGCCGCACCGGACCAGCCGGAGGCGTCGGGTCGGCCGAGGGCGCCGGTCCAGCCGGCCGCACCTGGCCAGCCGGAGGCGCCAGGCTCTCCGGGCCAGTCGGCCGGGCCAGACCGGTCGGCCCCGCCCGGAGGCGGCGACACCGTGCCCGCGCCCGTGATCGCCCCGGACGTGGCCGCGGCTATCGCGGCAGCAGACCTGATCATTGACGGTCTCACTGGCATCGGCGGTAGCGGCGGCCTGCGCGAGCCGGCTTCGTCGCTCGCCCGGCTGGTCGCCAGCGCGCGCGCCGGCGGAGCACTGGTCGTGGCGGTCGACCTGCCGAGCGGCATCGACGCCGACACCGGTGAGGTGCCCGGTGCTGCACTCGCGGCCGACGCAACCGTCACCTTCGGCACCCTCAAGCCCGGCCTGCTCGTCGACCCCGGCGCCAGCAACGCCGGGACCGTGGAGCTGATCGACATCGGGCTCGGCCCGTACCTGTCAGCGCCCGCCGTCGTGTCGCTGCAATCTGCAGATGTGGCGGCGATCTTGCCGGAACCGTCTGCAGAGTCCGACAAGTACCGCCGCGGCGTGCTCGGTCTGGTGGCAGGCAGCGAGCAGTACACCGGCGCGGCGGTGCTCTCGGCGGGCGGCGCGATCCGGGCCGGCGCCGGAATGGTCCGGCTGGTGTCGGCCGCGCCCGCGGTGGCCGCGGTCCGGCAGCGCTGGCCCGAGGTCGTGCTGACCACCTATGACCCCGCGCACGCGGCCGACGCCCTGAAAACCGCCGGGCGGGTGCAGGCCTGGGCGGTAGGCCCGGGTCTCGGCACCGACGCCACCGCCCATGATCTGCTGGCGCAGGCGCTGGCCAGTGACGTGCCGGTGCTCGTCGACGCGGACGGGCTCACCGTCCTCAGCGAGCACCTCGACTTGCTGCGGCGCCGCGCGCCGACGCTGATCACCCCGCACGCGGGCGAGCTTGCCCGGCTGCTCCGCGCCGACCGTGCCGACATCGAGGCGCGCCGTTTGCACTACGCCCGGGCCGCAGCGGCCCAGCTCGGCGTCACCGTCCTGCTCAAGGGCTCCACCACGGTGATTGCCCAGCCTGACGCGGCTAAGCCGGTTCTGGTGAACTCGACCGGGTCGAGCTGGCTGGCCACCGCCGGCTCAGGCGACGTGCTATCCGGTATGGCCGGCGGGCTGCTCGCGCAGGGTGCGGACCCGGCGCACGCCGCCGCCGCCGCAGCCTTCCTGCACGGCATGGCGGCCCGGCTGGCGGCGCGCGATGCCCCCATCGGGGCCAGTGACCTGTTCGCCGCGATCCCGGCTGCGATCCGGACCGTCAAAGATCTTTAAGAGGGAACGGGCTCGTCGTAGCTAACTGCCGTCCGTCCAGCCGTCGAGATACCGGCTGAGGAACTGGTCGGCGGCCGCGTAGAACTTCAGCCGGTTCTCGGGCTTGGCGAAGCCGTGCCCCTCGTCCGGGAACAGCATGTAGTCGTAGTCGATGCCGTGCTCCGCCAGCGCGGCGACGATCTGCTCGGACTCGGCCTGCTTGACCCGCGGGTCGTTGGCGCCCTGGGCAATGAGCAGCGGGATTTTGATCTGGCTGGCGACCGACAGCGGTGACCGGGACCAGAGGAAGTCCCTGTCCTTATCGGGGTCGCCGACCCGCCGGTGGAACATGGAGATCATCGGCGTCCAGTACGGCGGGATGGTCTGGATCAGCGTGATGAGGTTGGACGGGCCGACGATGTCGACTGCGCAGCAGTAGATGCCAGGGGTGAACGCAGCGCCCGCCAGCGCCGCGTAACCGCCGTAAGACCCACCGAAGATGGCGACCTTCGACGGGTCCGCCCAGCCCTGACGGATCGCGTATGCCACGGCGTCGGAGAGGTCGTCCTGCATCCTCGCGCCCCACTCCCGGTCACCCGCGTTGAGGAACGCCTTGCCGTATCCGGTCGAGCCGCGGAAGTTGACCTGGATGCACAGGTAGCCGCGGTTAGCCAGCCACTGGGCATGCGGGTCGAAGCCCCAGGTGTCCCGCGCCCACGGTCCGCCGTGCACCAACAGCACCGTGGGCAGGCCGGACCGGTCTACGCCGGGCGGGAAGGTGAGATAGCCATGGATCGTCAGTCCGTCCCGAGCCGCGAAGGAGAACGGCTCCATGGCGGCCAGCTCGTACCGAGACAGCTCCGGCCGCGCCTCGAACAGGAAGCTGGCGGTGCCACTGGCCGTGTCGTAGGTGTAGTACGACACCGATCCCACATCGTTGGTGAAGGCCGCCAGCCAAACCCGGTCCGCATCGTCGCCGTGGGCGAACACGGGGTCACCGGGATGCAGTCGGCGGATCGCCTCGACGTGGCCTGCCACCGAGGGATCGAGCACCCGGTAGACCGACCTGTCCTTGAGGAACGTGACGATCTGTGGCTCGCGGCTGTCCGGGTGCACGCGCACGCCGCTGACATCCGCATCTGGGTCCTCGGCGAGCACCTCGATTGCCCCGGTGGCCAGGTCGATGCGGACAAGCCTGCTGGCCTGTGCGTCCACCGAACTCGCGAGCAGCAGCGAGCCGCCGTCGGCAGCGAAGCACAGCAGATCGGTGCTCTCGGCGTCCTCGGCGGGGATCCTCAGCAGCTCACGCCAGTCGGCATCGGCGTCCGATCTGACCATCAGCAGGTAGCCACCATCAGGCTGGGGTGCGGCAGCGGCCCTGACCTGCAGCTCGGTGTCGGCGAGCCAGCCTATGTAGCCCGGATTGTCAATTTCCTTCGTCAGCTCGCCGGTGACTAGGTCGAGCCGGTAGACGTCGTGCAGCCTCGGGTTCGCCTGGTTCAAGCCGAGCAGCACCTCGCCTGGCCGGCCGCGCTCGAGCCCGATGATCTGCGTCTGCACGCCGTCGAACGGAGTCAGGTCTCGGCGCTGCATGGTCGGCAGGTCGACGTCGTACAACCGCCAGTTCTCGTCACCACCCTTGTCCTGGAGGTAGAGGAGGTGCCGGCCATCGTGAGCGATGGCGAACTGGCGGATGCCGCGATCGCTGTCATCGGTGACGACCCTTGCGGCGGCCCAGTCGACGCCCTGGTCAGGGTCGATCGGGGCGACCCAGACGTTCAGCACACCCTCGTGCGGAGCAATCCAGGCAAGCAGGGCGCCGTCGGGGGACAGCCGCGGCATGATCCGCTCGGGGTTGCCGAACAAGACCGGGAGGGGAATGAGTTCCGGCATGCCGCCATGCTTACCACGCCCGCGGGACAGTCGAGCCGCCTGGTGCGGCGCCTGGCCAATCGATCCGCGGCGGGCTGGCAGACTTGGCGCATGGACGGTCAGCCTGAGGCGCTGGTCGACCTGGACGCGATCCAGGCGAACGTGGCCGCGCTGCGCCAGCACGTCGGCTCTGCTCAGGTCATGGCCGTCGTCAAGTCTGATGGCTACGGGCACGGCATGCTGGAATCGGCCCGCGCCGCGCTGGCGGGCGGGGCGACCTGGCTAGGCGTCGTGCAGCTGGCGGATGCAATCGAGTTGCGCAGGGCCGGGCTCACGGTTCCTGTGCTGAGCCTGCACGGCAGCCCGGATGCGCGGCACGCGCAGGCGATCCGGCGTGGCGTCGACATGACCGCGGGCACGGCCGCGCTCGTGGACCAGATCGCCCTCGCGGCGGAGGGCGCTGGCGTGCCAGCCCGGTTGCACCTGGAGGCTGACACCGGAATGGGCCGGGGTGGCGCGACCGCGGTCGACTGGCCGGGACTGGTGCACGCGGCGCTGGCGGCCCAGGCGGCCGGGCTGGTGCAGGTCGTGGGGTTGTGGTCGCACTTTGCGTGCGCCGACATCCCCGGCCACCCGTCGATCGGACAGCAGCTGTCGGCCTTCCGGCAGGCTGTCACGCTGGCCGAGCGGGCCGGCGTCCGGCCCGAGGTGCGGCACCTGGCCAACGGGCCGGCCACCCTCACCCTGCCGGACAGCTACTTCGACCTGGTCCGGCCGGGCGGTGCCGTCTATGGTCTGTGCACCCTGCCCGGTGGCGTGCCGGCCTGGCTTCGTCCGGCCATGACCGTGCGAGCCCGGCTGATCCAGGTCAAGCGGGTGCCGCCGGGCCTGCCGGTGTCCTACGGGCACCGGTACGCCACCGCGCAGGCCACCGCGCTCGGGGTGCTGCCGGTCGGCTACAACGAGGGCGTACCGCGGCTCGCCTCGAACGCGCCGCGGCTGATGTTCACCAGGGGGCGGCGGGTGCCGATCGCCGGGACGGTAAATCTGAATCACGTCATCCTGGATCTTGGCGGCGGCCCGGCTGAGCCGGGCGACGAGGTCATCCTGTTTGGACCTGGCGATCACGGCGAGCCGACCGCTCAGGAATGGGCGGAGGCGCTCGGCACGATCTCCTACGAGATTGTCAGCCGGTTTACCGGTAAGGTGCCGAGAACCTACTGTGGAGTAACAGCGGCCGAGGAGGACGCGGCGCTCGGCGGCGCCGGAACCGGCAGTGACGGGAGTACCGATGGCCAGGTGGCGACGGCTCACTAGCATCGCGGGCATCGCCACGGGAGTCGCGGCAGCCGGGGTCGGCGGTGTGCTCGCAGCGGAGAAGATTGCCGTCGGCCGGATCCGGCTGCAGCCCGACCCGGCCGCCGGGGAGCCGTTCGGCCAGCTGCGCGGAACGCCGATCGAGGTGCGCGCGGACGACGGGGTGCTGCTGCGCGCCGAGACAGCGGGTCCGGACGACGCGCCGGTGACCGTCGTGTTCTGCCACGGCTACACGCTGAATCAGGACGTGTGGCACTACCAGTGGCTGAGCCTGCGCGACGACACCCGGCTGGTGCGCTGGGATCAGCGTGGCCATGGCCGGTCGGATCTCGGCGACCCGCGGCTTGTCAGCATCGACCAGCTCGGTGCCGACCTCGCGGCGGTACTGGCCGCCACCGTGCCGGGCGATCAGCGCGTCGTGCTGGTCGGGCACTCGATGGGCGGCATGACGATCATGGCCCTGGCCGACCAGCAGCCCGAGTTGTTCGGCGGCAAAGTCGCCGGCGTGGTACTGATCTCGACCGCTGCCCACGAGGTAGACGCGACGAGCTGGCTGCCGGGGCCGATGCGCCCGGCCGCTCGCTGGGCCGGGCCGGCCCTGATACGCGGCACGGTCCGCGGCAGGCGAGCGGCGCTGACCGAGCGGATCCGGGCTGTGGGCGGCGATCTGGCGTTCCTGACGACCAGGTTCATGGCGTTCGGCGACAGTGACGTCAGTCCAACGGTGGTGGATTACCTCGAGCGAGTGATCCGGGCGACCCCTATCGAGGTGGTCGCAGGTTTCTACGTGGCCCTGCTCGAGCTCGACAAGCGGGCCGCGCTGGCTACCCTCGGCCGGGTACCGGTGGTGGTGATCACCGGCGCGCAGGACCGGCTCATTCCCCCGGCCCGGGCCGCCGCGCTCGCTCTGGGCATCCCCGGCGCCCGGCTAATCGAGGTACCGGGTGCCGGACACGCGATCATCCTGGAGCGGCCCGAAGTCGTCACCCAGGAGATCGCCGCCCTGGTCAAGGAGGTGCGATGACGGCTTCGGCTCGGAGGGGCGACCCCCCGGAGCCCCCTGCGGTGCCAGGCCGGCGGGACGACGCCCCGGAGCCCCCCGCGGTGATCGACGAGCAGGTCACTGTGGCCACCGCCGCGCAGATGCGGCATCTCGGCGAGCGGCTCTCTGGCCTGTTGCGGGCCGGTGACCTGGTCGTGCTGTCCGGGCCGCTCGGGGCCGGCAAGACCACGCTGGCCCAGGGCATCGGGTCAGGCCTCGGCGTCCGCGGTCAGATCACCTCACCCACGTTCGTCATCGCGCGAGTGCATCCGAGCCTGACCGCCGGGCCCGACCTGGTGCATGCCGACGCCTACCGGCTGGGCAGCCGGGCCGAGGTCGACGATCTGGATCTCGACGCAGACCTGGCTACCGCCGTCACCGTCGTGGAGTGGGGCACCGGCCTGGTCGAAGAGCTCGCCGACAGCTTCCTTGCGGTCAGCATCGACCTGGGAGCCGGACCGGCCGCTGCCGCCGAGGCCGACGCAGGTCCGCGAACCGTGCGCGTCAAGGGCTCCGGTGCGCGCTGGCAGCAGCCCGGGTGCGTGCTGGCGGCCCACGAGGCAGTCACGGGAGTGGCGGCCCGCGGTCCGGATTGTCCTGCGCACCACACCTCGCGCAACTAAACTGCGGGACACTCAGCCGATCCCAGCAGGAGGCATGTCGTGGCCCAGCAGGGCTCGCCGCCCGGCCGTATGTCGCGGCGGGCCGAGGATGACCAGCACGGGCGCGGCGGGGCGGTGCGGGCGCGGCGGGCCGCATCGCAGCGGCCGGGCTGGCAGGGCGATGCCTTCGGCCCGGCCGACACCGACCCAGACCTGCCGCCGTGGGCCGGGCCGAGCGGCTATCTCGGTCGGCCTGGCGGGGCGCGGCGGCGATCGGATCCGTACGCTGCGGACAATGTCGGCGAAGCGCGCAGCGCCGAGGATGGTCACGCCGGCGCCGAGGA
>JBAUAR010000313.1:0-2700 GCA_049675875.1 Streptosporangiaceae bacterium
TGATCCTGGTCGTGTTCGCGGGGGCGTACGCGGTTGGCCTGCTGGCCGCGCTCGGTCCGACGGTCCTCGCGGTGACGTTGCAGTGGCCGGTCGCGCTGCTCATCGCGAGCGCGCTGCCGCTTGGTCCGTGGCACCCCGCCGCGTCCCATCCGGCAGACGTGGCGGCTGGATACCCTGCTGACGCTACGGGCGAGCGCTGGCACCTCGTCAGAGTCCGGCCGGCATGCGCTGCGGCTCGCCGTTGTCACTGCCGTGGCCGAGGCGATTGTGCAGGCGGCCGATCTCAGCCACGGTTACTGGGCGGTGCTGACGATCTTCATCGTGCTGCGCCCCGACTATAGCTCGACCCTGTACCGCGGGCTGCAGCGCGCCGCGGGCACGGTGGCCGGCGCCGGTCTCGGCCTCGCCACGGTACAGCTGGCAAGGATCAGCCTCACCGCGCTGCTCGTCGGCATCGGCGTGTCGCTGCTCGCCGCTTACGCGGTGTTCACAGTGAACTATCTGCTCTACGGCGTCTTCCTGACCGACTTCGTGGTCGTGCTGCTCGCGCTGCTCGGCCTGCCGCCGGAGCCGACCGCGCTCGCGCGGCTGGCCGGCACCGGGCTTGGCACCGGGCTGGCGATCCTGGCGTACTTGCTGTGGCCGACCTGGGAAGGTACATCCGCGACGGAGAAATTCGCCCGGCTGTTCGTTGCCCAGGGCAGGTACGCAAGCGCCCTCCTGCACGCCTACAGCCGACCCGACAGCGCCGAGCTCGCCCGGCTCGGTCAGCTCCGGATCGCGGCCCGCCGCGCCAGGATCGACGCCGAGGCGTCGGCCGACCGGCTGGCGGGCGAGCCCGACCACCCGCCCGTGACGGTCCGGATGGCGCGTGGGCTGGAGTCGGCCGGGCATCGGATAGCTCAGGCGTGCGTGGCGCTCAGCGCGGTCATGACCGCGCATCACGCCGCCAGCCGCTCCGCCAGTGTCGCCGACGCCGAACTGCAGAACGGCCTCGATCTGCTCGCGGACGGCGTGACGAACTCGGTCGATCAGCTGGCAGCGGCGCTGCGTGCCCCAGGCCCGCAAGGCCCGCAGCAGCCGGCCGGCCTGCCACAATTGCGCGCCCTGCAGCGCGCCATCTGGCTCCGCCTAGCTGGCCAGGACGCGCAGCCAGCCGGCGCGCAGGCAGGTCTGCTCGCGGCCACCGACACCCTGGTAGATGCCATTGACACGGCCCGGCACGCGCTCCGACGCTGACGCGGCCGTTCTTCAGGTCGACCGTTATCCGAGGATGCCTACGGCCTTCGTGGCCGCGGCCTGCACGGCAGTGACCGCCGGGAGCTGGGCCGGGTTGCGGTCCGATAGCACAGCCACGAGCAGCTCGATCCCGTTGTGCTGGATGACACCGATGCTCCCGACGACCCACGCCGGACCGACCAGCTCGCCATTGTTGACCGCGCCCGCCGTGTGCACGCTCGCGGCTGCGAGGACGCCCCAGCGCTGTCCGGCCGCACTGTCCGACATCAGGCCCAGCGCGTAGTCACGGGCCGCCGGCCGCAGCGGCGAGCTGGGCTCCACCAGGTCCGCGAGTAGCTGCAGCTGGTCGGCGACCGTGGTCGACGTCCAGGTCCAGTCGCCGGGCGCGGGAGTCGTGTCATGCAGCTTGAGCGTCGCGTTGGCCGTAGCCAGCCCGCTGGCGCCGCCGACCAGGTTCCACAGCTGGGTGGCCGCCTGGACACTGCCGTTCTCGATCATGTCCGCGGCGAGCTCTGCCTCGGAATCACTGACCGGCGTGCCCGCCTGCTGATGCTGGAGTAGCAGGGCCGCCAGGATGTCGGCCGTGACGACGCCACCGCCGCGGATCGGCGTTCCGGCGTCGTAGCTCACCATCGCGCCGGTCCTCAGGTCCACCACGCCGACGGCGAGCCGACCGGGATGGGCGCCGAGCAGCGGCTGCAGCGCAGTCGCCAGCCGCGCGTCGAGCTGCTGCGCGCTCGGGCCGTTCGCTGCCGCGTCGCGGTCGCCGTCCCTCGCGGCATGGCCCGACTGGGGCTGAGGCCCTGCCGTCGAGCCGCTGCCCGATGCCTGACCGGCGGTCGGGCGATTGAGCTCGGCAGCAATGGTGCGCGGCGCCACCGACGGCCCGGTCAGCAGCAGATGCCCCTGCGACGTGGTGGCCATGAACGCCACCACCACCACGAACCCGGCCATCAGCGCGAATACCAGCGTGAACACGCAGCGTTCCAGCGGCCGGAGTCGCCCCGCATGCGCAGGCACCCGTCTCACCTCGTTCCCGGCGCACTAGTATTTCCGCGCCTGACCGTTCTGGTCACGTGCGGGCCCCGTGTACCGGAGTCGCCAGTATTGCCATTAACTAATGGCATTAGTATTAAGGATTCCCGCTCCGGCACGTACTTCCAGTCCATTTCGATCGTGGACGGCCCGACAATATCAGCTGTCGCCGGGAAGGCCCAAGTGGTGTGCTGCGGGCGACGTGAAAACGTTACTAACCTGCGGTCAGAGTGGCGGTGATAGATTATCGCCCCACTATTAAAAGGAATCCGCCATAGTTTGCTACGGAGTTCTATTTACGTTAGTCAGGGCCGGAGGGGGCGATATTGGCGGCAATCCGCCCGACCGCGGCGCGCAGCTCCGGCGTGCTGGCAGCCCGCGAGGCCGGGCGGCTCGGGTCGTCGCTGCTCGCCGCCTGCTGCGGGC
>JBAUAR010000314.1:0-4484 GCA_049675875.1 Streptosporangiaceae bacterium
GGATGGCCCCGGCTCGTCCCGGCGGCGGCGGGCGTGGCCGGGCCGGCGCGGCCGGCGCGTTCGGCCGACCCGGTGGCCGGCCCTCGCGTGGCCGGAAGTCGAAGAAGCAGCGGCGCCAGGAGTTCGACAACATGCAGGCGCCGACGATCGGCGGCGTGTCGATCCCGCGCGGCAACGGGCAGGTCATCCGGCTGTCCAGGGGCGCGTCGCTGAGCGACTTCGCCGACAAGATCGGGGTCAACCCAGCGTCGCTGGTGCAGGTGCTGTTCACGCTCGGCGAGATGGTCACCGCTACCCAGTCGGTGAATGACGAGACCCTGCAGCTGCTCGGTGCCGAGCTGAGTTACAACGTCCAGGTTGTCTCGCCGGAGGAAGAGGACCGGGAGTTGCTCGAGTCCTTCGACATCGAGTTCGGCGAGGACGAGGGCGACGACGCGGACCTGGTGGCGAGGCCGCCGGTGGTGACGGTGATGGGTCACGTCGACCACGGCAAGACCAAGCTGCTCGACGCCATCCGGCACACGAATGTGGTCGCGCACGAGGCCGGCGGCATCACCCAGCACATCGGCGCTTACCAGGTCAACACCGTTGTCGACGGCCATGACCGCAAGATCACCTTCATCGACACCCCCGGTCACGAGGCATTCACGGCCATGCGTGCCCGTGGTGCCGAGACGACCGACCTGGTGATCCTGGTGGTGGCCGCCGATGACGGCGTCAAGCCGCAGACCACCGAGGCGCTGAACCACGCTCAGGCGGCCGGCGTACCGATCGTCGTCGCGGTGAACAAGGTCGACAAGGAGGACGCCGACCCGCAGCGGGTACGGGCGCAGCTGACCGAGTACGGCCTTGTGGCCGAGGAGTTTGGCGGGCAGTCGCTGTTCGTCGACGTGTCGGCTCGCACCGGCCAGGGCATCGAGGAGCTGCTCGAGGCGGTCATCCTGACCGCCGACGCCGAGCTGGACCTGCGGGCCAACCCGGCGCAGCAGGCTCAGGGCGTGGCCATCGAGGCGCACCTGGACAAGGGCCGCGGCCCGGTGGCTAGCGTGCTCGTGCAGCGCGGCACGCTCCGGGTAGGCGACTCCATCGTCTGCGGCGAGGCGTTCGGCCGGGTCCGCGCCATGCTGGACGAGAACGGCGACCCCGTGCGCGAGGCCCCCCCATCCCGGCCGGTCGAGGTGCTCGGCCTGACCGGAGTGCCCGATGCCGGCGACAGCTTCCTCGTCGTCGACGACGACCGGGTCGCCCGGCAGATCGCCGAGCGGCGGGAAGCCAGGGAGCGCACCGCCATGTTCGCGCAGCGGCGGCCGCGCGTGACGCTGGAAGACCTGGAGTCCGCTCTCAAGTCGGGCGAGCGGCAGGAACTGCTGCTCATCATCAAGGGCGATGTCTCCGGCTCGGTGGAAGCCCTCGAGGATGCGCTGCTGCAACTCGACGTGGGCGAGGAAGTGGAGCTCCGGGTCATCGGCCGCGGCGTGGGCGCGATCACCCAGGACGACGTCAACCTGGCCATCGCGTCCGATGCCGTGATCATCGGCTTCAACGTGCGGCCGGCCGGGCGGGCGGGCGATCTGGCCCAGCGCGAAGGCGTGGACATCCGCTACTACTCGGTCATCTACCAGGCGATCGAAGAGGTTGAGGCCGCGCTCAAGGGCATGCTCAAGCCGATCTTCGAGGAGATCCAGCTGGGCACCGCCGAGATCAGGGAGATCTTCCGGGTGCCGCGCGTCGGCAACGTGGCTGGCTGCATCGTCCGGTCCGGCACGATCACCCGCAATAGCAAGGCCCGCCTCGTCCGCGACGGCGTGGTCATCTCGGACAACCTCACGGTCGAGTCGCTGCGCCGGTTCAAGGAGGACGCAACCGAGGTCCGCGAGGGCTTCGAGTGCGGTATCGGCGTCGGCTACAACGACATCCACCTCGTCGACGTGATAGAGACATTCGAGATGCGGGAGAAGCCGCGGACCTGAGCCGGCCGGCGTGTATGTGGGGGCGCTGACCCTGGACCTACTGCTCGGCGACGTGCGGTCGCTGAAGCAGAAGCGTTCGGTGGTCAGGCCCCTCATCGCCGAGGTGCATCGGCGGTTTCCCGGCGTCGCCGTCGGCGAGACCGGGCACCTCGATCTGCACCGGCGGGCTGAGATCGGCATCGCCGTGGTCAGCTCGACCGCGGCGAATGCCCGGCAGGTGCTGGACGCGTGCGAGCGCTTGGTCGCGGAGCTCCCCGAGATCGAGTTGCTGGCCGCGCGGCAGCGGCTGCTGCTGACACCTCAGGATGATGGGGCGGAAGGTGAGTGAGCCGATGAACCAGGCCAGGGCGCGCAAGCTCGGCGGCCGGATCGCCGAGATCGTCGCGGAGATGCTGGAACGGCGGATCAAGGACCCGCGGCTCGGCTTCGTGACGGTTACCGACGCCCGGCTCACCGGGGATCTGCGCGAGGCGACGGTCTACTACACCGTCTACGGCTCCGACGACGAGGTGGCCGACACGGTGGCGGCGCTCGCCAGCGCCACCGGCTTGATCCGGTCGGAGGTCGGCAGGCAGACCGGGCTCAAGCACACGCCGTCGATCAGCTTCACCCGCGACACCGTGCCCGAAACGGCCCGCGATATCGAGGACCTGGTGGCGAAGGCCAGGGCCGCGGACGAGCAAGTCGCCGCCACCCGGGCCACCGCCGTTCCGGCCGGAGATCCGGACCCCTACCGCAGGCCGGCCGAACCGGACGACTTCGACAGCGCTGACGGTGACGACGCTGGCGATGACGACGAATCCTGACTGGGCGCGCGCTGTCGGGCTGCTCGACGGCGCCGAGCGCGTCTGCCTGGCCTGTCACATCAGGCCGGACGCGGACGCGCTCGGCTCCATGGTCGCGATCGCCCGCGCGCTGCACGACCGCGGTCAGCGCGTGATCGCGTCCTTCGCCGAACCGTTCGCGATCCCGGCGATCCTGGCCTTCCTGCCCGGCCTTGAGCTGCTGACCGCGCCGGACCGGTTTCCGGCCCGGCCCGAGGTCATGATGTCGTTCGACGCGTCGAGCACCGACCGGCTCGGCGAGCTGGCCGGTCCCGCCGCGGCCGCGGCCGAGCTGATCGTGCTGGACCACCACGCGTCCAACACCGGGTTCGGCTCGGTCAGCCTGGTGGATCCCGCGGCAGCGGCGACCGCGGTGCTGGCCGCCGAGCTCATCGGCCGTCTCGGCGTCGCGCTCAGTCGCGACATCGCCGTCTGCCTCTACGCGGGCCTCGTGACCGACACCGGCTCGTTCCGGTTCTCCGCGACCACGCCGCAGGTGCACGAGCTCGCTGCCCGGCTGCTGGCGGCCGGCGTCAACCCAGCTGCGGTCTCCCGTGAGCTGTACGACCGCGCGCCCTTCGGCTACCTGGGCCTGCTCGCCGCCACGCTCGAGCGTGCCGTACTCGACAGCACGGCCGCCCGCGGCCTCGGCCTGGTCTGGACTACCGTCACCAAAGCCGACCGCGAACCGGCGAAGCTACCGCTCGATGCGGCGGAAGCAGTTATCGACGAAATTAGGCGCACCGACGAGGCGGAGATCGCCGCGGTGCTCAAGGAAGACGACGCCGGTGTCTGGCAAGCATCAGTCCGCTCGAAAGATGTCGTTGACGTCGGCGCAGCGTGTACCGCATTGGGCGGGGGCGGGCACGCCCGAGCGGCCGGTTTCTCCTATACCGGCCGCGCGGTCGAGGCGATTGCCGCCCTGAAACGCGCGCTGGGCGACCGGTGAGCGCGGCCAGCGGGCTGCTGATCGTCGACAAGCCGAGCGGCTGGACCTCGCACGACGTGGTGGCGAGGATCCGCAAGCTCGCGGGGACAAGACGAGTGGGCCACGCCGGGACGCTCGACCCCATGGCCACGGGCGTGCTGGTGGTGGGGATCGAGCAGGCCACCAGGCTGCTCGGCTACCTGACGCTGGCCGAGAAGGAGTACACGGCGACCATCCGGCTGGGCCAGCGGACCGATACCGACGACGCGGAGGGTGCGGTGACCGGCGCCGTTCCGGTCGGCGCGCTCGGCGACGCCGAGCTGCGGCTTGCCGTCAGCGCGCTGACTGGCCAGGTCACCCAGGTCCCGCCTGCTGTCAGCGCAATCAAGGTCGGCGGTCAGCGGTCCTACCGGCTCACCCGGGCCGGCCAGCCGCCGCGGCTTGCCCCGAGAACCGTGACCGTGCGCGAGTTCGCGGTCGACGCCGTCCGCCCAGCCGGCCAGGTGGTCGACGTCGACGTGCGGGTGACGTGCTCCAGTGGCACGTACATCCGGGCGCTCGCGCGGGACCTCGGGGCGGCGCTCGGCGTCGGTGGTCACCTGACCGCGCTGCGCCGTATCCGGAGTGGCCCGTACCTGGCCAGCCAGGCGCGAACGCTCGATCAGCTGGCCGCCGACGCGGCGCCGATTCCGCTGGCGGTGGCCGCTGCGGCGGCCTTCCCGCGGCGAGACCTGACGCAGGCCGAAGCCGGCGCGGTAGCGC
>JBAUAR010000315.1:0-6032 GCA_049675875.1 Streptosporangiaceae bacterium
TCGTGTCGATCCGAGACCACGCCCGGTAGAGCTTCAGCAGGCTGGCCTGCACCAGGTCTTGGGCGGCGTCCGGATTTCCGGTCAGCAGCGTCGCCATCCGCAGGTGATGCTCACCCCGCGACCGCACAAAAGCGGTGAAGTGCTCGTCGAGCTCCTCAGCACCACGTCGCATCATCCCTGCTCTCGCTCGGCCGCTTCTCCTACCTGACACGCCGTCGGCCAGCCCGGAGGTTGACACTCGGCGCGCCTGATGACGGGCTTGGCGAGTCTACGTACGTGCTGCGAGCCGATGCGGCTGCAGCCACCCGGTCACACTGGCGTTCCGGTGACCGCAGCCTCTGCATCGCCACTGCCATTGGAAGCCGCCGAGGGACCGGGGCTGATAGTGAGCGTCACGCTATTGCTCTTCTGGCCCATCACGAGGACGGTCAGCTGAGCTTTCCGCTGGCTGGCCTGTGCGGGGCCCGGCACGGCAAAGACGATGGCCGCCTGTCCCCGTTGCGGGTCGGTAACCGGCACGCCGTCGATCGTGAGCAGAGCGCCCGCTGGTGGCGCGGAATTGGCGGCTGGCGTACCCAGATTGGCCCCGGTCACGGTGACGGACTGACCGACGATTGCGGTAAGGGGAGCTGGCGGATATAGCACCGGCGAACTGAACGTCACGAGCTTCTTGCCGAGGTAGCCGCCCTGGCTGATGCCCATGAGGACCAGCAGCGAGGAATCGACGTTCGGCAGGCCGGTTATCACTGGAGTGCTGGCAATCTGGTGAATGAGGGTCCAGAGGAAGACACCGACGGCGATCAGGGTAAACGCGATCATCTGCAGTTTCCCCAGATCGGGCACGCCACTGTCGTCCTGGATGAGTCCGCCCTTGGCGTCGTCTCCCGCGGCAGGTTTCGCCAGCTTGCTCGATTGCACGTATCCGGCCGTGATCCCCTTCGCCGCGGCGGCGGTGCCGGTGCTGAATCCCAGCAGGGTCAGCAGGTTGACCGGCACCTGGCTGATCGCGGTGTAGTCGCCTTGTTTTGCGCGCAGCACCCAGAGCACCGTGTAGGCGAATGCAATCACCACGATCCACAGCAGCCACTGGAATTTCGACGAGCTCGCCCGGCCATCCGCGCCATCCACAAGCTGCCACAGCCTGCCCTTGGTGGGAATGGCCGCAATGAGCGCAATTATGGCCAGCACGCCGAGGCCGATGAGGACGGCAAGCCACTTCCAGGCAACCGAAACTACTGCCGGATCCGGCGCATGCGCGGCGATGTTCATAATGGGCCCCCCCATTTGTGCGGACCGGATCGGCCCGAACATCACGCCCTGCTTTCTCCGCTCTCTGCTGGAACATTAACGGCGCAAGGGCCCAAACTCCACTATGGCGGCCGCGTCAGTTACATCGGCCGGAAACGGGAGTTGGTGTCACCGGGTCGCGAAGCCGTGCAGGAACAGCGATGTCACGTCATCGGCGAGCTGGCGTGTCGAGTACGGCCCGTCGGGCCGGTGCCAGCGGATCGACAGCCAGACCGCGTCGCGGATGAGCCGGTAGAAGACCCAGGACGGGATGTCGGCGCGGAAACTGCCATCGGCCACGCCGGCCTCGATGACGCGCAGCCAGGTCCGCTGGATGTCTGCCGCGGCGGACTGGATGCCGCGGAAGCCGGGCATCTCCCGCAGGTACTGGACCTCGTTCTGGTAGATCGCGGTCGCGTGCGGCTGCTCTTCGGCGACCTCGAGCGAGGTGACGACGAGATCGTGCAGGCATTCCGCCGGGTCCTTGCCGCGCGCGACGACCACGGCATAGCGCGCCCTGATCGCGTCCAGATAGCGGGTCAGCACCTCGTCGACGATGGCGTCCTTCGAGGGAAAGTGATGGTAGAGACTGCCGGAAAACACCCCGACCGCGTCTGCGATGGCGCGCACCGTCGTGGCCCGCACGCCCTTTCGGGCAACCATCTCGGCGGCGGTGGACAGGATCAGCTCGCGTCGATCCTGGACTTCTGCCATCTGCAGACCCTCCGGCGATAAGGGCGAGCCGCGACGGCGGCGGGGCTGCCGGCGTAGGCGGCTCACCATCCTACGGCCGGCGCCTACCAAACGCTTGCTCTGCTCAAGGTCGGCGGTCGCCGGGTCCGCCCGCTGACGTAGTGCGCCGGAAGACCGGCTACAGGCCCGGTGCGGCGTCGTCGGCGAGGTCCGACGGGCGCAGCCGGAACTCCTGCAATCGCAGGCGATGGTATTTCTCGGTGTAGCCGACCCACTCCATGCGGAGCCTGCGCACGGTGGCCGCGGCGCGCGAATTCGCCGGCCGGACGAGCGCGATTACCTGTTCGAGGCCCTGGCTGAAGGCCCACTGGGCGAGGGCTGTCCCGGCCTCAGTCGCGTACCCGTTACCCCAGCAGGTGCGCTCCAGCTGCCAGCCCATCTCGTACTCTTCATCGGGCGGCAGCGGCAGCAGCGTCACGCCGCCGATCAGGCCGCCGCCATCGCGGAGCTCGATCGCCCAGCGCCCAGCCGGGGTGAGCATCCGCTCGTCTTCGGCGATCCATTGCTGCAGAACAAGCCGCATGCCGCCGACGTCGGTTACCTGGTCCATCGTGGGCGACAGCCATCGGGCGACCTCGTCGTCACCGTAGGATCGCAGCGCAGCCGGGGCGTCACCGACCTGCCAGGGACGCAGAACGAGCCGGTCCGTCACCAGATGCCTGGCCATGAGCCAACGATAGCCGCGGGTCTGGCGCGGGCCGGAAGCCGGCACGGAGTCTGCTGGCGCAATGCTCATCGCAGCCCAGCTACTGGCGATACTCGGCACGGTCGCGAACGCATGCAGCAACGGGTCGCCGTCGTTACCAGCAGGGAACCTGTCTCGGGCGCCAACCCCCGAGCGCGGCCGCGTCTGCTCCCGCTGCCAATCCCGCCGGTACGCTCAGCCCGGCCCCGGCCGCCACGACCGGCGCTGCTCCGTTAGTGATCAGCCCTGCGCCTTCCCCAGCCGCGAACAACCCTGCGCCCGCGCCAGCCCCGGCCAGTTGCTACCCCCCTCAGCGACGAAGGCACTGCTATGAGCCGGGTGAATACTGCCGGGACGGCGACCACGGCGACCACGGCATCACCGGTGTTGCCGGTGATGGCGAGACGATCACTTGCGAGGACAACGACGAATGGCACTGCGACGCGACCTAACAGCCCGATTTATTCGCCCCGGCAGCTACAAGCTCGGACCCAGGCGCGGAAACCGCCATGATGAATCCTAGGCGTTCTTCCTGCTCCAAGCTGCTGTTGCCAATCTGGCTGCTGGTGACTCTCCCGAGAGAAAATGACCTCAGGCCTAGTGAGGACACGCAGAACTCATTGCCCTCCCGGCTCGTGAATGACCACGTAGTAGACCGGGTCTTCCGGATCATCGTGCCCGGTGCGCTGCTCGAAACGTGCCCCGAGCGCGACGAACTTGGCCACCTTGGTCTCGACGATCTCGATGCTCCGCTCCTGCGACAGCGCGTTGTCGCGACCGGTGGGTACAGGTCGAGGTGCAGCCGGTTCTTCCCGGCCTTCGCCTCGGGCACCTGCTGGAACTAGATCGGCGGGCGCAGCCCGGCATGGGCGAACAGCCGGTCCTCGAAGGCCCCGTCCGGACCCGCTAGCCGGGCGCGGTAGTGCGTGTGCCAGGCCGTCGCTGGCCCTCTGGCTGCTGGTCAATAACGTCGGCGTCCACCGGCAGCGATACGCCCGTGATGTAGCGAACCTCGCCGGAGGCCAGGAACACGGATGCGTTGCTGATGTCGACCGGGAGCATACGGCAGGTGGAGGAGGTCACGGTCGGGGCGGACGGCTTCCCGGTCCGCTAGCCGGGTTCGGGACCGACCGCCGACCAGCTAGGGCTGATCAGGTGGCGGACCGATCAGCTGTACCGGGACGCGCTCCGGGGCGCAGGCGGCCACTGGCCGCTGCCTTGCACGGCCTCGGCGATCAGCGCCTGATCTATCCGGCTAGCGATCCTAGCGGGCATCTTCCCATCGGCCCGGTGGGCCAGGATTCTGCGCAGTTCCAGCAGCTTGGCTTCGACCGCACGGCAGCGCGGGCACGACCGCACGTGGGCACGAATGGCGGCTGCGTCGCTGGGCTCTAGCCCGCCGCCGCGACTGAGAACTACCTCATCGGCCGTCGGGTGCCCCGTGCTCGATGGGACACTCGGGCGCGCCGGGTCGACGCTCTCGGGGTCCGCCCGGTGATCGCCGTCTTTCATCTGGAGTACCTCCCGAAACGTGAGCGTGCAGCCAGTTCCAGCGCAACGTACGGCTCTGCAGAAATCACGGACGTGGCGTGGAGACAGTGTGAAGCGGCCCGCTAGGTCCGGAGGACGCTCGGGAAAGCTGCGCATCAGCGGCCGTCGCACGGCGCGCCGCGGGTCCCGGTCACGGCTTCTCAGCCCGCCGGGATGATGTTCTGGTTGAGGTGGAACAGGTTGGCGGGATCGTAGCGAGCCTTGATCTCCGCCAGCCGCCGGTAGTGACCGCGATAGTTGTCCTGGACCCGGCCGCTGTCATCGTCGGCCATGAAGTTGACGTAACCGCCAGGCTCGGCGTACGACGCGGTCGCCTGGTGATACTCGCGCACCCAGCGGATCCGGTCAGCGTCGGCGGCCGGGTCCTGCCAGGCCGCGACGATGATCTGGGCGAAGGTTGCGTCGCGATAAGCGAAGGCGGTCTCGTCCGGTCCAACCCGGTGGCAGGCGCCGTTGATCGGGTACAGGTGCATGGTCGCGCTCATCTCAGGAACCCTGGCGCCGTGAATTACGTGCTGGTCGATCGCGGCGTCGGAGAGCTCAGTGACGAAGCTGCCCTTCCAGTAGCTGCGGATGCCCTTGGGAAACAGCGCGTCGAACGCGGTGTTGAGCGCCGGGTAAGGCATCGGGCCCGCCATCTCGGCGACGACCGGCGCGATGTCCCGGAACGGCGCCATCGCTTCTTCGCCCGCCGACATGGGCCCGGCCCAGTGGACGATGGCCGCGCAGAGGGTGTCACCGACTCGGTCAGCCGGTATGAACGGCAGCGGCGGCGCTATCTGGAAAGCCGGGAACGCGCCGTAGGGCTCCGGGGCGGTCGGAATGAACTCGGCAAAGAACCGCAGCACGTCGCGCGCGGACTCCAGCTCGTAGAGGAAGATCCCGGCGTACACGTCGGTGACCGGATGCAACTGGAACTCGAACGACGTGACCACGCCGAAGTTCCCGCCGCCGCCGCGGATCGCCCAGAACAGGTCGGCGTTCTCGGCCGAGTTCGCTGTCAGCACGCGACCATCGGCGGTGACGACCTGAGCCGAGCGCAGGTTGTCGATCGACAGGCCATACGGGCGCGACAGGTAGCCGATGCCGCCGCCGAGCGTCAGTCCCCCCACGCCGGTGGTCGAGACGATGCCGCCCGTGGTCGCCAGGCCGAAGGCGTGCGCGGCGTAGTTGAAGTCCCCCCAGGTGGCGCCGCCGCCGACGCGGGCCGTTCGCATCACCGGGTCGACATACACCGACCGCATCGGCGACAGGTCGATCACCACTCCGGCGTCGCAGGTGCCATAGCCCGGCGCGCTGTGCCCGGCGCCGCGGACGGCAAGCGCTAGCCCGCTGTCACGGGCGAAGTTCACGCCCGCGATGACGTCGGCGACCTGCTCGGCCTGGATCACGACTGCCGGATACCGGTCGAACATCCCGTTATGCACTGCTCGTGCCTCGTTGTAGCCAGGGTCCGCAGCGGTGATGACCGCCCCGCGGATCTCCTCGCGGAGTTGCCCGACCGTTGGCGTGGTGATGACGCTGCTCATGATCCCCCCTGAAGGCCGATGCGTGCCTATCTCCGCAGTTCAGCAGCGACGGGTGCAAGCCGGCCGTGGCCGATGTGAAGATCGTGTGGAGCACCGTGCGGCCTCGCCTGGCGCGAGCTGCGGTGAGCGGCGAGGATGGGACCCGGCGTCAACCAGGGTGGTGGCGACCAGGAAGGCAGATCTGATGTCCAGCGCATCCCCGTGGCCGGAGGACCGGCGCATTACCG
>JBAUAR010000316.1:0-6166 GCA_049675875.1 Streptosporangiaceae bacterium
GCGGAGTGCCCCCCGCGTGTCGCGCCGTGCTGGTGCGGGATCACCGCGATGACTACGACCGCGGCGGTGACGACGCCGGCCGCCGCCAGCAGCGCCGCCGCGTGGATGTGTATCCCCTTCACTACTGCCCGGCCGGAAGCCCAGGCAAGGGCGAGCACGCCGAGCAGCGGGACCGGCAGCGCCGTCCGCTGGCCCGCAGGCCGGGCCGCCCGTAGCCCCACTCTGACCGCAGCGCGCTGGCGCGCCGCGGTCAGCATGGTCGACACCACGATGTCGGTATCGCCGCCGGCCCGCCTCTGCACGACCGCGCTCAGGCCCGCGGGGAGTGTCTCGTGCCGGACGCGGATCACGTGCGCGCCTGCTGGTCAGGCCCGGTGAGACGCCAGATCGCCGTCCACCACTCGCGCGGATCTCCCGGGCCGCCGACTACCGCGAACACCTCGCCGCCCGGCACGTCCAGGCGGACCGGGACATCCTCGGAGCGCCGTTCGCCGGCCGCGGCGATCAGGGCTGGCGGCACGGGCGCGTCCGGCACCCCCTGCACCGCGGCGCCGACCGCCGCCGCGATCATCTCGAATGCCTCGAGGCGGCGGCGAAGCTCGGCCTGCTCAATCCTGGCCTCGGCCACCTCGTCAGCGAGGCGCCGGAAGCCACGCCCCTTTCGCCACACAGCGCACCTCCTGCCGCCACCGAAAAAGCTACCGGGCACATCCGCCGTTCGCCGGACAATCCACCTGGCCGCCGCGCCGAGGTCCAGCCAAATCAGCGGCGATCAGTGGCAGCTGTAACGGTGGTGCGGGCCGTCTTCGGTGCCGCGGCGGCCCGAATTCCTGGCTAGCAGACGTCTGGCACCCGCCCGCCCGGAGCGAGCGGCATCCTGCGCAGCCGCACGCCGCAGGCGCGGTCGATGGCGTTGGCGATCGCTGGCGCTACGGCGATGATCGGCGCCTCGCCGCCGCCAGCCGACGGGTCACCGGGCCGGTCGACCAGGATGACCTCGATGTCCGGCGGCACGTCGGCGAGCCGCGGCACCCGGTAGTCGGACATGGACCCGTTGAGTATGCGGCCGGCGGCGAAGTCGATCTGCTCGAACAGCGCCGGGCCGAGGCCCATCACGACCGCCCCCTCAACCTGATTGACCAAGCCGTCCGGGTGCACGACGGCGCCGCAGTCCACGACCGTGACCAGGCGCAACAGCTCAAGGGAGCCGTCGGCCAGCACTCGGACCCTGGCCGCCGTGGCGACGCGCCCGCCCTTCTCCATGCCGACCGCGATACCGATGTCGGTCGCGTTCGGCGAGTTCGCGGCCGCGGTCTCGCCAGGCCAGCCGATCTCGGTTGCCGCGGCTTCGAGCACGGCACGCAGCCTCGCGTCGTCGAGGTGACGCAGCCGGAACTCCACCGGGTCCGTGCCGATAGCGGCCGCGAGCTCGTCCATGTGCGATTCGCGGGCAAAGTTGTTGGCGGTCGCCGCGAGCGCGCGGTACGAGCCCCGGTTCAGCGGGGAATGAGCGGGCTGGTAGCTGTGCCGCGCGTGCGGCACCCGGTACGGGCTGATGAGGCCGGCGGCGCCAGAGTGCAGATTCGCGAACGACCACCCGGTCAGTCCGCCGGCCGCGTCGGCGGCGCTGGCCACGTCGATGACCGCGGCGGGGCGGAGGTAGCCAGCGGTGAATTCGTCGCGTCGGCTCCACTGCACGCGCACCGGCTGTCCGGTGGCCCTGGCGAGCCGCGCGGCCTGCAGCGCCACGGCCGATCCGTGCTTACCGCCGAATCCGCCGCCAAAGTCGGGAACAATGACGTGCACCTGGGCCGGATCCAGGTCAAGGGCGCCGGCGAGCTCTCCACGAGCACGGAACGGCGTCGAGGTGGCCACCGAAACGGTGAGCTCGCCGCCGTCGAAGCGCGCCAGCGCGGCTCGCGGTTCGAGCGGCACGTGGGCGACGTACGCCACCCGGTAGGTCGCCGCTAGCCGCACGACGCCGTCCCGCAGGGCCCAGTCCGGGTCGCCCACTTCGTCGCGGACAGCGCCGAACCGGCCCTCCTCTGCAACCGGGTTCGCGCGGAGATAGGACTCGAGTTCGGCCGGACCGGGGCCGTCCGGCTCAACCCAGTCGGCGTCGATCGCGGCGAGGGCCGCTCTCGCCGTGCGCGCGTCGAGAGCCACGACACCGACGAAGTCGCCGTCGGCGACCACGCTCACTCCGGGCATCGCCGCCGCCCCCGACGTGTCGGCGCGCCGCAAGGTAGCGCCGGCAGCGGGTGCGTGCAGCGCCATCCCGTGCAGCATGCCGGCCATCCGCAGGTCCGACGGGAACAGCTTCCGGCCGGTGACGACGTCAGCCCCGCCCGCCGACCGGGCCGGCTTGCCAGCGACCCGCTGCCACCGCGCCGCGGGGGTCACCGGAGCGTCGGCGGGCACCTGTTCCACCCGGTGCTGGCCCGCCACGAGCTCGCCGTAGCTCGCGGCCGGCGCCCCGTCGGGGCCGGCGATCCAGCCGTCGGCAGCGGTCAGGTCCCCGGCGGGCAGCCCGAATCGGTCCGCTGCCGTCTGCCGGAGTATCCGCAGCGCGGCCGCGGCCGCGGCCTGCAGCGGCGGCGCCGCGTGCGGCATCGACCGGCTGCCGAACGTGCCCAGGTCGAATGGCGAAGTGTCGGTGTCGGCCATGACCAGCCGGATCGCATCGGCGTTGACCGCGAGTTCCTCAGCGACGAGCAGCGACAGCGCGGTCCGGGTGCCCTGCCCCGCCTCGACCTTGCCGGTGAACGCGGCGATCGTGCCGTCGGCGCCCACGTGCACCCAGGCGTCGTCGGGCCCGGTGAAGCCAGGCTCACCCGGATCGGCTACGACAGTGAGCAGGCCCTCGGGCACGGCCGCGGCGAATGCGGCCGGGTTGTCGCGGCTGAGGTCGAGCGGACGTTCCGGCTCGGCAGTTTGCTGCGCTACGACGGCCGGCCCGGGCACCGCCTCGAGCAGCTCCGGATGCTCCATCAACTCGGCCGCGCGGTGCACGGCGCGCCGGATCCGCGGATAGGTACAACAGCGGCACGCGTGGCCGGCGAGCTCGGCGTCGATCCGCTCGTTGCCTGGGTGCGGCACCCTCGCGAGCAGCGCCGCCGTGCCGACCAGCCAGCCCGGCGTGCAGTACCCGCACTGCATGGCGCCCAGCTCCAACCAGGCCTGCTGGACGGGGTGCAGGATGCCGTCCTCGGCGAGGCCCTCCACCGTGGTGATCCGCTGACCAGCCACGCTCGCCGCGTCCACCTGGCAGGCCTGCACTGCCCGGCTACCGACCAGCACGGTGCAGGCGCCGCAGGCGCCTTCGCCGCAGCCGAGCTTGGGCCCGGTGACGCCGAGGTCGTCGCGGAGCGCGTCGAGCAGCGTCTGCGTTCCGTCGCCCGGCACCTGGCGGTGGCTGCCGTTGACAACGATCGCGACCGCCATAGATCGACTTTAGCGGTCCGCGGCCGGGCGCCAGGTCCGCACGTGCCGGCGGGACTGGGCCCCGGCTCGCCGCCGAGGTGCACGGAATGCTCGGATTCGTGCGCACACTAGGACGAGGATCTACCGCAGGACTCGATCATTATCATTCGGCTAGCCAGGAGGCAGCTGTGACAGCCACGCAGGAGCACATCGCGACCGGACAGCCGGCCGCCGGGTTCCATTTCCCCAAGCCACCCTCGGACGCGGCGGCGCGCCGCGACATCTCACACGAGCTGCATACCCTGCACGAGAAGGCGGAGGAGATCAAGCGGGCTCCCCAGCAGTTCCATCCGCGCCTGGTGCTCTCCGACCATGTCCGGGGCAGCAGCCCGCTGGACAAGATCGCCGACGGCGTGAACCGGATCTGCGGCTCGATGTGGGTGTTCCTCGGCATCACCATCGGCATCATCGTGTGGCTCTTCCTCGGCAACGTCATCGGTTTCGACAAGACGCCGTGGCCGCTATTGCTCGTCATCCTGAACCTGCCGCAGCTGTCGATCATGATCTCGCTGCAGGTCAGCGCCAACCGGGCGCAGACCGCCAGCGACAAGCGGGCGATCGCCGACCACGAGACGCTGATTGCGCTGCACGAGATGGCCACGCAGCAACTCGACATCCTGCAGGGACAGGACAAGGTCCTGGCGATCCTCAATAAGTTCGCCAGCACGGACATGCCGGGCCGCCAGCAGGAGATTCAGCACTGCGTCGACCAGATCCTGGCCGAGGTCAGCAGCAAGCCCGCCGAGGCCTGATCGTGCCGCTGCTCGTGCTGTCCGCGGCCGATGTGCACACGGTGCTCGACTATGCGGACTGCGCGACGGCGATGCGGCGCGCCCTGACCGCGCTGGCGTCGGGCCGCGCGCAGCAGCCGCTGCGCACCGTGATCAAGCCCGACGATGCGGCCGGCCTGGTGGCGCTGATGCCCTCCTACCTGGCGGGCGGCGACGGCAGCGCGGGCCGGTACGGTCTGAAGGCGATCTGCATCACACCCGGCAACCCGGCCGCCGGACTGGACACGCACCAGGGCGTGGTGCTGCTATCGGACGGCAAGACCGGCGTGCCGGTCGCCATTCTCAATGCGTCGGCGGTGACAGAAATACGAACCGCAGCCGTATCGGTAGTGGCCACCGAGCTGCTGGCGAATCCCGCAGCGGACACGCTCGCGGTTATTGGGTCCGGCGTCCAGGCTCGGGCTCACATCTGCGCCCTGGACCAGGTCCGCTCGCTTTCTGAGGTCCGGGTCGCCAGCCGCGATCCGGATAGCGCCCGCCGGCTCGCTGCCGCCCTGAGCGGGCAGACCAGGGCGCCGGTCCGATCCTGCGAGTCCGCGCGCGCCGCGGTCGACGGCGCGGACATCATCGTGACGGCGACGAGCTCCGCCAGGCCGGTACTCCAGCACGACTGGCTCGCGCCGGGCACGCACATCAACGCAGTCGGCGCGTGCCTTCCGCACGCGCGCGAGCTGGACACCGCAACGGTCGTCGCGGGGGTGCTGGTGGCCGACCGCCGGGAGTCGGTGCTGGCCGAGTCCGGCGACTACCTGCTGGCCGCTGCGGACGGGGCGGTCGGCCCCGGTCACATCCGCGCGGAACTCGGGGAGCTGCTCCTCGGCAGCGCGCGCGGCCGGGCTGCCGCCGAAGAGATCACCATCTTCGAGTCGCTCGGGCTCGCCGTCGAGGACCTGGCCGCGGCCGAGCTCGCCTACCGCCGGGCGGCGGAGGCACGCGACGCCGGAGCCGAGATCGGCACCTGGGCGGGCTTTTGAGGGAACCGGCCGGTGGCCGGCTGCGTCGCAGGGACAGCACTCACCGTCCCCGCGGAGCAGGAGCACAGTCATGGCCGTCACCAACCCCCGATACCGCGCCGCCGCGATCGGCGTAGCGTCGGCCGCGCTGCTCGTCGGCGCGTTCAGCCTCGGCGCCAGTCACCCCACCGGATCTCCGGCCCAGGCGGCGACCGCCGAGTCCGTCCAGGCCGCCCGGCAGCCAGCCGGGCGCATCACGGTCACCGGCACCGGCACCGCGACCGGAACCCCGAACCAGCTCGTCGTGAGCATGGGCGTCCAGGTCAGCGCCGGGTCGGTCAGCACCGCGCTCGACGCTGCTAATCAGACCGTCAGCCAGGTCACCGGGGCGCTGACCGGTCAGGGCGTGGCCGCGTCCGACATCCAGACCACTGGCCTGGCCATCTACCCGAACTACCAGCCCGGCTCGTCGGCGCCGGTCAGCTACCAGGTGACCGAGTCCCTCACGGCGACCCTCGATCAGGTCAGCGCCGCCGGGCGGCAGATCGAGGCCGCCGTGCACGCGGGCGGTAACGCGATCACCGTCGATGGCGTCTCGCTCAACCTCGCCGACGATGGCCCGCTGTTCGCCGCGGCGCGGGCGAGCGCCATGCGGGATGCGCGCGCCAAGGCCGGGCAGTTCGCCAGCGCGGCCGGCGAGCCGCTCGGCCAGGTCCTCAGCATCACGTCGGCCACCGCTTCCAGTCCGCCGGTCGTCGTACCGAGCGCCGCGAGCGCTGGCTCCGCCGCGGTGCCGATCTCGCCGGGCAGCCAGCAGGTCAGCGTCTCGGTGACGGTCGTCTACGCGGCCTGACACCACCCTTCGCCCCCGACGCACGCTAGGCGGTGGGGGGCAGCCTCTGGCGGCAGGCCGTCGGCGGGCGCCGCCCGCCGCTAGGC
>JBAUAR010000317.1:0-2888 GCA_049675875.1 Streptosporangiaceae bacterium
GCCTCGGCCGCATCGGCAGATCGGTTCAGAATGTCCGGCAGGGACTTGCGCTCGGCCGCCGAGAAATCCCGCAGCACGAAGTCGGCTGGATCCATCCGACCCGGCGGGCGGCCGATGCCGATGCGGATGCGGTAATAGTCGCGGCTGCCGAGCGCCGTGGTCACCGAGCGCAGCCCGTTGTGCCCGTTGTCGCCGCCGCCGAACTTGAGCCGGATGTCGCCGAACGGGATGTCCAGCTCGTCGTGGATGACCACGATCCGGTCGCCCGGCAGCTTGTATAAGGCGCGCAGCGCGGCGACGGGCCGGCCGGAGGCGTTCATGAACGTCATCGGCTTGGCCAGGATGACCGGAAGGCCGACCACCTTGCCGGTGGCGAGCTGAGCCCGGGACCTGTCTCGCTTGAACCGGGCGCCAGCGCGCTCCCCGAGCAGGTCCGCGACATCGAAACCCAGGTTGTGCCTGTTACCGGCGTACTCCGAGCCAGGGTTACCCAGGCCGACGATCAGCCAGCGGTCTTCAGCCATGCGTGCTCACTCCGGCTCGCTGGACGGTGCCGTCGGCGCAACCGGGCCGACGAGCTGGCCCCGCGCGGCCTAGCCCGATCAGCCCGCCGCGGGCTCCTGGCCGCCCTCGGCAGCGGCTGCCTCGGCCGCCTCGGCCGCAGCAGGCGCCTCCGCCTCGCCGAGCTCGGCCTCCAGCTGCGCTGCCGTGGTCGAGGCTATGACGTGCAGGACGAGCAAGTCGGGCTCGTCATCGAGGGTGACTCCGGGGGGCAGTTGCAGGTCGCGAGCGTGCACAGCGTCGCCGACGTCCATGCCCTCGACGCTGACTTCGATGCCGGTCGGGATGTCAGTGGCCTGGGCATTGACCGAGATCTGCACAAGCTGCTGGTCGAGCAGGCCGCCGGGCACGATCTCGCCGGTGAGCGTCACCGGCACGTCGACGGTCACCGTCTCACCACGCCGCACAAGCAGCAGGTCAAGGTGCTCGACCCAGCCCTTGATCGGGTTGCGCTGCACCGCCTTGGGCAGCGCGAGCTGAGCACCGCCCGGCAGGCCCTCAATCCTGATCAGCACGTTCGGGGTGCGCAGTGCCATGAGTACTTCGTGGCCAGGCAGCGTCATATGCCTCGGCTCGCTGTGGTGGCCATAGAGCACCGCCGGAACTCGGCCGTCGCGCCGGATCTGGCGGGCCGGCCCCTTGCCGAACTGGGTCCGCGCCTCGGCGGCAATCACTACCTCAGGCACTGTGGCTCCTTGCGATGACAGAAAAGTCCTTGCGAAGCATACCTGGCCGGCTCCTCCGGTCAGATACGGAGGCACCAGCCCGGGCCGCGGCGGCGTGGCAACCAGCCTTGATGCGAGCGGCCCCGTTCCCTGATGGTTGAGGTTGTCGGGCGGAGCCCCTGAGTGTCAGCTCTGCCCGTCGAAAAGGCTGGTCACGGAGCCGTCGCTGAAAACCTCGTTGATGGCTCGCGCGATGAGCGGCGCGATGGACAGCACGGTCAGCTTGTCGAACCGCTTCTCGTAGGTGATCGGCAACGTGTTGGTCACGACGACCTCGCTGACGCGAGAGTTCTTCAGCATGTCGACGGCGCTGCCGGACAGCACGCCGTGGGTGGCCGCCACGACCACCTGCTCGGCGCCCTGCTCGAACAGCGTCTCCGCCGCCTTCACGATGGTCTGCCCGGTGTCGATCATGTCGTCGACCACGATGCAGGTACGGCCCGCCACCTCTCCGACGACCTCAAGCACTCTGGCCTGATTTGCTATGTCGGGATCGCGGCGCTTGTGAATGATCGCGAGCGGGCAGCCGAGCCGGTCGGTCCACCGCTCACAGACCCGGACCCGGCCGGCGTCCGGTGCCACCACCGTCACGTTCGACACATCGAGCTTGTTCTCCAGGTAGGAGGCGAGAATCGGCAGCGCGAACAGGTGGTCGACCGGGCCGTCGAAGAACCCCTGGATCTGAGCCGTGTGCAGGTCGACCGCCATCAGCCGGTCGGCGCCCGCTGTCTGGAACAGGTCGGCCATCAGCCTGGCTGAGATCGGCTCGCGGCCGCGGCTTTTCTTGTCCTGCCGCGCGTAGCCGAAGAACGGGGTGACCACCGTGATCCGCTTCGCCGACGCGCGCTTGAGTGCGTCCACCATGATCAGCTGTTCCATGATCCACTTGTTGATAGGCGCGGTGTGGCTCTGCAGCACGAACGCGTCGCAGCCGCGGACCGACTCGAGGAACCGCACGAAGATCTCGCCGTTGGCGAACTCGTAAGCGGTGGTGGGCGTCGGCTCGATGCCGAGACAGCCCGCGATCTCCTGGCCAAGCTCGGGGTAACCACGACCGACGAAGAGCATCATCTTTCGTTCGGGGGTGCTAGTGATGCCAGTCACTGGGGGTCAGCTCTCCTTGTACAGCCACGTGCTTGCGCGAGCAGGCGGGGTGCCAGGCCGGTCCGGCTCGCCGCGATGCACATGAGCGAACGGGCCGACCACCGTGCCCGGCTGGATCACGGCGGCCTCGCAGACGGACTGCAGTACGCTCGCGCCGGCTCCGACCACCGTGTCACGCAGCAGGCAGCCGGGGCCGACGGTGGCACCGGCACCGATCGTCGTGCAGCCCTCCAGCTGGGTCGCCTGGGCGATGCGGACGCTCGGCTCGATCTGTACGTCCACGTCGATCCAGGTGCTCGCCGGATCCATGATCGTCACGCCAGCGGCCATCCAGCGGGCCAGCAGCCGCTCATTCAGCACCCGACGCGCCGAGGCCAGCTGCGCCTGATTGTTGACTCCCTGGATCTCGTCGAAGTCAGGACAGAACGCGCTGGCCACCAGGTGACCGTCGGCGCGCAGGATGGCCGGCACCTCGGTGAGGTACTCCTCGCCGGTGGC
>JBAUAR010000318.1:0-2560 GCA_049675875.1 Streptosporangiaceae bacterium
GTGGAGCACGACGAAACCGGGGCCGCGACCGCCGCCCGGCCGGAGGCGGCCACGCCTTCGGCCGTCATCGCACCCGAGCCTGTGACGCCGCCGAGCGTCATCGAGAAGCCGCCGCCGTCGGCCGGGCGGCTGACCCGGTTGCGCAGCCGGCTCGCCAGGTCGAACACGGCCATCGGGTCGGTGCTGCTGAACCTGATTTCCACGGGCAAGCTCGACGAGCAGGCGTTCCAGGACATCGAAGACACCCTCATCAGCGCGGACATGGGCGTCGGCCCTTCCCGCGAGCTGGTCGAGCAGCTCCGGACCGAGGTGAAGGTCGTCGCCACGGACGACCCTGAACAGGTCCGGGCGCTGCTGCGAGCCGACTTGATCGGAATGCTCGGGCCAGACATGGACCGGTCGCTACACCTGGCCCGGCACGGCGACCGGCCATCGGTCGTGCTCGTCGTCGGGGTGAACGGCACCGGGAAGACGACCACGTGCGGCAAGCTCGCCCGGGTGCTGGTCGGTGACGACAAGACGGTCGTGCTCGGCGCGGCGGACACCTTCCGTGCGGCAGCGGCCGACCAGCTGCAGACGTGGGGAGAGCGCGTCGGCGCGCAGGTGGTGCGGTCGGACCGGGAGGGCGCGGACCCGGCGAGCGTAGCCTTCGAGGCCGTCAACGTCGGCATCCAGGAGGGCGTCGACACCGTGATCGTGGACACCGCGGGTCGCCTGCACACCAAGGTCGGGCTCATGGACGAGCTTGGCAAGATCAAGCGAGTTATCGAGAAGCACGGCAGCGTGGACGAGGTGCTGCTCGTGCTGGACGCCACTACCGGTCAGAACGGCCTCCGCCAGGCGCGCGTCTTTGCCGAGGTCGTCGACATCACCGGGATCATCCTCACCAAGCTGGACGGCACGGCCAAAGGCGGCATCGTGATTCAGGTGCAGCGTGAACTCGGCGTCCCGGTCAAGCTGGTGGGACTCGGCGAAGGTCCCGACGACCTGGCGTTCTTCGATCCCGAGGTGTTCGTCGACGCCGTCCTGGCTGACTAGCACTGCCGCAGCGCTGCGGGCGGCGGTCCCCGGCCGAACTCGTTCCCGGATAACCTGGAGTAGCTAACCGCCAGCTTGCAGCGAGGATCACCAGGTGTTCGAAACCCTTTCTGACCGGCTTAACCAGGTCTTTTCCTCGCTGCGTGGCCGTGGGCGGCTGTCCCAGGCCGACATCGACGCCACCTGCCGCGAAATCCGCATCGCGCTGCTCGAGGCCGACGTCGCGCTCCCGGTGGTCAGGGAGTTCATCGGCACCGTCCGGGAGCGGGCCAGCGGGGCCGAGGTATCGGAGGCGCTGAACCCGGCTCAGCAGGTAATCAAGATCGTCAACGAGGAGCTCATTCAGATTCTCGGCGGCGAGGCGCGGCGGCTGCGGTTCGCCAAGACGCCGCCCACGGTGATCATGCTGGCCGGCCTGCAGGGTTCGGGTAAGACCACGCTGGCGGCCAAGCTCGCGTTCTGGCTGCGGTCGCAGGGCAACACGCCCCTGCTGGTTGCCGCCGACCTGCAGCGGCCGAATGCCGTGCAGCAGCTGCAGGTGCTCGGCGAGCGTGCCGGAGTCGTGGTGTTCGCGCCGTTCCCTGGCAGCGGCGTCGGCGACCCGGTGGCTGCGGCCAACATGGGCATCGCGGAGGCCCAGCGCAAGCTCTACAACGTCGTCATCGTCGACACCGCCGGGCGCCTCGGCGTCGACGAGGAGATGATGCAGCAGGCCCGCGACATCAGGGACGCCGTCGACCCGGATGAGATCTTGTTCGTTGTGGACGCCATGATCGGCCAGGACGCCGTGGCGACGGCGCAGTCGTTCCTCGACGGCGTCGGCTTCGACGGGGTCGTGCTGACCAAGCTCGACGGCGATGCCCGCGGCGGCGCGGCGCTGTCCATCAGACAGCTCACCGGCAGGCCCGTGATGTTCGCGAGCACTGGCGAGAAGCTGGAGGACTTCGACGTCTTCCACCCGGACCGGATGGCGTCCCGCATTCTCGATCTTGGCGACGTGCTCACGCTCATCGAGCAGGCCGAGCGAACGTTCGACCAGGACCAGGCTGCCACGATGGCAGGCAAGCTCGCCTCGGGTGAGGGATTCACCCTGGAGGACTTCGTCGAGCAACTGGCGATGGTCCGCAAGCTGGGGCCGATCGGCAACCTGCTCGGCATGCTGCCGGGTGCAGCGCAGAACCGGGAGTTGCTGAGCCAGGTCAGCGACAAGGACCTGGACCGGGCCGCTGCCATCGTTAACTCGATGACGAAGGACGAGCGGCGGAACCCGAAGATCCTCAACGGCTCTCGTCGGGCGCGGATCGCGGCCGGATCCGGCGTGACGGTCGGCGAGGTCAACCAGCTCATCGTCCGGTTCCTCGAGGGCCAGAAGATGATGCGCCAGATGATGGGCAGCATGCCCGGCATGGGCGGCATGCGCCGCAGCAGCAAGTCGCGCGGCAAGAAGAAGCGCGGCAAGGGCGGCGGGCGCCCCGCTGGGACGAACCGCACTGCCGGGCAGTCCGCTGGCCGGGCGGCGGCG
>JBAUAR010000319.1:0-2420 GCA_049675875.1 Streptosporangiaceae bacterium
GCAGTGCCGGTGGCGGGCCGGATCGGTGCACGGCCCGGCGTGGTCGAAGTAGATGCCGTCGCTGCCCCAGCCGCGCCTCGCTGCCATAAACCCAAAGGATGATGGATGCGGGAGCCATTCAGGGGAGGGCGGATTCCAGCCATCGTCGCAACAGATGACTGATGTTGTGGATCGTAGCGGTGTTCAGCGCACGGCGGTGCGGGCTAGGTCGCTCACGGGCGTGCCGGTGTGTGCTGCCCAGGCCTGGATAGTGGCGGCGAGGGTGAGTGCGCTGCCGTACAGGACGTGCATGCCGCCTTGGCGGGCGATGAGGGTGTCGAGCGTGGCGAAGGCGCGCCCTTTCCGGGCCAGGACCAGGATGTCGGTGGCGGCGCGCTCGCCGGTCCAGTGCCCGGCGGGCAGCCGGACGTGCTGGCCGAGCGCGGGCGGGGTCTGGCGGCTGCCGCCGGTGAGCCAGCCATCGAGCAGGCCGGAGCGTGACGCCGATGCAGGCGGCGACGGTGGGAGCGGTGTCGCCGGGTGACTCTGGTTCTACCTGGTCCAGGATCGCCGCGGCCAGGACTGTGTCGCCGTCGGCAACGGCCTCGATCACCAGGTGCAGCGTGGTGACGGCCAGGTCGCGGGCGTGGCCGACCGGGGTGAAGCGGGTCATATTGTGCCGCTCGACGGCGCGGTTGAGCGCGGCCTGGAGGGTTTGCAGGTCGGGGACGTCGATGTTGCCGGCGTCGATGCCTTCTTCGGCCAGCAGCGGCGCCAGCTCGCGCAGCGTTTCCTGGGCCAGGCCGGGCTTGATCTCGATCTGCGGCGGCCGGGGCGGCGGCTCGGGGGTGCGGCGGCGCATGTCGGCTATGCGCTCATCTTCCCAGCGCCGGCGCCTGGCTGCCGCCGATGCGACTAGCTGACAGTGTGCTGCGCCAGTACGGCGGCCGGGGTGTTCCAGCCGAGGGTCTTGCGCGGCCGGTCGTTGAGTTCGGCGGCCACGGCGGCCAGCCGGTCCGGGCCGTGCACCCGCAGGTCGCTGCCCTTGGAAAGTACTGGCGCAGCAGCCCGTTTGTGTTCTCGCTGGTCGGCCGCTGCCAGGGTGAGTGCGGGTCGCAGAAGAACACCGGCATGCCCAGCGCCGCCGCGATCTGGTCATGCAGCGCCATCTCCTTGCCCTGGTCCCAGGTCAGCGACCGGCGCAGCTGCGCTGGCAAAATCGCCATGGCCGCCACCAGCGCGTCGCGGACTGTCGCCGCGTCATGCCGCCGGCCGGGCAGGTGCACCAGGATGGTGAACCGGCTGGCACGGTCGACCAGGGTGCCGATCGCCGACCGGTTGCTCGCGCCGGTGATCAGATCGCCCTCCCAGTGCCCGGCTTCGCTGCGGTCGGCGGCCGCGGCGGGCCGCTGGCTGATCATCGTCATCCCGGTCAGCGCCCCGGCCCGGCGGGCATCTGCCCGGCGGTGCGGCTTGCGGTGCCGCCGCCTGGTCCGCAGCACCGGCGGCAGGTCCCGGCGCAGCCCGCCCAGCTCCGGCCGGTAAACGGCCTGGTAGATCTGTGAGTGTCGTTGCGGTGCTCCTGGACGGAGAGCCAGCAGGCTCGGTCCCGGTGACCGCGGCGTGGCTCCTGGTAGATCTGGCCGTCATTGGGCGTGCCTTCGAGACGACCTGTCCGCCCTGGTTGCCGGCACCGGCCTGCTCACCAGACTGGCCTGATCAGAAGCTTGTCCGCCCCTCGGGGCGTGACCCGTCACAGATATGCCGCTGAGTGATCTTCGTCCAGGCCGGCGCTGACCGTGACCGACGTCCTGGAAGGAGCTGCCGTGGCCAGGCTGGCCGAGCTCGTCGACGCCGTCGTAGGTGTCGACACCCACCGAGACACGCACGAAGCGGAGATCGCCGATCCGGCCGGCGTGCCGATTGCGACCCTGTCCGTCCCTAACAGCGAGGCCGGCTTTGCCGCCATGCTTGCCTGGATCAGCCAGCACGCTGCAGGTCCCCGCGTGGCCGTCGCGGTCGAGGGCACCCGCAGCTACGGGATCGGGCTAGCCCGGGCCCTGGCGGCGGCCGGGATCACCGTGCTCGAATGCGAGCAGCCCGCCCGCGGCCAGCGGCGCGGCAAGGGCAAGTCCGATCCCATCGACGCGCACCTGGCCGTGCTGTCAGCCCTGCGGCTCGACGCTGACCGGCTTCCCGAAGTACGCGCCGACGGCGACCGCGAAGCGCTCCGCATCCTGCTCGGCGCCCGCCAGGACATCATCCTGGCCAGCACCGCACAAGCCAACCGGCTCCGCGCGCTGCTGCTCACGGGCGACGATCACGATCGCCACGCCGCCCGCAGCGCACTGACCCGGGCTGCGCTTGCCACCCTCGCCCGGCGCCGCCAGCGCGCAGACGCCAGCCGAGCCGACGCGATCCGGCACGCCGAGATCCGGCGC
>JBAUAR010000320.1:0-3973 GCA_049675875.1 Streptosporangiaceae bacterium
CCGCCGGATCCGGGCCAGTGGCGCGCCGCCGCGCGCCGCGCGCTCCCGGCTCGACAACCCCCGGCTCGACGGCGCTCAGCTCGACAGCTCGCGGCCCGACAGCGCTCAGCTCGACGGCGCTCAGCTCGACAGCGCTCAGTTCGACAACGCTCAGTTCGACAACGCTCAGTTCGGCAGCGGTCCGCTCGGCACCGTCCGGGTGCTGCTGAGCGGGCGGCCCGCACCGCTGCCGCCGGCCGCGCTGCGTTACCCCGAAGGCCGCCTGCTGGCGCCGCTGGTCAGGCTCGGGGATCGCGGCCACGAGGCAGCGGCGGACCCGGCCATCACCAGGTAACGCCGGCCGGTTGCCGCACGGCGCCCCGCCACAACCCCGTTCCCCTATCTGAGGCTTGTCTGTCTGGCTGCTTGCCCGTGCGGCGCCCGCCGCCACCGGCGTTCCCCCGCCTCAGGCATGTTCTCGCCGGTCCGATCCGGTGGCAGACCTGGCCTTGCGCGCCGATCTCGACGGCCGCCGCCGCGGGACCCGGCGGGAGCGCGCTGCCCGGCCCGGTGGCACCGCATAGCTCGCCGCGACCGCAGCCGGCGTTATCGGCATCCGCGCAGCCGCGGGTGGCAGCGCAGCCTGGATAGCACTGCTGAGCAGGTGGGCCATCGAGTAACCGGGATCGGCGGCCAGCGCCCGGTCGACAGCCACGGCAGCGAGCGCTCCGTTCCCGGCCTGCCAGGCCGTGAAGGCCAGCAGCGAGGCGGGCGCGGGCGCATTGTCGGTGGCGGCGCCCCGCAGCACGTCGGTCCACAGCCGGCAGTGGTCGTCCCGGTGCGCCGGATCCATGCGCGCCCAGGCATCATCCCGAACCCGGATGTCACCGAGCAGGACGGCCAGCCACGCAAGCTGCCCAACGCTGCGAATGCGGCCGCCTGAGCGGTACAGCCGGATCGCTCGCTGGACCTGTTTCCGCCCGATCCGCGTGGCCCGCAACTTCGGATCACGCTCGCCTGCCGCCTCGCCGGCCTCGACGATCCGGGTCAGCCGCAGCCGCGCCTGCTCCGTTGCGCGAGCAATCGTGCCAGAGGTCCCGGCAGGCCGCTGGATCGTGCGCACCAGTGCCTCCCGGTCGGGGTGGGCGGCGAGGCCAGCCTCCGTCATCGCCGCGGCCGCCGGATGAGAACCAGGGTCGTAGGGCCGGCCTTCCGGCGGGCAGCACGCGGGGTCATCGCACAACAGCGACCAGTACCGGCCGCCTTCGGCGCGTAGGGCCTCCTGCAGGTCGATGCCACGGTTTTCGAGCCTCGCCGCCGTCTGCGCCAGGACCGGCAGCACAAGCTCTTCCGATCCGTAGCCGATCAGCAGCGCGGAGCGGATCCGCTCGCGGCGAAGGACGTACTCGGCGTGCTGCGCGATGTCGGTGCCGAGCTCGTCGTCGTACGGCTCCGGCAGGTCATACCGGAACGTGACCATGACCCGGTGCTGCTCGCTGAGACCGAGCACGACCAAACTGCGGCTGGGATAGAAGCCGAGCATGTGCGGGATCACTGCCAGCACCGCGTCGGGGGTCGCGGCGCGCAGCTGGACCTTGCCTGCCACCCCAGTCGGCTGGTCAGGCGGCACAGGAGTGTCGCCGCGCCCGGAACTGGAGCCGCGCCCGGAACTGGAGCCGCGCTGGGAACTGGAGCCGCGAGGGAACCTGGAGTCGTGCGGGGCGCTGTCACCCGCTGGCTTGCTGTTCGTCATAGCGGGAGCCTCGAGTTCCGCGCCGACATCGGCGGGCCGTCCGTCGCGGCCGCCGGTGGACAGTCTCGGCACCGTGCACGGGCGGAAATAATCCGTTGACAGCGCCCGCGGCCACATTCAGGAAGGGCGCGGCCGCGTAGCACCCGAACGCGTAGCACCCGAACGCGTAGCACCCGAATGAGACTCCTTGCCGCGCCCTCAGTCGGTTCGGCAACTGACGCCGTTCGCTACAGCGTGCGAATCTGCACCAGAAATGTCAGTGCTGCTCGATAGTATGAGCGAGAAACCAGGCCAACGGGAGGCGGTGATCGGATCCATGAGCGAGCACCTGTTCAGCGACGACGACACCACGCTCCCCTGCACCGGAGCCGACCGCACACCACCAGGCCGCGCGAGCGCGCCTGGACCGGGCAGCCAGAACGGATTGATGCGCCACCAGGTCCGGGGGACGGAAGCCGGCGCTACCCAGCCGCCCGTGGGCGAGCAGCAATCCGAGTTCCTGTCGCGTGCGCCCAGTCCGCCGCGGGACGACTATGACGTCACCGACCTTGACTGGCCCGACCGGGAAGATGACCCTGGGCAGTGGCCGCTCGCCGATGAGGAGCCCGACCCGGAGCAGCTGGCGTGGGGGCTGCCGGATGAGTATCCAGGCGGCGATGCGGCCGAGTACGCGGCGTGGCTGGCCAGCTTGCCCCCAGATGTGCGGGCGGACTACCTGGCCGGGCCGTATACCGGCGCGGGCGAGGCGATCCCGCCGGGTTTCACGCACCGGGACCTGGGCGGGCCCTCGGGCGCTGGGTTCGCCGCAGGCGGGGCGCTAGACCGGCTTGACCCGGGTCCGTGGCTGGCGCAGGGGCTGGCCGCGGCGACATCGGCCGGGTGGGACGAGCTGACCGACAGTGAGCAGGTCGGAGTGCTGTGCGGGTGGCAGCGCCAGGTGGCGTGGTCGCAAGCGTGTCTGGCTGCTGCGGTGAGCTCGCTGGCCGCGCGCCGGAAGGCGCAGTCGGCTCGGCCCGGCTGGTCCCGGCTCGGCGAGCACATCGTCGACGAGCTGGCAGTCCTCCTGACGCTCACTAGCCGATCAGCCGGCCGGATGCTGGGCCAATCCGTCGGCCTGGACCGACTGCCCGAGGTCGCCGCCGCGCTTCGGGTGGGTGCGATCGACTGGGCCAGGGCGACCTTGCTGGCCGAACTGCTAGCGGTCTTGCCCGACGATCAGGCCCGCGCGGTCGCGGTGCGGCTGCTGGCCCGCGCCAGCGAGCAGACCACCGCTCAGCTGCGCGCGGCCACCGAGCGGGCCGTACTGGCAGCCGATCCCGACGCCGCGCAGCGCCGCCGTAAGGAGGGCCGCAAGGACATCCGGGTGGAGGTGTGGCACGAGCCGTCCGGCAACGCCGCGCTGGCGGGCCGGGAGCTGCGGCCAGCCGACGCGATCGCGGCTGACGCGGCGCTGACCGCCGATGCCGGCTGGCTGCGGGACAACGGCGCGGCAGGCACCCTGACCGAGCTACGCGCCGCCGCCTACCTGGCCCGGCTGTCCGGCCGCGACTTGTCCGCCCTCTTGCACGACTTGTCCGCGCTCTTGCCCGCGGCCCCCGAAGCCGAAGCCCACGGGGCCGCGGCTGCCTCTGCAGCCGCGGGCGCTCCCGGCGACAGCGCTCCCGGCGACAGCGCTCCCGGCAACAACGCTCCCGGCAACAACGCCCGCGGCGACAACGCTGCCGCCAGCAACGCTCCCGGCAGCAGCGCCAACAGCGCTCCCGCCAATGACGCGTGGCGGCTGGGCGGAACGATTCATGTGACCATGCCGCTGGCGGCGCTAGCCGGGCTGACCGAGGCGCCGGGTGAGGTCGCTGGATATGGGCCGGCCGACGCGGCGACCTGCCGTGACCTGGCCGCTCAGATAGGGAGCGCCAGCCGCTGGTGCCTGACCCTCACCGGCCCGGACGGTACGGCACTCGCGCATGCCTGCGCCGGGCGGCGCGGACCGGCCGCAGATCAGCCAGTGATCCGCTGGGCGGCGGGCCTGCGGACCCGATTGCAGAAGCTGGAGCGCGGGACGTGCAGTCACGCCCATGCGTCAGCGGGCTACGTCCCTCCCACTGGGCTGCGCCACCTGGTCAGGGCGCGGCAGCGTCAGTGCAGCTTCCCCGGCTGCCGCCGCGCATCGGTGCGCTGCGATCTTGACCATACGGTGCCATTCGAAGCGGGCGGCATGACGTGCGAGTGCAACCTCGCGCC
>JBAUAR010000321.1:0-4229 GCA_049675875.1 Streptosporangiaceae bacterium
CTGCCGTCCTGGCCGCCCGGACCGCCAGCCGCCCGGCCCGTGCGGGTGGCGGCGGTTGAAGGCTGAGCAGTCACGCGGTCAAGCCTGGCAACCGGGACGCTCGTGGCCGGGGAGGCGCGCCGAACCCCCCGCAGTGCTGCCACGGGGGGACGATCCCCCGAACCCCCCGCAGTGCTGCTGGCGTTACCCGCGCATAACCTCACGCATGAGCTGCGCGGTCTCGCTCGGCGTCCGCCCGACGCGCACGCCCACTTTCTCCAAGGCGTCTTTCTTGGCCTGGGCCGTGCCGGCCGAGCCGGAAATGATGGCGCCGGCATGCCCCATCGTTTTGCCCTCGGGGGCGGTGAAGCCCGCGACGTAGGCGACGACCGGCTTGGTGATGTTCCGCTCGATGTAGGCGGCGGCCCGTTCCTCGGCATCGCCGCCGATCTCGCCGATCATGACGATGGCGTCCGTTTCCGGGTCGTCCTGGAACGCCCGCAGACAGTCGATGTGCGTGGTGCCAACGATCGGGTCACCGCCAATGCCGACGGCGGTCGAGAAGCCGATGTCACGGAGCTCGTACATCATCTGATAGGTCAGCGTGCCGGACTTGGACACCAGGCCGATCCGGCCTTCCGAAGTGATGTCGGCCGGGATGATGCCGGCGTTCGACTTGCCGGGTGAGGCGACACCCGGGCAGTTGGGCCCGACGATCCGGGTTCGGTTGCCAGTCGCGCACGCGCGCGCCCAGAACTGCGCGGTGTCGTGCACAGGCACGCCCTCGGTGATGACGATGACCAGCGGGATCGCCGCGTCGATCGCCTCGGTCACGGCGGCCTTGGTGCCGTTCTCCGGCACGAAGACGACGGAGGTGTCTGCCCCGGTCTCGGCCATCGCCTCGGCGACGGTCGCGAACACCGGCACCTGCTGACCGGACAGCTCGACCGGCTGGCCCGCCTTGCGCGGGTTCGTGCCGCCGACGACAGTCGTCCCGGCGTCGATCATCCGGGCGCCGTGCTTACGGCCTTCCGAGCCGGTGATGCCCTGCACGATGATCCGGCTGTCCGCGGTCAGGAAGATAGCCATGTCACGCTCCGTTCGCGGCCGCGGCGGCCAGCTCCGCGGCGCGTCGCGCCGCATCGTCCATGGTCGCGAGCTGCTGAACGACCGGCAGCGCGGCCTCATCCAGGATCTCCCGACCCTCGGCTGCCTTGTTGCCGTCCAGCCGGACCACGATGGGGTGCGTCACCTGCTCGCCGCGCTCGGCGAGCAGCGCCATCGCGGACACGATCCCGTTGGCGACGGCGTCACACGACGTGATACCGCCGAACACGTTCACGAACACGCTGCGCACGTCCGGATCCGACAGCACGATATCCAGGCCATTCGCCATCACCTCGGCTGACGCGCCGCCACCGATGTCCAGGAAGTTGGCCGGGCGCACGCCGCCGAATTCCTCCCCCGCGTAGGCCACCACGTCGAGCGTGGACATCACGAGGCCGGCCCCGTTGCCGATGATGCCGACCGAGCCGTCGAGCTTGACGTAGTTCAGGTGCCTGGCCCTGGCTCGCGCCTCGAGGGGGTCGACCGCCGAAGGGTCGGCGAACGAGGCCCAGTCTTGCCGGAAGGCCGCGTTGTCATCCAGGGTGACCTTGGCGTCCAGCGCGAGGACCCGGCCGTCGCCGGTATACACGAGCGGGTTGACCTCAACCAGCATGGCGTCCTCGTCGGTGAACACCGCCCACAGCCGCTCGGCGAGTTCTGCGGCGCCGGCCTGGGCGTGCTCCGGCAGCCCGCCGGCGCGCACGATCTGCAGCGCCGTGGCGCGGTCGACGCCGGAGAGCGGGTCGACCGGGATCCTCGCGAGCGCCTCGGGCTTGGTCCGCGCCACCTCCTCGATCTCCACGCCGCCCTCGACCGAGCACATGGCGAGGAATGTTCGGTCCGCCCGGTCGATGAGGAAGGAAAGGTAATACTCCTCGGCGATGTCGATGTCCTCGGCCACCAGCACCGAGTGCACGGTGTGGCCTTTGATGTCCATGCCGAGGATGGCGTCCGCCTTGGCCCGCGCCTCGGCCGGGCTGCCGGCTAGCTTCACGCCACCCGCCTTGCCACGGCCGCCGGTCTTGACCTGAGCCTTGATCACCACCTGCGGCTTGCCACTGTCGGCAAATTCCGCTGCGATCGACTCGGCCTCCGCGGCCGTACTGGCTACCTTGCCCCGCTGTATCAGGACGCCGTACTCGGCGAACAGCTCCTTCGCCTGGTACTCGAACAGGTCCACTCGGGTCCGTCCTTTAGTGCTCGGGATTGGTCGCGGCGGGCCGCCGCCCGCGCCAGGAAGCCTAGTGCCGGATGGCTGGCCGGCGTTACCTGGGTCGCTGGCGCTGGGGGCGGATCAAGTGCCGCGCTTGCGGGCGGATTCGGTCGGCTCGGAGTCACCGAGCGTCGCCGATACCCAGTCCACGATCTCGGTCGTGGTGGCGCCCGGCGTGAAGATTCTGGCGACGCCTAGCTGCTGGAGCTCGGCGATGTCGGCGTCCGGAATGATGCCGCCGCCGAACACGACGATGTCGGTTGCGTCCCGCTCACGCAGCAGCTCGAGCACGCGGCTGAACTGAGTCATGTGGGCACCAGACAGGATCGACAGGCCGATCGCGTCTGCGTCTTCTTGCAGCGCGGCCGACACGATCTGCTCCGGGGTCTGGTGCAGCCCGGTGTAGATCACCTCCACGCCGGCGTCGCGTAGCGCGCGCGCCACGACCTTGGCGCCGCGATCGTGCCCGTCCAGACCCGGCTTGGCGATGACCACCCGGATGCTGCTCATGCGAACCTCCGACCAGACTGCCCCGCTGTCCGCAGTATCGGGCAACCCAGGTCAGAGTAACCGCCCGGCGACCCGCGGCTGTGCCGCGGTGACCAAACTCACCCGCCGGTGACGGCGGTGACCCCGGCAACGACGGCGTCGATGTACCGGTCGAGCTGGCCGCCGCCGGGATCGTAGCTCGGGTTCACCTCGGTCAGCACGAGCGCGGCGCACGAGGGGTCGGCAAGCAGCACGCCCAGGGCGGACGTTACGGCGTCCAGCAAGACACCGGAGTTGTAGTGCGGATAGTTCCCCAGCGGCAGGTCTCCGGAGTCGACCACGTCGACGTCAAAGTGCACGACCGTCGTGCTACTGGCGGCCCGCAGCGCGGTCAGCGCCTGCTGCGCTGCCGCCCGCGGGTCGGCCATGAACTGCGGGCCCTCGATGTACCGGACGCCGATCTCGGTGAGGAAGCGGCGGCCCGCATCGGTGAGCTCGCGCGGGTCGAGACCGACCATCGCGAGCCGCGGCCCGTCGAGCAGCGGCGGCTCGCCGGCCAGCCCGGCAAGCTCCGGCTCGCCGTGACCGAGGAGGTGCCAGATCCCAGTGGCGTCCAGGATGCCGGACGAGTCGAGCGACATACCGCTGCCGAGATCGGCATCGGCGTCCACGTAAGCCAGCCCGGCATCCGGGTGCACGCGCTGGACGCCGGCGACGACACCGACGGTGATCGTACAGTCGCCGCCCACGACCAGCGGCCGCTGTCCGGCGCGCACGAGCGCCGCGACGGCAGCCGCGACCTCGGACGCGACCGTGACGACGGCAGCCAGGTTGCGAGCGTCCGGGTGAGCGTGATCGACCGCGAAGACGGCGCCGGGCAGGTCACCCGCATCCCGCAGACTCACGCCGGCGGCTCGCAGCCGGTCCGCCAGGCCCGCCGCCCGCAGCGCGGCTGGCGCCCGATCCTGGCCCGCGTGATGCGCGCCTGCGCTGGTAGGCACGCCGATCAAGGTCCATGCGTTGGTCATGACTCGGCTCCGCACTCTCGGCTCGTTACCATCATTCTACGTTTGGAGGTAACGACGCTAGTCGCCACCACCGCGACTGGCAACCGGCATGCGTAGAATGATGGTGACGGACGGTCACGAGAAGGGATGCACCTGTGGCGGAGATCGGCCAGGCTCCGGGTGATCTGCGTACAGTGCAGGAGTTCGTGAACACGCTCGACATCGAGCAGGGCAGTGACGACCTGGCAACACCAGCTGCGCTCGACGACTGGCTGCGCCGAGTGGGCCTGTCGGAGGTATCGGCGGCGACCCGGTCCAGCGCGGCCGACCTGACCGCGGCGCTGGAGTTGCGGGAGGCGCTGCGCGGCGTGCTGGGCTCGCACGTCCGGCACGAGACGGGCGGGCCGACCGCGAGCCAGGCCGCGAGCCGGGCC
>JBAUAR010000322.1:0-11468 GCA_049675875.1 Streptosporangiaceae bacterium
GGAACTTCTCCCAGAGCACCCAGTAGGTGATCACGTGCTCGATGTTGTCGGCCATCATGGCCATAGCGGCGCCGAACAGGTACGGGCGGCAATCGGCGTTGCGCAGCGCGGCGAACTTCGCCGGCCCGCCGGACGCCGGAGCCGCAACACCCGGCGGCCCGGGCGCCTGCGGGTCCCGCGCATCGGCCGGCGCGAGCTCATCAAGCTCGAGGATGTGGGTGGGGATCCCGCAGGCGGAACACATGCGCGTGGCGCTCCAGCTCGGTTGCGTGTCGGCTAGCAAGTATCAACCGCGGTGACCGGCATTGCTGTTCCGGCTGCGCGGCTGCCGTTGCTGCGCCGGCGCATCTTGTACCGGATGACCCCTTGCCCGGCAGGCTGCCGACGGTACCATCGCGGTCATGAACCCGCTGTCGGGTGTGCTGGACGAGGCATGGCGGATGTACCGCGCGCACGCGCTGCACCTGCTGGCGATCGCGTTCGTCGTTTACCTGATCGCCGCGGTGATCGTGGCCCTGCTCGCGCTCATCGGCCCGTTCGGATCGCTGCTCGGCGAGATTGTGGAGCTGATCGCGGTCTTCCTGCTGCAGGCCGCGCTGATCCAGGCGGTGCAGGACGTCCGGGATGGCCGCGTCGACCTGTCGGTAGGCGAGACGGTGTCTGCGGCCGTGCCGTACCTCTGGCCGGTCGCTGTCGCGGCGATCCTGGCCGGCCTCGGCATCACGATCGGGCTCTTGGTGATCATCGTGCCGGGGCTGCTCCTGATTACCTTCTGGGCGGTGATCATTCCTGTCATCGTGATCGAGGGATCACGCCCGCTGGCGTCGTTCGGCCGCAGCCAGCGGCTCGTTCGCGGCCACGGCTGGCATGTGTTCGGCACGCTGGTGCTGGTGTTCGTGATCATGATCGTGGTGAACGTCGTGCTCGCCTTCGTCTTTGCCTTGCTGCCGCTGCTGTGGCGCAACGGACTGAGCGCGGTGATCTCGGGAACACTCATCGCGCCGTACCTCGCGCTGGTCGTGACGCTGATCTACTACCGGCTGTCCGGTGCTGAAGGCGGCTCGCCAGTGGCGTAACCGCGCTCGCTGGCTGGCTTCCAGCACCACCCGACGGCCGGGACGGCGACCACCAGGCCGCGCGGTTGCCGGGCGGCGGCCGCACTGCCTACCATCAGACGCGCCATCACGGCCACCCGTGCACAGGTTCACCCGAAGGGACAGCCGTGCAACCTGCTACCCGCGCAGCCGCGGAACACCCGCCGGACGTCGGACCCGAGGTCCCTGTGCTGATCGTCGGCGGGAGCCTCGTGGGGCTGTCGGCCGCCTTGTTTCTGCGGTGGCACGGGATCGAGTCACTGACCGTGGAGCGGCACTCCGGCACGGCGATCCGGGCCCGCGCCGGGCATTTCCACCTGCGCACGGTGGAGGTTCTCCGCTCGGTGGGGCTCGAGGAGGTTATCCGTCGCAGATCCGAGGAGCAATACCACCCGGATGGCGGCATCAACAACGTCGAATCACTGGCTGGCCGCGAGATCGCCAACTACTTCCCGAACCTGAACGCCGGAGTCGCGGAATTCAGCCCGACGGTCAGGCTCTTCATCAACCAGGATGCGCTGGAACCGATCATCCGGACCCGTGCCGAGGAACTGGGCGCCCGGCTTCGGTACCGCACCGAGTGCACCTCTTTGACGCAGGACCCGACCGGCGTGACCGCCGTGCTGACCGACCTGGACACCGGGACGCAGACGACGGCTCGGGCCAGGTATGTCATCGCGGCGGACGGGAATCGCAGCCCGATCCGGGAGCGACTGGGCATCGGCATGCACGGCCATGGCCTGCTGTCGAACAGCATCACCATTTACTTCCGCGCGCTGTCCGACCTCGGGCCCCTGCTCGCGGGCCGTAACCAGGGCGTCCACTACGTCACCAACCCGGTGCTGCGCGGCTTCTTCCGGCTGGACCGCAGTGGCAACGCCGGCTTCCTCAGCGTCAACCTCGTCGGCGACACTTCCCGTCCGGAGATCGTGACGGGCTACCCGTCCGCGCCGTGGGCCAACGTCGCCGACGGGATCACCGAGCAGCGGGCGCTGGAGTTGCTGCGCGCGGCCATCGGCGTCCCGGACTTCCCCGTCGTGATCGAGGACATCGCGACCTGGCGCGCCGTCGCCGACGGCGCCGACCGCTATCAGGACGGACGGGTGTTCCTGCTGGGCGACGCCGCGCACGTGGTCCCGCCGAACGGCGGATACGGCGGGAACACCGGAGTCCAGGATGCGCACAATCTCGCCTGGAAGCTGTCCCTGGTGCTGACCGGCGTCGCCGGGCCCGGACTGCTGCAGACCTACGACGCGGAACGGCGGCCTATCGGCGACCTCACGGTCGAGCAGGCTTACGCCAGGTACGTGACCCGAGTCGCGCCGTACCTCGGCACGGAGAACGTGCAGCCGCTGGTGGACGACTTCGCCATGGAGATCGGGTACCGGTACGACTCGGCTGCGGTCGTCGCGGAGTCCGATGGCGGCCAGCCGCCGTACGAGCACCCGCGCGAATCGCGCGGTCGCCCCGGTGGCCGCGCACCGCACGTGTGGCTCGACCGGCGTGGCGCGCGAGTATCCACACTCGACCTGCTCGGCCGGAACTTTGTGCTGCTGGCCGCCCCGCAGGGCCACGACTGGTGCTCGGCGGCGGAGCAGGCCGCGCGGCACCTCGGCGTCGGGCTGGGCGCCTACCGGGTGGGTGGCGACGAGCTGGCTGATGCTAACGGCGGCTTCCCGGATGGCTATGGGATCTCGGCCGCCGGCGCCGTGCTGGTACGGCCGGACGGCTTTATCGGCTGGCGCGCTCTGGACGCGACGGGCTGCTCGGCCGAGACGATGACGCGCGTGCTGAGCACGCTGTTGTGCCGGGCGGACTGAGCTCGCAGCGGATGCCTCAGGCGGCACCGGGCACGAGGTACGAGCTGAGATGGCCGTCGATCGCAGCGCACGCGGCGTGATCGGCAGGCGCTGCGCGGAAACCGATGTAGCCATCCGGCCGGATCAGTACCGCGCCATCGGTGCGCAGACCCACTCGCCGGGGGTCGCCCGTGCCGGGACCGACGTCCACAATGCCCTGCCACCGGGCGCGCAGCCGGGTCACGTCGGCGGCCGGCGGGTCGCCGAAGATCACGAGCTGATGCCGGGTCCCGGTGAGCCGGGCTCGTTCGGGGTAACGGTCGCCGGGCGCCGGTGAGGGGAGCGGCGGTGTGCCGGGCGCGAGCCGCTCGCCGATCAGCGGGGTGCCGGCGTAGGAGACGTCGAGCATCGACCGCGCCCGCGCGAAGGCTGCGACGTCTTCCGCCGCTGGTGGCTCCGGCGCCGGGGTGCCGGAGCGGGCCGAGTCGACGGCCGCGTACGCGAGCTGGTGCAGCCGGTCGGAGACCTCGAGGACGTGACGGTCGGCGGCCTGCCGCTCCCAGCCGAAGCTGTCCAGCAGTCCTGGCCGTGCGCGGCCCCGCAGTTCCAGTGCGAGCTTCCACGCCAGGTTGTGGGCGTCGTGCAGGCCCGAGTTGAGGCCCTCACCCCCGAACGGGCTCGACAGGTGACCGGCGTCGCCCAGCAGGAAGCGGCGGTTGCCGGCGAGCCGCGGCGCGAGCCGGCGGTGCATCCGGAACGCGGACTGCCAGGCGACGTCGTCGATCCGCACAACCGTCGGCGGAATCCGGCGGCCCAGCGCCGCGACGACCGCGTCCGGTGCGCTGTCGTCGAGCAGCGCGATCTCGTCGTCGTCCAGGTCGCCGATGAAGGTAAGCCAGCGGTCGCCGGGCAGCGGCGCCAGCAGCACGTAACCCACCGCAGTGGCGACCAGCGCCGACCCGTCGCGCGGCAGGTCAGCCGTCACCCGGACATCGGCTACCAGTGCGGTGCCCGGATAGGTCGAGCCAGCGAGTTGCTCGGCCATCGACTCCCGCGTCGTGCTGTGCGCGCCGCCGGCCCCGAGTACCCAGGCTGCGTCCAGGCGCTGCCGCGTCCCGTCTGCCGCCTCGAGGTCCACCAGCACGCTGTCGTCCTGCTCGGCGAGCGAGATCACACTGATGCCGCGGTCAACCCTGCCGCCCGATTCGGCGAACCGGTCGGCCAGGATCTGCTCGGTCCGCCACTGCGGCAGGCAGCACTGATACCCCCACTGGCAGCCGAGACCACCGAACGACAGCTCGGACAGGCACGCCAGGCCCGTGTCGGTGAGCCGGAACACGCGGGCGAAGGCCAGCTGCTCGCAGGCCGGGATGACCTGGTCCAGCACGGCCGCCTGCTGGAGAATCTCTAGCGTCCCTGGCTGCAGGGCAGTAGCGCGCGCCTGGTGATGCGGGCGCGGCTCGCTCTCCACGACCCGCGCCCGGACGCCGTGCCGCGCCAGCTCGACGGCTGCGAACAGTCCCGACGGACCGGCCCCGATTATCAGGACCTCTGCCTCGGCCACGCCCCCCATGGGGTTCCCAGTACCCGGCGGCGGCCGGCTTTAGCCCGGCGCTGTGCCGGCTGTGTCGGCTGTGTCGGGCGTGCCTACTCGGCGCGGTACTCCCGCTGCCCGGTCGCCGGGTTGTACCAGACTCGCGTCCGCTTGCCGGTCTCGGGATCCATGAACACCTCGTCCGTCGGCTGGGCGGCGCTCGGCTGGGTGGCGGACCTGCGGTTACCGCGGTAGCGGTCCCAGCCGAACAGGGCGATGACGATCCCGACGATGACGATCGCGATGATGACCCAGAGGACGACGCTCATGCCGAGCCCCGCTCAGCCTTGCGGGCTTGCTGGCTGGCTGGTGTCCCACTCGATCACCCGCGCAGTGCCGTAGGCCACGATCTCGCTCATCGTCTTGCCCATCTCGGTGGAGTCGAAGCGCATCATGGTCACGGCGTTGGCGCCCATCGCCGCGGCATTCTGCACCATCCGGTCGAGCGCCTGCCGGCGCGCGTCTTCGTTCAGCTTGACGTACGAGCCGATCTCGCCGCCGGCGAGGCTCTTGAGGCCCGCGGCGATGTTGCCGCCGAGGCTGCGGGACCGCACGGTCAGGCCGAATACCTGGCCGAGGGTCCGGACCACGGTGGTTCCCGGGATGTTCTCAGTGGTGGTGACGATCATGGATCGGGACGGATCGACGTTCTCGGTTGGCCCCTGCATCAGACTGTCTCCTTCGAGCCGCCGCGCCGGTGACCCGGCGCCATCTAAATCTGATATCAGTTTGATACTAGCAGCGTTCAGCGAGCACGGAAAGATGACGACCTTCCGAGCAGCCGGGGCCGCTCGCGTCGTTCGGACGGCCCCGGCCGGCGCCGGGGCTGAGCTGATCGCTACGGCTTGCGGCCGCGCACCACGGAGTACAGCGGCGAGGTTGACCGGCAGTCGATGTCGACGAAGCCGGCGTCGGCAAGCAGGGACTCCAGCTGGGCGAACGTGAACTGCTGGCCCTCCGTGCTGGCCGCCATCAGTACCGAGAACGCGGCCGCTGTCCGAGGCCCCGCGCCGTCGTCATCCAGCAGCATCTCGTGCAGGTTGATGGTCCCCCCGGTGGGCAGCAGACCGAAGGCGTGCCTGGCTAGCGCCAGACAGGTGGCGGGCCGCCAGTCGTGGAAGATGTTGGACAGGAAGACCGCGTCGTAGCCCTGCGGCCAGGGGTCCCGGAACATGTCGGCCGCGTAGGTGTCGATCCGGTCGTCGAGGCCGCGCTTCCTGACGTACTCGGGGGTCAGCTCGCAGACCGCCGGCAGGTCCATGATCGTGCACCGCAGGCCGGCGTGGCGTTCGGCGAGGGCGATCGAGAACACGCCTGAGCACCCGCCGACGTCTAGCAGGCGGCTCGTCGAGGAAAATATGTCGCTCTGGGCGACAGCGACGGCGGCGGCTGCGGAGTGGCTGTGCATGTACGCCGTCATGGACGCCGCTGCCTCGGCCGACAGGCGACCGGTGGCCCACCCGTCGACGCTGCGGTCACCGCTCCCGCTGCGCTGCGGAGTCGCCTCGACCGGGTCGGGAGTGGTCAGCGCCGTCAGCAGCTGGGCATAGAGCGGGCTGCCCTGTCGCATCTGGGCCCAGACCCCGCTCCAGGAGAACGGGCTCGACGGGAGCAGGTGATGCCGGGCCGCGTCGGTGACGTGATAACGGCCATGGCGCGGCGCGAGGTAGCCGAGCGAGGCTAGCAGGGCGAGCACGGAGCCCAGGGCGCGGCCATTGAGCCCGAGCCGGGCCGATAGCTCCCCGGTGGTGCCAGGCGCCTCGGCGATCGACACGAGCACGCCCAGCTCGTCGGCTGCCAGCAGGGCCGGCATCCAGGTCGGCGAGAGATAGAGCTCCCACACGTCTCGGGTGTCAGAGCCGGGCACCGGCACGTCGGTCACGGTGACTCCTCCCGGGTCTGGCTGACGCATGGGATTGTAGTGGTCTACGTCACGTGGCAGACGGGGATGAGCATGGCTGAGGGGTTGTTCGACGACGGGAGCGCCGATATCCCCGGCGGGATCACCAGACCGGTTGAGCGGGTCGTGATCATAGGGGCGGGCATTGCCGGGCTTACGGTTGCCAACGCGCTGCGTCAGGCAAAGATCGACTGTGTCGTCCTGGAGGCACGAGACCGTACCGGCGGTCGGCTGCACACGGTCGACCTTGACGACTGGCCGGTCGACCTGGGCGGTTCCTGGATCCACATGCCGATCGGGAATCCGCTGCGAAGGCTAGCGGATCAGGCCGGGGTTCCATGCCGCCAGGCGGATCCGCTGCCCGAGGCGGTCGCCTACGACTGCGCGGAGGGACGGCGCTTGACCGCGGACGAGCTGGCAGCCTGCCTTGATCTGCAGTTCAGGGCCTTCCCCGCTGCCCAGGAAGCGCTTGTCGGCGAGCTCGGGCCAGATGCTTCGATGGCCGAGGCCATCGACAGCTTCGTCAGATCTCTGCGGTTGCCGAAGTCAGCTGACCGGCAGGCCCGGCAAGCCCTGCAGACAGATATCGAGGGGGAGTCCGCCGGTCGCGCTGAGGACCAGTCGCTGCGCTGGATGTGGCACGAACTGGAATACGACGGCGGCTTCTTCGGCGACATGCCGGCCGGCGGCTACGCGACCTTGATCGGCGCTATCGCAACCGACGCCGATGTGCGCCTCGGGGCGGAGGTCACCGAGGTTCGGCACTCAGCCGATGGCGTGGCGGTCCGCAACACAGCCGGAAGGACCGAAGAAGGTACCCACGCGGTGGTCACCGTGCCGCTCGGCGTCCTGAAGGCCGGGTCTTTGGCCTTCTCGCCGTCGTTGCCTGCCGACCGGACGGCAGCGATCGAACGCCTTGGCTTCGGGCAGCTGGAAAAAGTGGCAATGCTTTTCGAGCGGCCATTCTGGCGGGAGGCGGGCGCACCCCACCTGTTTGTCTTCCCCCGGCAAGCCGACGAACCAATGATGTGGGTGCTCGGGGCGGACGCGTTCGGCGGCGGACCGGTGCTGGTGGCCGAGATCTTCCACAGCGCCACCCATCACATCCGGGGGAAGAGCCATGCCGAGGCCGCGAGCTGGGTGCTCGGTACAGTCGCCGAAGCGCTCGGCTCGCCGTGCCCCGTTCCTACGGCGGTGGCGGTGACATCCTGGGCCGACGACCCGTACAGCGCGGGCGCTTACTCTCACATCCCGCCGGGAGCGAGCCCTGCCGACGCCGATCTCCTCGGCGAGCCCGTCGGCGGCCGGCTGCTGTTCGCCGGGGAGCACACCCAGAGCAGACGGCTCGTCTACGCAGACGGCGCGATGGCCAGCGGTGTCCGCGAAGCAAAACGGCTCCTCGGCCAATCCTGCATTCAGCTCAGGACTTCCTGATCCTCAGCCGCTGGAGCAGCTTCGGTCGATCAGCGCCTGAACGCCGTCGAGGATTGTCTCGACACCGAACAGGAACTCGGCCCGCTCGTCGAAGCCGGATCTGCTGTCGCCGACGCTATCCGACCAGGCGATGGTGTGCAGTCGCGGATATGTCGGCTCGTCCACGAGCTCGCGCAGCAGCGCCTCGAAGCTCCACGGCGGCGCGGGGTCGGCGCGGTCAGCGGCGGTGGCCTGCTCCTGCGCGACGGCACGGGCCGCGTCATGGGCCATCCGGGCTTCGCTGAGCGTGTAGGAGCTGAGCAGGCCGATTATCCGCAGCTTGTCGGGGTCTGCCAGGCCGGATCCGTCCAGGGCCTGCAGGCCGCGCTCGACGAACGTCAGCGAGCTTGGTGCCAGCGGCGGCACGGCCATCGGCATCTGGGTGATCCACGGATGCCGGTCGATCACCTCGCGCTGCATCAGCACCCAGCTGCGCAGCTGGGACCGCCAGTCATCGCCGTCCAGCACGAGGCCTTCCGCGCCCCGCGCGCTGGCGTTCCACATCAGCTGCACGAGCTCGTCCTTGCTGGCGACATAGCGGTACAGCGACATGGTGGTGAAACCAAGCTCGTCGGCCACCCGAGCCATCGACACGCCGTCCAGTCCGTCGGCGTCTGCGAGGCGGACGGCAGCATCGACGATGTCGTCGACCGAGAGCCCGCGCCGCGGTCCGCGCCGGCCGCCACCGCGTCGGCCCCACAGCAGATCCAGTCCTGGCGGCAGCGGCCGCGCCTGCTCGCTCGACATCTGGACGAGCTCCTCCGGGATGGGGTGGATAGCAGCTTGACAGTAACTGCGTACCCAATATAGCTTGCGTATATGCCATACACAGTTATTACGTCCGGGATCGGCAAGTCCTTCGGCAACCGGGCCGTGCTCGAAGACGTCGACCTCGCTGTCGAGACCGGCTCGGTGCTCGCGCTGCTCGGCCCGAACGGCGCGGGCAAGACAACGATGGTCCGGATCCTCGCAACCCTCATGCGGCCCGATACTGGCACCGCCACAATCGCCGGTCACGACCTGCTCACTGACCCGAACGGCGTCAAGCGCGCCATCAGCCTCACCGGTCAGTACGCGGCGGTCGATGACCTGCTGACCGGCCGGGAAAATCTCGAGATGATGGCGCGGCTCCGGCACATTCCGCCGCGGGCGGCCCGGCACCGGGCAGCCGAGCTCCTCGCGGCCTTCGACCTGGCTGATGCCGGTGACCGGCGGGCCGGGTCCTACTCGGGCGGCTTGAAACGGCGGCTCGACCTGGCGATCAGCATGATCGAGCGGCCACAGCTGCTGTTCCTCGACGAACCGACCACCGGGCTCGACTTGCGCAGCCGAGAGCAGCTGTGGAGCGCCGTCCGCAGCCTGGCCGCGGAGGGCGTCACCATCCTGCTGACGACGCAGTACCTGGAGGAGGCCGACGTCCTGGCCGACACGATCGTGCTGCTCGACCGCGGGCGCGTGGTCGCAGAGGGCACCGCCGACGAACTCAAGGCGAGCCTGGGCACCGAGGTCATCAGGCTGCAATTCGCCGATGCTGTCGCTTACGCCGGGGCGCTCAGCTTCCTGGACACCGTCCGTAACGACGACCGGCTGCGCGTCATCGAGGTCGCAACCAGCGGCTCGGCGGCCGAGGTGCACTCGACGCTCGGACAGCTGCAGGCGGCTGGCACGCCAGCCGTGAAGGTGTCGATGCACCGGCCGAGCCTGGACGACGTCTTCCGCTCTGTCACCGGCCCCGACGTAATCAGCCACAGCCCAAAGGAGATGGCACGATGAGCATCGCCGACGCCCTATCGGACTCGCGCGTGATGGTCAGTCGCTGCGTGCGACGGTCATGGCGCAACCCGGAGGCGTTTTTCACTGCGCTCCTGCTACCCGTGATCTTGATGCTGCTGTTCGTCTACGTGTTCGGCGGCGCCCTGAACACTGGCGGCAAGTACGTCGACTACGTCGTGCCAGGCCTGATCGTGCTCTGCGCGGGCTTCGGCGCCGGCACGACCGCGGTCGCCGTGGCCACCGACATGGCCAACGGCATCATTGACCGGTTCCGGTCAATGCCGATCAAGAGCGCGTCGATCCTTACCGGCCACATCGTCGCCAGCCTCGCCCGGAACCTGATCGCCACCGCGCTCGTCATCGGCGTCGGCCTCGGCATCGGCTGGCGCCCGACTGGCTCACCCGCGGCCTGGGTCGCGGCCGGCGCGATGATCGTGCTGTTCGTGCTGGCGCTGTCCTGGCTCGCGGCCGGGGTCGGCCTGCTCGCCCGCAATGTCGAGGCGGCAAACTCGGCCACCTTCGTGCTCATGTTCATCCCGTACGTCAGCACGGCGTTCGTCCCGGCCCGCACCATGCCCGGAGTACTGCGGGCCTTCGCCGCGCACCAGCCGTTCACGCCGATAGTGGAGACGATGCGCGGACTGTGGATGGGCCACACCTCCACGGGCGCGGCCGTCGGTCACGAGGCATGGGTGGCGATCGCCTGCTGCACGGGCATCCTCGCCGTGTCGGTCGCCGCGGCTTCCTGGCTGTTCCAGCACCGGACAGCAGCCTGAGCTAGGCGGCTGGCAGCCGGATGTCCAGCACCGCGCATCGCTGCTCCGCTTCGAGCGTCAGGCAGTACTCCACCGCGTCGGCGAGCTCCGCGCTATCGTGGACGACCCGCCCGCCGCCGCCATAGGCGCTGGCGAGTCCGACATAGTCCGGCGCCGGTGACAGGTCGGCCTCGGGGAAGCTGCCTTCAGCGGCGCCGGCCCCGCCGGGGTAGAGGCGCTGCACCGGCAGCCGCGATGCGCGGTAGCTGCGGTTGTTGAGTATCACGGCGATGAACGGCGCTGCGGCCCGCTGCGCCGACCAGATCGCGGCCGTGGGCACGCCGAAGTTGAACGAGCCGTCGCCGCACACGGCGAACACGGGGGCTTCCGGCCGGGCGAGCTTGACGCCCATGGCGCCGCCGATTGCCCAGCCGAGCGCGGGGGAGCCGGTATCAAAGAAACGGCCTGGCTCGCGGTCGATCTGCCGGATGAGCGCGCTCCGGGAGGTGACCGCTTCTTCCAGGACGATGGCGTGTGGCGGCAGCACCTTGTTGAGGGCCTGCATCATCGCGTGCGGCGCGGCCGCGGGCTCGGCGGAGCTGGCGAACGCGTCCCACTGCTGCCGGATCTCCGCCAGGCGGCCGGCGACCTGCCCGCGCCGTTCGGCCCAGCGGGCTGCCCGGGCCGGGTCGGCGAGGCCCCGCAGCTCGTCGGCGAGCAGCGGAAGCGCGACCGCGGTATCGGCGGTGAGCGCGAGGTCCACCGGATAGGTCCACAACGGCATCGTGGCCTTAACAGGGTCGGTGTCGATCTGCAAAACGGTCGCCGACGCGGGTGGCGCCGCGTGCGCGGGTATCCACGGCACTTCGCAGTCCAGGATGAGGACGACGTCGGCGCCGGTGAGCAGTTCGACGGCATCGCCGGCGTACAACGGGTGGCGGGACGGGAAGCTGACCCGGTCGCGGTGGTCGAGCACCGGGGCGCCGAGCAGCTCGGCGATGGCGACCAGGCTCGCCACGGCGCCGACGTGGTCCCCGGTGCGGCTGGTGATGATGACCGGGTGCGCGGCCGCAGCGAGGC
>JBAUAR010000323.1:0-4619 GCA_049675875.1 Streptosporangiaceae bacterium
AGGTACCGCGGGCCGCGGGTCGTCGCTGAGCTACCGGGTCTGAGCCCCGTCCCGTGAATCAGCCAGTGCGGTAAGCCTCGTCGGCATACCGAGGAGTACGGAACCGATGGGTGATCCGTGCCCGCCATCCCGGCTTTCACGCGCCTCCCAGGCGTCGCCGCCGCGCGTCTGCCGCACACTGACCGGCGCGCCATCAGCCAGCAAATAGTGCGGAGCGACGCCGGTTACGACAGTGGTGATGACGTCGCCGGGTCGCGGCGCCGGGTGCGGCGGGGCGAAGTGAACAAGCCTGTTGTCGCGGGCCCGTCCGGACATCCGGTGCGTGGCATTGTCCTTGCGACCCTCGCCGACGGCAACGAGGACTTCCACCTCGTCGCCGATGAGCTTCTGATTCTCCTGCCAGGACACCTCAGCCACGAGCGCCGCAAGGCGCTCATACCGGTCCGCCACCACGTCCGGCGGTATCTGACCGGGCATGCTGGCCGCTGGCGTGCCGGGGCGGACCGAGTACTGGAAGGTAAAGGCGCCGGCAAACCTGGCCCGCCGGACTAGGTCCATCGTGTTGGCGAAGTCCTGCTCGGTCTCGCCGGGAAAGCCCACGATGATGTCGGTGGTGATCGCCGCGTCCGGCATCGCAGCGCGGACCCGGTCGAGGATCGCCAGGTACTTGTCCCGCCGGTAGGCGCGGCGCATCGCTCTCAGCACGGCGTCGGACCCGGACTGCAGCGGCATGTGCAACTGCGGCATGACATTCGGCGTCTCCGCCATCGCGTCGATGACGTCATCGGTGAAGTCGCGCGGGTGCGGCGAGGTGAATCTGACTCGCTCGAGGCCGGGCATGCCACCGCAGGAGCGCAGTAGCTTCCCGAATGCCTGCCGGTCGCCGAACCCCACACCGTAGGAGTTGACGTTCTGGCCGAGGAGCGTGACTTCGACCACGCCGTCGGCGGTCAGCGCCTCGATCTCGGCGAGCACGTCACCAGGCCGCCGATCTTCCTCGCGGCCGCGCAGACTCGGCACGATGCAGAACGTGCAGGTGTTGTTGCACCCGACCGAGATCGCGACCCAGGCCGAGTACGGCGACTCACGACTGGCCGGCAGCACCGACGGGAAGCGCTCCAGCGACTCCAGGATCTCCACCTGAGCCTGTTGCTGCAGCCGGGCGCGCTCGAGCAGGACCGGCAGCGAGCCGATGTTGTGGGTGCCGAACACCACGTCCACCCAGGGCGCCCGTGCCAAGATCGTGGCGCGGTCCTTCTGCGCCAGGCAGCCGCCAACGGCGATCTGCATGCCGGGATGTGAGGTCTTCACCGGCAGCAGGTGGCCAAGGTTCCCGTAGAGACGATTGTCCGCGTTCTCCCGGACTGCGCAGGTATTGAAGACGACGACGTCCGGGGCGGACCCGGCGGTCGCGCGCTGGTAGCCTGCCGCCTCCAGCAGGCCGGCCAGCCGCTCCGAGTCGTGCATGTTCATCTGGCACCCGTAGGTGCGGATCTCAAAGCTCCGCCGAGCACTGGCGCCGACCATGCAGACAAGGGTAGATGCCGTCTGGAGCGACCGGGCCGCGCTGGCCATCCGGCCGGTGCTCGTCTTGCACGAGTGTCCTGATTCGCTGCAGCACCGGGTGGTCTGGTAGGGCACGATATGCGTATGACAGCGAGCGGGAACGAAGCCGATGACCCGGCAGTGACGGCGGGCGCCACAGCGGACGACGAGGTCACCCCGGAGCCGACGCTTCCCGCCGCGCCCTTCGGGGAATGGCCGTCTCCGATCACCGCAGCAGAGGTCGCCGGGGCGCAGGTTTCCGGCGTGTTCCCCGTCGTTCTCGGCAGCAGCGTCTGGTGGCAGCAGGTCTTGCCCGACGAGGGCGGTCGCATAACGATCATGCACAGCTCCGGTGGCAAGCTCACCACGTTGCTGCCCGCGCCGTGGAACGCCCGCAGCAGGGTGCACGAGTACGGCGGCCAGTCCTATCTGCCGATCCCGAGAACGGCGCTGGCGGGGTCGCGCGGCCAGCGCGGGCATGTGATCCTCTTCGTCGAGTTCACCGACCAGCGGATGTATCTGACGCCTGTCGGCGCGGCGTCAGCAGAGCCGCCGCGACCACTGACCCCCGACCCGGCCCTGGTGCCGGCCAGCGACGGCTCGGGACCGCTGGCAGCGGGCGCCGTGCGCTACGCCGACTTCACCCTGTCGCCGGACCGCACGGAGGTCTGGTGCGTCCAGGAGCGGCACGAGAGCGGCAAGGTCAGCCGCGCCATCGTCGGCGTCCCGCTGGACGGCTCGGCGGCCGAGCGGCCGGAGGCCATCCGGACCCTGGTGACCGGCGCCCACTTCTTCGCCTACCCCACCCCGTCGCCCGACGGCAACTGGCTGGCCTGGATTAGCTGGAACCACCCGCACATGCCATGGGACGGCAGCGAGCTGCGTGTCGCCCCGGTCGAGAAGGGGGTGCCTGGCAGGGCGCGACTGCTCATGGGCGGACCGCGTGAGTCGGTGCTGGCCCCGCTCTGGCGGGACAACACCAGCGTGTACGTGGCCACAGACTGGCCGGGCTGGTGGAACATCTACCAGGTGAGCCTCACTGGCGAGCCGCCACTGGCGCTGTTCCCGGCAGCGGAGGAGTTCGCCGGGCCGCTCTGGCGGCTGGGCGCCCGGCCATTCGGGCTGCTCGGCGACGGCAGGCTGGCGGTCACGCACGGCGCCGGATCGGCTGGCCTCGGCATCCTGGACCCAGAGTCGTTCGAGCTGAAGGACCTGGATACGCCATTCGCAGAGTTCGCGCCGAGCGGCGTCGCGACGCTGTCCGCCGACGGCGACTCGATTGTCGCCGTGGCAGGCGGCCCGGGGACCCGGTCGGCAGTGGTCCGGATCGACGCCGCCACTTCCAGGACCGAGGTACTGCAGCGTGACAAGAGTGCCCTCCCCGACGAGGCGTACCTCCCAATACCGCAGCACGTCGACTTCGAGGGCCCGTACGGCCAGGTCGTGCACGCGCTCCTGTACCCGCCGTCCAACCCGGAGGTGACCGGGCCCGCTGGAGAGCGCGCGCCGTACGTGGTCTGGGTGCACGGCGGGCCGACGAGCCGGGCAACCCCGGTCCTCGATCTGGCGAAGGCGTATTTCACCAGCCGCGGCATCGGCATCATCGATGTGAACTACGGCGGCTCGAGTGGCTACGGCCGGCAGTACCGGGAACGGCTGCGCCGCGACTGGGGCGTGGTCGACGTGCACGACGCCATTGCCGCCGCGCGGTGGGTGGCGGAGTCGTCCGGAGCCGATCCGGCCAGGCTGGCGATCCGTGGTGGATCAGCCGGCGGCTGGACGGCGCTGGCTGCGGTGACCACCGGTACCAAGCGCGGGCGGGTGTTCAGTGCGGCCGTGTCGTATTTCGGAGTCTCTGAGCTACGCAGCTTCGTGGCGACGACACACGACTTCGAGTCACGCTACCTCGACGGGCTGATCGGCCCGTTGCCGGGCTACGAGACCCGGTACGACGACCGGGCGCCGGTCGGCCACGTAACTCGCGACACCTGCCCGATCTTGCTGCTGCAGGGCCTTGACGACCCGATCGTACGGCCCGCACAGGCGGAGAGCATCGCGGCCGACCTGGCCGCGCACGGGATCCCGTACGCCTACCTTCCGTTCGAGGGGGAGTCACACGGCTTCCGCAGGGCGGAGTCGATCGCGGCGGGGTACGAGGCAGAGTTGTCGTTCTACGGACAGATTCTCGGCTTCGACCCAGCGGGCATCCCGAAGGTCGCCGTCAGCTTCCCCAGCGCGCAGCAAGCTCACGGGCGGCGTTAGAGTCGCGGCCACGCGAACCGTCGCGGCAGGCCCGCACCGGCGGTCGCGGGCAAGGGAGAGTGGCGCCCAGCGGCGCTAGCGCGCGAACTCGATCGCGCGCGACTCGCGGATGACGGTGACGCGGATCTGGCCGGGGTAGGTCAGCTCATCCTCGATGCGCTTGGCCACGTCGCGGGCGATGACCTGCGCCTGGATGTCGTCCACATCACCGGGCTTGACCATCACGCGGATCTCCCGCCCGGCCTGCATCGCGAACACCTTGTCAACGCCCTCCTGCGCGTTCGCGATCGCTTCCAGCCGCTCCAGGCGCCGGACGTAGGCCTCGAGCGACTCGCGGCGCGCGCCCGGCCGACTGCCGCTGATGGCGTCGGCCGCCTGCGTGAGCACGGCCTCGACCGTGCGCACCTCGACCTCGTTGTGGTGCGCCTCGACGGCGTGCACGACGTCGTCCGACTCGCCGTACTTGCGGGCGATCTCGGCGCCGATCAGGGCGTGGCTGCCCTGCACCTCATGGGTGAGCGCTTTGCCGATGTCGTGCAGCAGCGTGCAGCGCTTCAGCAGGACAGGGTCCATGCCAAGCTCGCTGGCCATCATCCCAGCGATGTGCGCAGACTCGATCAGGTGCTTGAGTACGTTCTGCCCGTATGACGTCCGGTACCGCAGCCGGCCGAGCAGGTTCGTCAGCTCGGGATGCATGTCGGTGATGCCGACGTCGATCAGCGCATCCTCGCCGGCCCGCACGCACAGCGCCTCGATCTCGGCTTTGCTGCGATCGTAGGCCTCCTCGATGCGCTGCGGGTGGATGCGGCCGT
>JBAUAR010000324.1:0-5325 GCA_049675875.1 Streptosporangiaceae bacterium
GCGTACCTGCTGGCAGGCCGGCTGCGGCGCGGCAGTCGCCGGCGAGTGCGCGCGCTCGGGCTGGCGGGCGGACATGCCGGCCTCGCCGTCACCGGGCTGTGCCTCTGGGTCGCCTTCGTGGTGACAGCGGCGCCAGCGCTCGGCTGGATCGACGTGGCGATCTCCTGGATCATCGTCGGGATGGGGATGGCCACACTGCTATCCGAAGCGCCCGCGCCGCAGCCCGCCGCGGCGCACGTCGGACCGGCTGCTCGGCCCAGTGCCGCGGTCGCCTACTCGCCGGTGCGAGCGCCGGTCATGATCATCGCACTGCACGGCATCCTGGCGGCAGCGACGATCGTGCTCGTGCTGCTCGCCGTCGTCAGCGCGGGCTAGGGTCCGCCGGCGGCGGCTCTGCCCGGGCGGCGATCTGCCGGTCGAGTTTCGGCGGACCCGTGATCACCAGCGCCCTGGCTGGCTCGGCGCTGGTGACCATGAGGCCATGCCGCCGACCGCGCGGCACGAGGACGAAGCTGCCGGGCACTGCGGTCCAGTTGTCCCCCTCGCAGAACACGCTGAGCTGACCGGACAGCAGGTAGAACATCTCGTCTTCGCCGTCATGGACGTGCTCGGGCACGGACAGGCGCGCCGGGTAGACCGACTCCATCACGGCCAGTTGCCCGAGCGTCGCCGCGCTGGTCGCCTTCATCACTACGGTGGCGCCGTGGAAACCGTAAGCGTCGCCCTCACCGGGGCCGAGCGCGAATCCCGCCATGCCTGCCTCCATTCCTCTGACCGTCAGGCCCGGTCAGCCGCGACCCTCCGCAGCCCATCCACCAGCGCGGGGTCAGCCACGGCGATCGCGTCCGCGAAGCTGAACCAGCGCACTTGCTGGCTCTCCCCCGCCGGCGGGGACGGCTCGGCATCCGTACCGAGCAGCAAGTACCGCACGTCGAGATGGACGTGCGGTCCGGCCGGATGAACGTCGAGGTGGACAAGCCGCGGTCCGCCGCGGGGGTGGCGGACCGGCAGGCCCGTCTCCTCGTGCGCCTCGCGCAGCGCGGCCTGCCACGGTGACTCGCCGGCGTCGACGTGCCCGCCCGGCTGCATCCAGCCACCCATCCGCTTGTGCCAGTGCAGTACGGTGCCGCGGGGTCCGACCACGATGGCCGAGCCGGTCACGTGCACCGGGTCCGCGGCCCGGTCGAACGGGTCCGGCAGCCGGTCGAGCTCGGTCAGAAACCGCGCGCGGGAACTGAGCTCCCTTGGCGTGGCCGCATCGAACGCAGTCACCGCGGTCCGCAGCTCCGCCGTTACCTGCTCAAGGTTCACGCCAGCCACGCTCTCACAATGCCTCGCCCTATCCTCGCCAGCCGGGTGCCGGCCGGCCGCACTCGGATAGCGACGCGAACCGTCCCACCGGTCAGTTCTCGCTCGGGCTAGCCCAGATGTTGACGCCCGCATCGACCGCTTGGTTGTCGATCGCCGCGAGCTCGTCGGCCGTGAACTCCGACCGATCCGCCGCGGCCAGGTTTTCCTCTAGCTGAGCCACGCTGCTCGCGCCGATGAGGGCCGAGGTGACGCGCTTGTCGCGGAGTACCCAGGACAGCGCGAGCTGGGCCAGCGACTGGCCGCGGGACCTGGCGATCTCGTTCAGCGCGCGGGCGTGCGCGAGGTTCGCTTCGCTGAGCTGGTCAGCCGACAGCGAGCCGTCCCGGCTGGCCCGCGACCCGGCCGGAATTCCGTCCAGGTACCGACCCGTCAGCAGGCCCTGGGCGAGCGGTGAGAACGCGATGCAGCCGATACCCTCTGCGGCCAGGACGTCGAGCAGATCGCCCTCGATCCACCGGTTGAGCATCGAGTACGACGGCTGGTGCATGAGGATCGGCGTGCCGAGCTGCCGCATGATCGCGGCCGCCTCGGCGGTGCGGTCCGCTGCGTATGAGGAGATGCCGGCGTAGAGCGCCCGTCCGGACCGCACCGCCATTTCCAGCGCGCCCATGGTCTCCTCGAGCGGTGTCCGCGGGTCGAACCGGTGGCTGTAAAAGATGTCGACGTAGTCCAGACCGAGCCTGGCCAGCGACTGGTCGAGACTCGCCAGCAGGTACTTACGGGAACCCCACTCGCCGTATGGTCCCGGCCACATGTCGTAGCCCGCTTTGGTCGACACGATCAGCTCGTCGCGATACGGCCGGAGGTCGCTGCGCAGGATCTCGCCGAAGTTGGCCTCCGCCGAGCCATACGGCGGGCCGTAGTTGTTCGCCAGGTCGAAGTGCGTCACGCCGAGGTCGAACGCCCGTCGCAGGATTGCGCGCTGGGTATCGAGCGGTGTCTCGCCGCCGAAGTTCTGCCAGAGCCCGAGCGAGATCGCCGGCAGCTTCAGTCCGCTCCGCCCGGACCGGCGATAGGGAACCTTGCCGTCGTACCTGTCCGCTGCAGCCACGTATGTCATGACACGAGTCTGTCACCGGTCGACGCGCGCATGCCCATCGGCAGCGTGCCGCGAACGCTCGCAGTTAGGCTGGACCTGGCAGATTCCAGAACGAAAACGGCAGGCGGTAACGATCCTCATGGATGTGGTGGAAAAGTCCGCCTCGCTCAGCGGCGATCTGGCCGAGTTGCGGCACGCGCTGCACCGCGAGCCGGAGGTCGGGCTGCAGCTGCCCGGCACCCAGAAGCGGGTGCTCGGCGCGCTGGGCGGCCTTCCGCTGGAGATCACCACCGGCAGCACACTGACGTCGGTGACCGGAGTCCTCCGCGGAAACCGGCCCGGCCCGGCAGTGCTGCTGCGCGGTGACATGGACGCGCTGCAGATCGAGGAGAAGACCGGGGTGCCCTACCGGGCCAGGACCGACGACGCGATGCACGCCTGCGGCCATGACCTGCACACCGCGATGCTCGTGGGCGCCGCGCATCTGCTCGCACAGGCCCGCGATCAGCTGGCGGGCAGCGTGATCTTCATGTTCCAGCCGGGCGAGGAGGCCTGCGACGGCGCGGGTCACATGATCGCCGAGGGCGTCCTGGACGCGGCGGGCGGCCGCCCCATCGCCGCGTACGCGCTGCACGTCATGTCGGCAGGAACGCCGCACGGCACCTTCACCACCCGGCCGGGCCCGATGCTGGCGGCCTCAGACGCCCTCGGTGTCCGCGTGCGCGGGGTCGGCGGCCACGGGTCCGCGCCGCACCTGGCTCGCGATCCCGTCATGGCCGCCTGCGAGATGGCGCTGGCGCTGCAGACGTACATGACACGCGGCATCGACCCGCTGGAACCGGCCGTCCTCACGGTGGGTTCGTTCCACGCCGGCACGCGGCGCAACGTGATACCGGAGACCGCGACCTTCGACGCGACCGTCCGCACCTTTTCCCAGCAGGTCCGGGACAAGGTCGCGCGGGAGACGGTCCGGGTATGCGAAGGCGTCGCCGCTGCGCATGGCCTGGAAGTGGATGCCGTGTACAGCCAGGAATACCCCGTGACCGTGAACGACGCGGCCGAGGCGGCCTTCGCGGCCGACACGGTGGCAGCGCTGTTCGGCGACGGGGCCTTCACGCCGATGGCCAGGCCGGTGACGGGCGCCGAGGACTTCTCCAGGATTCTCGCCGAGGTGCCCGGCGCAATGGTGTTCCTCGGCGCGACGCCGCCTGGCGAGGATTACACGGCGGCGCCCTTCAACCACTCTCAGTACGCCACCTTCGACGACGGGGTGCTCAGCGCGGGAGCCGCGTTGTACGCCGGGCTGGCTCTGCGTCGGCTGGCCGCGGCCGCCGGCAGTCACGATGGCCACGAAGGACCTGCATAAGCGAGGTCGCTGCCGGGGAAGCAGCAGCCGATGGCAGCGGACGCCAGCGTGCGGTCAGCACCGCGCCGACATCCGCGGGATGGGACGTGACGGCACCGGTCAGCCGTCGCCGGCCTGCGGCCCGGCGCTCGATGACCCATCCCGGCCGGTCAGCCGGTGCCGGCCTGCGATCGGCCGCGCTCGATGACCCCATCCCGGCGCCGCGCGACCTCAGCGCGATCGATGCCCGCCGCGTGCCACCGCACCCTGGCCCGATCCTCGATGCCGGCCGCGGCCTCGGCAATGACCTGCTCGCGATAGGTGGCGAAGATCGTGCGCACCGCGGCCGCGTCGTTGGCAGCAGCGTCGCCGGCGAGCCCGAGCGTGACCTCGATCAGGTCGCCGTGCGGCACCACATCGTTGACCAGTCCCCAGGCGAATGCGGTTCGAGCGTCGATGAAGTTCCCCGTCGCGCTCAGCTGCCGCGCGCGGCGCACGCCGATAGCCTCCGGCAGGGCACAGGTCATGCCCCAGCCGGGCATGATTCCGAGCCGCGCGTGCGTGTCGGCGAAGGTCGCCCGCTCGGACGCGATGAGGAAGTCACACGCCAGCGCTAGCTCGAGGCCGCCGGTGACCGTGGCGCCGTTGATCGCGCCGATGAGCGGCGTGCTCAGCGGCGGCAGCACGGGGCCAGACCCGGCCGCCGCCAGCTGGCTGTCGGGCTGGCCGAGCTCGGTGAGGTCCAGGCCCGCGCAGAACGCCGGGTCGGCACCGGTCAGCACGATCGCCCGCACTCCAGGCTGGGCGTCCAGGTCGGCCATCGTGGCACGCAGGGCTGCGAGCAGCGCGCCCGACAGCGCGTTGCGCCGGGCGGGCCTGTTCAGCGTCACCAGCGCGATGCTGTCGCGCTGGTCGCACAGGACGTCAGCCACGGCCACCTCCAGCTCGATCTCTCGGTCACCGGCCACCAGATGGTACGCCACCACGCAGTGCTGAGCGGACTGACCAGTCAGCGGCCAGCGAGCTCGATCAGGTCGTCGATGACGTCGTCCATCGGCAGGCTGAGGTGACCCGCGCCGGGCACGAAGTGGCTGCGCGTGCCTGGCACATGCGCGGCGAGCCAGGCTCCGTGCGCGGCGGGGACCATATGGTCCTGGTCGCCCTGCCAGACCGCGACCGGTGCGCCGACATTGAGCGACAGCCCCCAGTCCCGGACAAATGCCAGGTCGTCGTCGCGCCAGCCGTCGATTCCCGGCCGCAGGCCGGACCGGAAGCTGGCTACCAGGTAGTCAGCGAGCTCGCCGTGCAAGGCTGCCTTGTCGGCTGCGGATACCAGGTCGCCGAGCCCGTCGGCCAGTTGCTCGCTGGAGAGCTGCTGCAGCAGCGGCGTCGCGGCGGTGAGCAGCTCGGTCAGCTTGGCCTCGCCGTGCAGCGCGGCGGTGAACTCGGCGACGTTGTCGTCGGCCATGCCCGCCAGCCAGTCCAGACCGTCGGCGGCGTACGGCGCGACCCCCGCCATCGTCGCAGCTGCGAGGCACCGGGCCGGCAGCAGCCGCGCGCAGGCCAGCGC
>JBAUAR010000325.1:0-4677 GCA_049675875.1 Streptosporangiaceae bacterium
CGGGATCGCGCGGTCGCGTCCTGGCCGCGGTCACGCCATGGCCGGGACGGCGCCCGCGGCTGTCTCAATCAGCTGGGTCACCTCGGCCGGATGGGAGACCATCGCGAGATGGCTGGACGGGACCTCGATGGTGACGGCGCCCATCCGGCTGGCGAACTGCCGCTCGGCGTCGGGCGGGATGGCCTGGTCATTGCTGGCGGCCAGGAACCAGGCGGGATGTGAGCGCCAGGCCGGGGCGGTCATGACGTCGGTGAAGGTCGAGCCGGCGAGCGCCTGCTGAACAGCGTGCAGGGCACGTGCCATGGTGGGGTCGACATCGGCTGCGAAGTGCCGGATGAAGTCGTCTTCGGGCAGCCAGGCGAAGCCCTGCTGGTCGGTGAAGAGATGCTGCAGGGCCGGCGTTGGCGGTCCCTGGGACAGCAGCGCGCCTAGTGACTCGCCCTGATCAAGGCCGAACGCGGCGATATAGACCAGGCCGGCGACGTTGGGCGCGTCGATGCCGAGAGCGGTTATGATCTGGCCGCCGTAGGAGTGCCCGGCGACGATAGTCGGACCGTCTTGCAGGGCGAGCACCTGCCGGAGTCGCGCGACGTCGTCGGCGAGCGAGGTCAGCGGGAACTGCGGGGCGGTCACGTTGTAGCCGTCGGCTTGCAGCTGCCGGATGACGCCGTTCCAGCTAGACCCGTCGGCCCACGCACCGTGGACGAGAACGACGTTCGGTTTGTTACTCATATCGCTGGTTCCCCTTCCGAGACAGCCGGTAGTACAACGTCGCTTGGATGTGGGATCCGGACGAGATGTCCGCACCGTGGCCCGCCTAGCAGGCGGGCGCCGCAGGCTCAGTTGATACCCGGCAGGGACCGGCCGAAGACGCGACCAGGTGACCGGGCGGGAGCCCCCGCGGCTAGCTGGGTATGGGGGTCTGGTGAGCGAGCGCGAGGACTTGACGGCCCGCATCGAGGTCGTGCTGCGGCAACTGACGCTGGACCTTGACGGCTGGCGCCGGGACGGTCTCACCCGGAACTCGACGCTGACGCAGGCCAGGGAGTTGCTGGAAGAGTCCCAGTGGGAGCAGCAGACCGACCTCGCCGGCCGGCTGGCCAGCCGCATCCAGGAATTCGAGGACGAGGTAGAGCACGGCCGTCCCAGCTAGCCTGCCCGGCAGAGAATCGCTAGGTGCTCCCGGCTGATCAGCATGTACACACGCAGTGGTCGGTCGACGCGCCGAACGGGTCGATGCGGCAAGCGTGTGCGCGGGCGATGGAGCTTGGCGACCCGCACTTGCATCCGCAGGCGGTCGCCGCGCTGGCGAGCAGCGGATTCGAGCTAGTGGTCGGGTCGTTGCATTCGCTACGTCGCCCGGCCGGCTTCGCCGACGTCGCGGAGCGCTACGCCGATGTGCCGGACGCCGAAGTCGTCCGGGAGTACCTGGCCGAGGTCACCACGATGATCGAAACGTCCGACCACTTCGCCGTTCTCGCGCACATCAACTACGCGGCACGATACTGGCCGGGCCGCCAGGGCGAATATCGGAGCACCGACTTCGAGGCCGAATACCGCACGGCATTGCGCGCGCTTGCCAGCAGCGGCCGCGCGATGGAGATCAACACGAGCGGCTGGCTCCCGCTCGATGCCAGCCTGCTGCGCTGGTGGCGGGCTGAGGGCGGCGAGGCGGTTAGCTTCGGCAGCGACGCACATGACCCGGTCAGCATCGGCCGGGAGTTCGCCAGCGCGGCAGCCATGGCGCAGGCCGCGGGCTTCGGCCCAGACGGCGACGGACTTGGCTTGTGGGTCCGCTGCTGACCTAGCCCAGATCGGAGCGCAGATCGCTGACCTGCAATTTATTTGGGGTGAGCGATGGTGCCCCCAGCAGGATTCGAACCTGCGCACACGGCTCCGGAGGCCGTTAGTCGTTGCCCGCGGCGCCTACCTGACCTGCGGAAACCTGGCTGACAGCCGTGCTCAGGCAGAAGTTCTCTCGCGAGTTTCTCGCGGTACCTGATCAACGGCCGAAGTCGGGGTCGGGATCGCGACCGGCTACCGCCACTTGCCGACCCAGGCGGACCTCGTCGTCGCCGTCAACCGTCACTAGGACGAAACCTGCGCGGGGCGCGACGGCGTCGGCGATGAGACCGCCGAGGCTGAAGCCGACAGATCAGCTTCGCCGATCCTTAGCTAGTCGAGCAGCGCGACGACGTCACCGCCAGCGCCTCGATCGCTTCCACAGGTACTCGCTGAGGCTTGCCCGGCTACTCGGAAGCTGTTTCACGCCGGGCCCGGTCCGGGTGGGCGCTACCGGGCGCCTTCGCGGAGCTCGTGTTGCCGGCGGCGGTAGCGGTCTGGCGATCGGCGGGATGTTGGGCGAGGTGGGTGTGCAGCATGGCGATTGCCATCGCGCCTTCTCCTACAGCGGACGCGACGCGCTTGATCGAGCCGTGGCGAATATCGCCGGCGACGAACAGTCCGGGTTGGCTTGACTCGAGCGGCAGCGGGTCGCGTGCCAGCGGCCACGACGCCGTCTGGCTGTTGTGGCGGAGATCGGCGCCGGTCACGAGGTAGCCGTCCTCGTCGCGGCGCAGCCAGCCCTCGACGCCGACGGTCAGCGGCTGTCCGCCGATCAGCACGTACATCGCGTCGGTCCGCATCTGGCGCTGGTGGCCATCAGGGTCGGCGACGGTCACGGTCTCAAGCCGCGGGTGGCCGTCGGCAGCGATGACGTGAGCGCGCGTGAGCACAGTGATGTTCGGCTGTGCGCTGATACCGTCGACGAGGTAGCGCGACATGCCCGCTTCATCCAGTGAGCTGGCGCGGACGATCATCGTCACGGAACGGGCATAGGACGCGAGGTGCAGCGCCGCCTGGCCGCTGGAGTTCGCTCCACCGACGAGCACCACGTCCTGGTCACGGTGGCCGGCGGCCTGTGCTGGGGCTGACCCGTAGGAGACGCCGCTGCCCACGAGTTCCTCGATGCCGGGAGCGTCGAGACGCCGGTAGGCGACGCCGGTGGCGATCACGCCGCTGCATGCGCGTACGTGCCCGCCGCCGCTGAGGGACAACTCGATGCCGTCGGGGTTAGGCTCAGCGCGATTGATCTCAACGCCCACGAGGATCTCCGCGCCGAACCGCAGCGCCTGCTGGTGGGCGCCGGTCGCGAGCTCGGCGCCGCTGATGCCCTGCGGGAAGCCGGGGTAGTTCTCGATCCGCGCGCTGGTGGCCGCCTGGCCACCGGGGGCTACGCGTTCGACAACGACCGTGCGCAGCCCCTCGGAGGCGGCGTACACGGCAGCCGTGAGCCCCGCAGGGCCGGCGCCGACGATGACGACGTCGTAGAGCTCGTGCCTGGGCTGCGTGTGCAGCCCAGTGCGGCGCGCCAGCTCGCTGCGCCATTTCGTGCTCCGCAGATACGCCTCGGCGTGCTGCGGCGCCGTTCGCGCCGGGACGGCCGTCCCGACATGCTGCTCACCGCCGGCAGCGGTGCGCTCAGGGGCGCGCCCGAGGGGCGGGGCGCCTGCTCTGCTGATTGCGGGTCGATCGCGCACGCGGACGGGGTCAACGAACTCCTGTGGCGCCGGCAGCTGAAAGCCGTCGGCGAACACGGCGAGCGGCAGCTCGACACCGAGGCGGGTATTCTCGGCCAGCAGCTGGCCCACGGGATCAGTGTCGGTATCGATCCAACGATGCGCCACGCCGTTGCCAGCCAAGAGGGCCCGCGCGGCCAGCATCGCCGGCGCGGAGCCCGGGCCGATCATCGACACGACGGGATCGCTGCCGCTCACTGCGCTACAGCCACCCGGTGACCGATCAAGGATCGTGGGCGCGGCGCGGACCCGAGATCCTTGCAGGGCCGACGCGTGCGTCCGTCGCCGTCAGTGATCTCGCTCATCGCTCGCCTATCCAACCGGTGAACTGAATGTAAGAGCCAACTTACCGAGAGTAACGGCTGCCGCGTCGTCGGGGTCGTGCCGACTGCCACTGCTGGTCTGGATAACCTACGTCATGGTTCGGAGCGTCAGGGCGGGTGCCGCCTGACGCCTGCGGTCAGGCGCCGGGCCTGGAGCTGGCGGCCCATGTTGATCAGCGCGCGTGGTAGTGGCGTGGCCCGGCTCGGACGGGCTGCCAGCCTGGCTGGGCAAGCCAAATCTTGCTGCTACTGCGCGCAGATGGCGTACGCGTGGATTGCTCCGCCGGTCCCGGCGCCCGAGTCAAGGGTGGTGTTGGTCGCCACGAACCACGCGTTGGGGGTTTGGTTTGACTGCGCCGCCCCTGCGTGTTCCGGATCGGCGCTGTTGCCGAACCCCGGCACGTCGATTTCGGGCGCGGATTCCGCCACGCTGCCGCCGCCGCCGATCGCAAACGGGTGATCGGCGGGGCAGAACGCGATGGCGGACACGCTGTCCTCAGCGTTGGTGGCGATGACGAGGGTCACGTCCAGGCCGCCCGGCCCGGCGGTAGAAGGCCCGGCCGGGCCGACGAGGCTGACGCCAGTAGCTGGCCAGACCGCGCACTGCTTCTGCAGGCAGGAGAAGGCGTTTGCGGCAGGCCCGTAGAGAACGTCAGCCGTGGTGTCGATGTAGAAGTCGCCGACGACGCCGATGTTGCTAGCTGGCGGCCCGGAGCCACTCAGGATCGTGAGCCCGTCGGCGCCGTCCTGTCCGGCCGGGCCGGCCGGGCCGGCCG
>JBAUAR010000326.1:0-3726 GCA_049675875.1 Streptosporangiaceae bacterium
GCCGCCTTCCTGACCGAGCTCGCCGGGCGGGTAGCGACCGGCGTGGCCGCGGTCTCCGTCGTGCTCGATCCCGGCCTGGTCGTACTCGGCGGGGACGTCGGCCTGGGGGGCGGCGGCGAGCTGGCCAGCAGGGTCGCGGCCGAGGTCGGCCGGATCAGCCCGGCCCGGCCTGCCGTGGTGCCGACTGCCGTCGACGGCGCACCGGTGTTGCGCGGCGCGATCCTCGCGGCCGTGGATCAGGCCAGGGCGGAGCTGCTCGCTTCGGTCGCCGACCCGGTCTGACGCCCGGTCGTTCCCGCAGTGCAGCGCGGATCTCAATCGTCACCACGCCCGCGCTGCCCAGCACGGTCATCCCGGCTGGTCCCGGTGAGCTCACTGTTATCGTGAGCGCGTGCCCGAGACATCCGCAAGTGCCGGGAAGGCGCTGTTCCGGCGCGGCATCCACTTCGGCTCCTATGGCAGCCTCGACGACGGTCGCGGCGTGTTCGATCGGCTCTGCCGGGCTGTCGAGAGCGCAGCGGTGGCCGGCTTCGACGCGGTGTCGCTACCGGATCACCTGCAGCAGAATGCCGTGGGCGGCGGCCCGAGTTCGCCGATGTTCGAGGCCTACACGGTCCTCGGTGCACTGGCGATGCGAACCAGGTCGGTGCGCCTGCTGGCGCTGGTGAGCCCGGTGACGCTGCGCAACCCGGCGCTGCTCGCCAAGGCGGTCAGCACGCTCGACGTGCTCTCCAGTGGCCGGGCGGTGCTGGGCATCGGCGCCGGCTGGGACGCATCGGAGCACGAGGCGTACGGGTTCGAGTTCCCGGCTGTCGCCGAGCGGATGGACCGTCTCGGCGAGGCGCTGCAGGTCTGCCGCGCGCTGTTCCGGGACGAGCAGGCGTCCGTCGACGGCGCGCACTACGCGGTCCGCGCGGCGCCGAACTCGCCCCGACCCCTCGCCGGCGCCATCCCGGTGCTGGTGGCCGGTGGCGGGGAGCGCCGCACCCTCGCTCTCGCGGCGCGGTACGGCGACGCGTGCAACGTTGCCGGTGACCCGGCCACGGTGCGCCACAAGTTCGACGTGCTCGCGGGGCACTGCGAGCAAGCTGGCCGCGATCCGGCCGAGATCACCAAGACGGTGTTCGTGCTGGTGCCCGACGACCTGACCGAGTTCGCGGCCCAGCTGAGCGCGCTCGCGGGCGCAGGCGCGGACGGCGCCGTCGCGCTGTGGTCGACCGACAAGACCGACCGGATCCCGGCGCTCGGCCGGATCTTCGCCGACGTCTTCCCCGGCTGATCTGCGCCACCCGCTGCCCGCCCAGTCCAGCTGCGCCCATGCCAGCCCAGGCCAGCTCCGCGCCGAGCTCCGCGGCCCGCCCGGCCTCAGCTGACCGGCGCTCCCGGCTCCTGGCCGCGCGCCGTTCGCGTAGTCAGGCGGCCGGTGCCTGCTCCTCGAGCAGGACTTCCATGCCGTTCGGGGACCGCACCGTGACGACCCGGTAGGTCCAGTCCGCGCGTGGGCGCTCCGTCACCACCTCGAAGGACAGACCCGACCGCTCGCAGGCAGCGATGGCCGCGTCCACATCGCTCACGCCAAGCTGCCAGGTCACAGTCGGGGCCGCCGGGTCGGCGCCGGGGCGGCGGCTGAGGCCGAACTCGACCGCGTCGTTGCCGACTGCGATGAACCCCGGGTACTCAGGGCCCTCGTAGGTAGTGCGCAAGCCCAGCTGCTCGTAGAAGCGCCGCTCAGCGTCGGGGTTCTCGACGTGCAGGATTGGCAGCAGCTTCGTAATCAGTCCGGGCATATTTCCGATCGTCGGCCCGTCAGCCCCAGATGGCAAGGTCAGCCTCGTTGCCCTCGGGGTCGGCGAGGGTCCACCATTGCGGCGCGTGCGCGTCGCTGACGATGCTGCCCCCGGCGGCCAGTGCTGCGGCGATGCGGGCGTGTACCTGGTCGGGCCCCACGTAGATGTCGACGTGGAAGCGATTGCGCTGCGGCCGTTCAGCGTCCATCTGCTGGAACCAGAACGACGGCCCGCGCCGATACACGTCGAGCAGATCCTCGTCGCCGAACTCCGGATAGCCAAGCACGGCGTGCCAGAACGGCCGCACCCGGCCAATGTCGAGCGCGTCGATCGCGATCTGGACGTGCTGCACCGCGGCTGGGTCGGCCGGCGCGTTCTGTCGGCGCGCTGCCGCGGAGATCTGACGGGCCAGGCTGGCGTCGCGCTCGGTGAGGCCGTAGCTGCCAGCGGTGAAAAGCCGCACAGTGACGCCCTCGGCGCGCAGGTCGACGTCGGGGTCGTGGTGGGCGGCTGCGGCCAGCTCGCCGATGGCCTGCACCAGGGCGACCCCGGCCTGGAACGTGCCGGTCGCGAAGTATGCGGACGCGTATCCGGCGCCCCAGAGCACCCGCCAGTCCTCCACGCCGCCGGACTCGGCGAACTGGGTGGCAGTCAGGCGTTCGGTCATGGCTCGCCTCCGGGCGGGACGCTCGCGGTCATGACCGCCACCGTAGACCTCGCCACGGACATGGCGTCGTCGGTCTCCCGGCACCGGGCTGTCGTGCTGGCCGGCGGCCCGGCATGATGCTGCCTTGTGATCCCGACTCGCGACGTGCGGAAGACCGCTATGCGGCTCTCCGACGGGCGCGAGCTCATTTATTTCGACGCCACCACGCGGCCGGGGCGCGACGCCGCCGACCGGCGGCGGCTGCCGCCCGCCGAGGCCGACTGCCAGCTGCGCTACGACCCCCTGCTGCGCACCTCCGTGATGTACGCCGCGCACCGGCAGGACCGCAGCTACCTGCCGCCCGCGGCCGACTGCCCGCTCTGTCCGTCGACGGGTGGCAGGCTTACGGAGATCCCAGCCAGCGACTATGAGGTCGTGGTGTTCGAGAACCGGTACCCGGCGCTGGCCGATTCGCGGGGGCGCGGGCCAGCGAGTCAGGGCGGCGAACTGCCGCCGGTCCGCCCTTCGGCGGGCCGGTGCGAGGTGATCTGTTTCACCAGCGATCACGACGCGTCGTTCGCCGACCTCAGCGCGGACCAGGTGTCCCTGGTGACCGAGGCCCTGATTGACCGGACCGCCGAGCTGACCGCGCTGCCCGGCGTCGCGCAGGTTTACTGTTTCGAGAACCGCGGTCGTGAGATCGGGGTGACCCAGCCGCACCCGCACGGGCAGATTTACGCCTACCCGTTCGTGACGCCGCGGACCGGCCGGATGCTGCAGTCCGCGCGGGCATACACGCGGCGGACCGGCCGCAACCTGTTCGACGATGTGGTAGCGGCCGAGCGGGCGGCTGATAGCCGGGTGGTGCGCGCGGGCCGTCACTGGATCGCATTCGTCCCGCACGCCGCGCGCTGGCCCTATGAGCTGCACTGCTACCCGCTACGGCGGGTACCCGACCTCGCGAGCCTGCTGCCCGCGGAGCGGGCTGAACTCGCGGACTTCCAGCTCGATCTGCTCGGCCGGTTCGCCCGGCTGTTCGCGAATCCCGCGCCGTACGTGTGCGGCTGGCACCAGGCGCCGGCCCAATCCGGGCGCCGCGACTTCGCGCTGCACCTGGAGCTCTTCACGTTCCGGCGCAGCGACGACAAGCTCAAGTATCTGGCCGGATCGGAGTCGGGGATGGACGCCTTCGCCAGCGACGTGCTACCGGAGCAGGCCGCGGCGCGCCTGCGGGCGCTGGGCTGACGTGGCGATGCGCGACAACCGCTCGCGAGGGCGAGCCCGGTGAGGGAA
>JBAUAR010000327.1:0-13244 GCA_049675875.1 Streptosporangiaceae bacterium
GGCCGTGCTCGCCCGGGCACTGCCCGCCACCCCCGGCAACACCCCTGCCGACGCCGCCAGCAGTCCCGCGCCCGCCGCGCCCGTTCCCGCCAGCAACCGCCGCCGCGACGGTCCAGTCCGCGTCTGGTCGTCTGTCATTACAGACCTGTTCCTTCTCCGCTTGCCTTCGCCAGCGGTGTCGTCGGTCGCGGCCTGCCGGCGGCCGGGGGCGAGGCGGGCGGCCCTGCGGTCCGGCTGGCCATGGCGCGTTGGCCTCGTAGCGTGGATGGCTTGCGGTTACAGGCTGGCGGGCGACTGGCGCATGCACCATACGTAGCCACCCACAGGAAGACCCACAGGTACGGCTGCTCGAAGTACGGGCAGCCGTTTCGGACAGCACCGATGCGCCCGAGGTTAGTTTGGCGTTCGCCGCGCCACTGGAATACTGGTAGCTCATGCGCGGGATACAACTCCGCGCAAGGCCGCCGTACCGTTGGCGCTGTGTCGCCACTGGGGCGGGGTAGCACGGTGGCGAGGGGCGGGCTTGCGAAGGGCGTTGGCCGTGACGGAGCAGTCTTTGCTGTCTTTCGCCGCGCTGCTGCGGCAGCTACGCGGTGAGGCGAAGCTAACGCAAGAGGAGCTGGCGCAGGCGGCCGGTCTTTCCCTGCGGGCGGTCAGCGACCTGGAGCGAGGTATCAACCGTACCGCGCGCAAGGACACCGCCACGCTGCTGGCCGGGGCGCTGGGCATGGCCGAGTCGGTCAGCGTGGTGTTCGTGCTGGCGGCACGCGGGCGCGTTCCGGCCGAGGATGTACTGACTGCCATCCGGAGCTCCGATCACCGGCTGACTGGTACAAAGCCGCGATTGTGGAACATCCCGGCCCGCAATCCGGCCTTCACCGGCCGCGAAGACCTGCTGGCTGCGGTGCGGGAGCGGTTGCAGGGCGGGCAAGCAGCGGTGGTGCAGGCGCTGTACGGGATGGGCGGGGTGGGCAAGACCCAGTTAGCGACCGAGTACGCGCATCGTTTCGCCGAAAGCTACGACATGGCCTGGTGGATCAACGCCGAGCAAAGCAGGCTCGTAGGCGACCAGGTCGCCAGTCTTGGCCATGGACTGGGGTGCATTCCACCGGGGGCAAGCAGCGAGGCCGCGCGGGCCGCGGTACTGGCCGAATTGCGGCAGCACGGCCGATGGCTGCTGATATTCGACAACGCCACCGCACCCGCTGATGTGACGCCGTGGCTGCCCGGAGCCGGCGGGCACGTGCTGATCACTTCCCGCGAGCGCGGCTGGGATGAGGTCGCCTCGCCGGTCGAGGTCGACGTGCTTGCCCGGGCCGAATCGGTCGAGATGCTGCAGCACAGGGTTCCCGGAATCTCCGGAGCCGATGCCGACCGGCTCGCCGCCGCACTCGGTGACCTCCCGCTGGCCATCGCTCAGGCTGCTGGCTTCGTGGTCGGCACCGCAATGTCGGCGAGTCAGTACGTGCGCCTGCTGCAGACCCGTGCCGGTCAGCTGCTCGACCGAGCGGTGCCGGGGACTTACCCGCAGTCGCTGGCAGCCGCCACCGCTATGACGGCAGCCCAGCTAGCGGCGCACGATCCAGCCGCTGTTGAGCTGGCCAGTCTGTGCGCCTTCCTCGCTCCTGACCCGATCCCTGAAGCGATGTTCACCGATGCGGCTGGCCTGCTTCCTGGCAGGCTGGCAGAGCGGGCGGCCGATCCGCTGGCCTGGCGGCAGACCCTGGCGCACCTGGCCGAGCAATCACTGGTTCGCGTCGACCACCGTGGTCTGCAGATGCACCGACTCACCCAGGCCATCCTCCGCGATCAGCTCGCCCCGGACCGCGCCGCCGCCACCCGCAGGTGCGCCGAGGCGATCCTGGCCGATAGCTACCCCGGCGACCCGACCAATCCTGAAACCTGGGCTCGGTGGGCACAGCTGATGCCGCACGTGCTCGCGGCCGACCTGGCCGCCTCCGATAACCCGGCGCTGCGCGAGCTCGTTCGCCGCGCGTGCTGGTATTTGATTGAGCGCGGCGATTCCCGGACACCCCGCGATCTCGCCAGCCATCTTTACCAGCAGTGGCGCGATCGGCTCGGCGAAGATCATGAGCACACACTGATGGCCGCGCACTATCTCGGCTGGGCGCTCCTGGAGCTGGGCCGGTATGCCGAAGCCCGTGACCTGACCCGGGACACCCTAGAGCGCCGGCGGCGCGTCATGGGGGACGACCACCCGGACACTTTTTTGTCCGCCCACAATCTGGCTGTCGATCTGCGCCACCTTGGTGAGGTGCAGGCGGCCCGCGACCTAGACGACGACAACCTGGCTCGCCAGCGGCGAGTGCTGGGCCAGGACCACCCCAGCGCTTTGCGGTCAGCGAATAGCCTGGCCGCCGACCTGCGGGAGCTTGGTGAGGTGCAGGCCGCCCGGGACCTGGACCTGGACACGCTGGAACGCCGCCGCCGGGTGCTGGGCCAAGATCACCCCGACACCCTGTACTCCGCCTACAATCTGGGCGCCGACCTGCGCGAGCTCGGTGACGTCCAGGCCGCCCGGAACCTGGACCAGGACACGCTGGAACGCCGCCGCCGGGTGCTCGGCGAGGACCACCCCGACACCCTGTACTCCGCCTACAACCTCGCCGCCGACCTGCGCGAGATTGGGGAGGTGCAGGCCGCCCGGGACTTAGGTCAGGACACGCTGGAACGCCGCCGCCGGGTGCTCGGCGAGGATCACCCGGACACTCTTCGCTCCGCCTATAACCTGGCCGCCGAACTCCGCGGGCAGGACAGTGCAGCTGCCAGCCCCGTGAGCTAGGACGCCGCTGAATAAGAGGGTTTGGTGGGCGGGAAGGGCGCCGACAAGGCCGTCTGTGCGGCAGGTAAGCCAGACCCCTGGGGGCCGGCAACGTGGTCGCCCTTCCCGTGCTTGTCAGCTTGCAGGCGTTCCGGGTGATGGTCAAGTGGTCCTGCCCTGCAGCCCGCGCTGGGCGGCGAGGGTCAGGCTGGACCGGGGATGATCCAGCTGCCGTCTGGGGCGGCATCAAGTCCGAGGTTGATGAGGCGGCGGAGGTTGAGGGCGGCCATCCGCAGGTGCAGCCACTGGTCGTTGCTGCGGATGCCGCGGTAGCGGAGCTGGCGGCAGCGGCCCTTAGGGCCGATGAGCCAGGAGATGGACCGCTCGACCATGGGCCGGTGCTGCCGGTAGGTGTCGCGGAGATCCTGCCGGGCTGCCCAGTCGCGGCGGGCCTGCCGCAAAACCGTGTCATGCTCGTGCAGGTTCAGGTGCCGGCCTTGTGCCCTGGTCGTGCACCTCGGGCGCAGCGGGCAGGTCTTGCAGCCGACGCCAAAGTTGACTACGCGGCTAGGGGGTATGCGCCGGGTGATGCCGTTCGGGCACGTCGCTGTTCCGTCTGCCTCGCTGACGGTGAAGTCGTCGATGGTGAACCCGCCGTCGACTGCGGGCCGCAGCGGCCCTGGCTTGATGATCGCGGTGTGCCCGGCGGCGGCCAGGTCCGCGCGGGCCTGGCCGGTGCCGTAAGCGGTGTCACCCAGGACCTCCAGCCCGGCGTCCTCGCCGGCCAGCAGGTCTAGCCCGACGACCGCCTCATGGTTGTCCTCGCCGGCGGCCCTGGTCAGCTTGCCGGCGGTGAACAGGCCGGTGCCGGGCTCGACCGCCACGTGGGCCTTATAGCCGTCCTGCCGGTGGTGCCTGCTCTTGTGCACGTGCCGGGAGTCGGGGTCAACGGTGCTGACTACCCGGTCAGCGGCGACCGTGCGGGCGATCCGCCACCGCCCGTCCGTCCCGTCAGAGCCCTCAGCCGGCTCGACGTCCTGCCCGGCGATCAGGGCCAGCAGCGCCACCGCCTGCGCCGCCTTCTCCTCCAGCTCAGCCGCGGCGAGCGCGTCCAGGACCGCGGTCGCATCATTGACCAGCGCGGACACCAGCGCGTCCCGCGCGGCCCGGTCGTCCCAGGCGATGGCTGGCTTACCGGGATCGCCGTAGTCATGGGCGTGGCACTCCGCGGCGACGACCACGGCGGCGCCGGGGACCTCCCGGCTGACCCGGCGGATCGCCGCGATCAGCTGAGTGACAGTGTCCTGGGTGGCCACCGCATCATCCAGGACCACCGAGTCCAGCGCCCGCATCGTCTTCCCGCGCAGCACCCCGGTCGCGGCGATCACCGCCCGCACCGCCTCGAAGATCCGGTCCGGGCGATCGGAGGCGGCCAGCCGCCGCCGCCAGTACGTCAGCGTCGTCGGGTGGAACCCCTCATGATCCAGCGGCAGCCCGCAGGCAACCTTCCACCGCAGGTCGCACCGCACCGCCGCGACCGCGTCCCGGTCCGACAGATCACCCAGCGCCTGCAGCACCAGCACCGACGCCGCGACCTCGCCTGGCAGGCTCGGCCGCCCCGTCACAGCCGGGAACAAGTCCGCGAACAGTCCCGGCGGGAACACCTCCCGGCGATGAGCGGCCAGGAACGCGAACACGCTGCCCTCCGGGACCAGATGCCCGACCAGCGCCGCCGCATCCAGTAACTGCCTGTCCGCCCGCTCACAACCTTGCATAACAAGATCATCCCACGCAAGTCGAACACATAGCCGGCAACACGCTGCGTTATTCAGCAGGGTCCTAGCCGAGCGGGCGCCGAAGTGGGCTAGCGAAGTAGCTCTCATCGCGGTATTGCCGACACGACATGCTCGGCTGCTGCCCCGGCTCGGCGAAGGGGTCGGCGCCGTCGATCAGCAAGGTGGGCGATTCGCGCATGCCCCACCGGGCCGCTTCGCCCTCATCGGAAATCACCTGCTGCGATACCAAGACGCCGGCCCGGCCGTCGAGGACCGCCACCAGCCGGTCGCCAAGCACGGGCGCATTCGGGCAGTCCGGCACGGCCAGAACGGTCAGCTGCATCGGCCCAGCGCTCATGACGGCTCCCGTCTGGTACCAGCGAGTGTAGGTGCCCGACGATCGGCCCTCATCATTGCTGGTGCGGGGCCCGCGTCCATCCCCGCTTGGTGCGGGTGAGTTCGCTGAAGCCGGATTCGGCGAGGAACGCTCGGTAGCCGGTGTAGTCCTGGCCGGTGGGATCTTGGCCTTCCAGCCACGCGTAGTCGAGGAGGCGCTCGACTTGTGCCAGCCGAAGCCAGTCGGCGGCCTGTCCCAGCAGCCAGGTCGCCACTCCGCGGCGCTGGTGCTGCTCGGAGACCTGAAGATTGCCAATGTCGGCCCATCCCCCGTGCCGGGAGAGCCGCTCTCCCTCCTCAAAGGTTTCAACCTCGATGTAGCCGATCACCTCTTCGCCCAAGACGGCCGACAGTCGGGTGCCGTTCAACCCGACTGACCGCCGGACCGATACCCCCGCGATGGGCGGTTCCGCCGGGTGTGGGAGATCGGCGACTTGGATGAGGTACACGACCTCGGTGTGCCCGGCGTGGGTGAACCCAGCCCGCTGGTAGAGGCTGAGGATGTGCGGCCACTGCTCGGGTACGCCATAGACGCCGCGGACGGGGAGGTCGCCGTCCGCGTCCTGGCGGCTAATACCCCACCGCTCAAGCTGCTGGATGCAGGCAGCGATCAGCTCCTCTGCGGCCTTGGTCGCGTCTGGCCAGTACGGGTTCCCTGCGGGCGCCTCTGGCCAGAAAACCAGCCAGTGGATCTCGCCTGATTCGCGGTAAGCCTTCCCCGCCCGCTCGTCTGCGTAGTACCGGAGCAGGTGGGCTGCCGCAACCACCCGGCCACGCTGCTCGGCGACCAGCGTGGCGCGCTCGCTCACCCATGGATCGACGATGAACTCGCCGGGCTGGCGCTCCAGCTCGCTGAGCACGGTGCTGACCGAGACCCCCATTCCCGGCACCACGGCCGCGGCGTGGGCGTTCACCAGATCCGTGAGCTGCTGGCGGTCACGGCGGTGAAAGGGGCGCACCTGAATAGATTCCATCAGCAGGCCTCCTCGAACATAGGAACACAATCCGAGATGACAACAGGCCCGCTGCCGGTGCGGTACGAGCAGGAGCGTAACACCCACGGCCAGGTTTCTGCCTTCGGTCCGCGCACCACTAGCAGCAAAAGAGCCCGCGGACCGCAGTCCTACGGACCCTGACCTGCACTTACCTGGTAGCGGGGGGAGGATTTGAACCTGCGACTTCTGGGTTATGAGCCCCCTTGTTTGTTCATGGAACCCTGGGCATCGGTTGATCAACGCCATATAATCCCCGGTAGAATGGCCATCTGAGTGATGGCTGCTGCCGTCGGCTGACACGAGGTGACGCAACGTCCACGGTCAAATGACGGTCAAACGATCTTGGAGGTCCGTGTCGTGGGTTACAGCCGCAACCGGACGAGCCGCGACGGCAAGGCACGTTACACGGCCTACTACTGGGACCTGAAGGGCCGCGAGCGCTCGGCCGGGACGTTTCCGAGCAAGAGGGAGGCGGATAAGGCATGGCAGCGCGCGGAGGCCAGGCTTGCAGAGGGCCGGATCGGCGATCCGGCGCGAGGCCGGATGACGTTCCGGCACTACGTCGAGGAGATCTGGCTGCCGAGCCACGAAGTGGAGCTGAGCACGCGGCAGGGCTACACCTACTCGATCTATAAGCACATCATGCCGGAGTTCGGACCGCGGCGAATGGTGGAGATCTTGCCGGAGCACGTGCGCTCGTGGGTGGCCAGGCTGAAGGACGAAGGCGTGACGCCGAAGACCATCCGCAACAACAAAGCAATGCTCAGCGCGATCTTCTCCACGGCGCTGAATGACCAGGTGACGTTCTTGCACCCGTGCAAGGGCGTGCGAACACCGACGGTGCCGGTGAAGCCGCGCACGATCATCACGCCCGAGCAGTTCGACGTGCTCTATGACGCGCTACGGGGTGCCGAGGCTCGGCTGCTGGTCGAGACGGCAATCGAGAGCGGACTGCGCTGGGGCGAGCTGTCAGAATTGCGGGCGGACGACCTGGACTGCGTAACCAGGATCCTTACGGTCAGCCGCGCCGTGATCGAGGTCAACCCGAGATTCCATCCCGAGCGCGGGCGGTTCCTGGTCAAGGAGTACCCAAAGGACAGGGAGTACCGCCGACTCAAGCTCAGCGAGCAGATCACCTTCAAGATCGGCACGCACGTGCGGCTCCGGGAGCTGGGACGACATGACCTGCTCTTTGCTGTCCGAGAACCTGCGTCGACTGAAGCTGATCGCGCATCCGCACCTGATCCCGCGGATCTTGGACTGACAGCGCCGAACGAGAACGGCAAGAATTACCGGCACGGCACGCTGAGCGGCTACGCAGCGGGCAGATGCCGGTGCCGGTTCTGTCGGCATGCGTATGCGAGCTACCGCGCCAGGCGCCGCGCGGGCGGCCGCGACAGCCCACGTGCCGCCCGAACACGCGACACCGATGGGCATATACCCCGCGACTGGTTCCGGCGCCAGATTTGGCAGCCAGCCGTAAAGCGCGCCGGACTGGACACTCATGTGCGCATGCACGACATGCGGCACGCACATGCTTCGTGGCTGCTCGCGGGCGGCGCCGACCTGCAGGTCGTAAAGGAGCGACTCGGTCACGCCTCGATTGCGACGACAGAAAAGTATCTGCACACTCTGCCTGGCGCCGACGAGACGGCGCTGGCTGCACTGTCCAAGATCCGCGGCCGCACGGCCGATGGCCCCCTCCAACGCCGGCTAAGGGACACTGGAAACGTGAGCGCGATGGGATATGCGGCAACACGGCCTTACACGGTTCCGGACACCCTTGATGAACTAGACGGGCCGACCAGGGGGGTCGTGGAACTGCCCGGTCACCTGGACTGGGGGCCGCGCCGGGAGTACAACCTGGACGACTTCAGCGACTCGCGTCTGCTTTACATGCGGGTCATCAGAGAAAGCACGCACGTGGAGGACCTGCGTCGATTCCTTAACGCCCAGGTCCTGATGCGGCTGTGGCCACAACTCGTCTTGCCGGCGCGCGTGCGCGCATTGTGGGAGGACCGGTTCCCTGGCCTCGGGCGCGCGGCGTAAGTGGACGCCTTCCACGAGCGGCTCGCGCTTGTCGCGCTGCGTGCGGGTTCAGACCTCGGGTTCGCGCTTGCCGGCGGCTATGCCGTTCAGGCGCACGGGTTCCTCAAGCGTCCGAGCGAGGACGTCGACCTGTTCACCTCTGCGGAGCGCACAGACTTCCGTGACGGAGTCGCCACGATTAAGTCTGCGTACGAGAAGCAGGGCATCGCGGTCCGCGTGGACACCGGGCACGCCTTCCTCGCGACCGAGGGAGGGAGCGGGGATACGCTGCTCGGGACATTCGACGGCGGCCTGCACTGGAGCGTGCTGATCACGTCAGGCGGTTCGTTCTGCGGCTGGTCAGGCCCGATCTTTGTCGCCGCTGAGACCGGGTTCGTGGTGGGACCAACGCACTACGCGCCAGAGCACCTGTACCGCACGACCGAGGGCGGCCACAGCTGGCACATCGTCCGCTTCTAGCGCCTCCGCACATAGCCCCGAAATCCCTCATGGCCACCGCTGAGCCGTTCGGGGATGGTCGATGGCATAGCAGGGCAGAGGCCGGCTCGTGGCTCCGCGGCTAGGCGATCAACGCACGCTGTCAGGTGTTCGAACCGTGCATAGCGACCACCTCATCCCGACCCCGGCTGGCGGCTGTCTGCGGGCGGCAATGAGCGTCGGCTTCCAGTTAAGGCGGTGCGAGGAACCGGATAACGCGCTGGCTGACCCGAGCAGTACCGGCGGATCTGAGCGTCGCGCATCGCGGCTCCATGGATTCGCAGGGACGCATATAGTCGGGGCTCGCATCCAACGGCAGCTCCGTAAACAATGGACTGCTAACTCTCCGTTACTGCCGTCGCGTTTTCCTGCTAACGGGAGCTAGCTGCCGACACCGTAACTGACCTACTCGGCTCCGCCCTCAACGCCGACGCGCCGCAACGACCTCGTCCTGGCGGAGATGACGACGTGCGCCCTCGAGGCGCCGTGCGGCCCAGACGGTGGCTGACACAGGGCCCGGCGCCGGTGACCACCCCGTCGTTCATAAGGGCGCGACCGGCCCGCACAGGGCGTCGCTCCTGGCAGGGCCGCCCAATGGCGCGCGGCGGCCCTCTGATCCGGCATCGGCCGCCATTTTCGGTGTCGGCGTCAATAACTGGCACTCGAGCCGGATTTCTGTATATGGGGCCCGCCGCTGCATACCGGCCAGCCGTGGCTACGCGGCAGCCGCGCGCCGCCACCCGGCACTCGCGGCAGCCCTAGGGGACGCAGCACCAAATCCATAACGATCTCGGCGCCGGAAGTGAAAATCGATCACAGTATCCGGACTTCTCCCTACGAGGTGATTGCTTTGACTGACCAGCCTCTCCTGCCAATCCTCGCTGCGCTGGCCTTCGCTTGCCCTGGCTCGCCGGCCGGATGGTTGCCCGGACTCTGGCCCGGATGTCCAGAACGGCCGACGCAATGGCCGGGCCCGCACCATGCAGGACCGCTGGTCAGCGGCGGAACGTACCTGTGGTGCCGAACCGGAACTGATGACTGATGGCGTCACAATCTCCCGCTGCGCGGCGGAGGCGGACTGGTGTGGGCGACGACCAGGACGTGCTGAGGGGCGGCTGCCCGTCTGACCGACCGCGACCGCTATCTAGTCCGTGCGGTCGCAGAGCACCGGGTGCTGACCACCGACCAGCTCGCGGCGTTCGCCTTCGGCAACGTCATCACGGCGCGCCACAGGCTCGATGCGCTCGCGCGGCGGGGCGCGCTGAATCGGTTTCGGCCGCACCGGCCGACCGGGTCCGCACCGTGGCACTACCTGCTGGGCCTACTCGGCGCCACGCTGCTGGGCGCTGAGGATCGCGATGACAAGAAGTGGCTACCACAGGTGCGTGCCGGGCGGCAGGTTGCGCTGCAACGGTCCCAGCGACTCACCCACATGATCGGAGCCAACTGGTTCTTTGTCTCCCTGGCCGCTCAGGCCCGCCGAGGCGGAGGGGAACTGCGGACTTGGCTGACCGAGAGCCACACGGCGGAGCTCTTCTACCAGTACCCGTTCAGCCTGTCCGCGCTTTCATCGCTCCCACAAAAGGATGGGGCAGGCGTCTGGGCGGAACACGGCCGCTAGATCGCGTTCATGCTGGAGTACGACACCGGCAGCGAGCACCTGGCACAACTGGCGGGCAAGCTGAACCACTACGCAGCCCTCGCGGAGGTTCTGACTCGCTATCAGGAGCCGATAGCGCCGCTGCTGTTCTGCTTCCTGACTCCGCGCCGGGAGCAGACCGCCCGCCGCGCCCTCGCCGCGAGCGCCGACTCGATCAGCCTGCGCATCGCCACCGCGGCGATCGACCCGCAGGTAACCTGCCCGGCCGGGCAGGTTTGGATGCCGCTGCACGGCTCAGGTCGCCAGGTCCGGCTGATCGACCTGGACAGCGTGATCCCTGACCCAGGCCACGTTGCCCGCGCAGGCAGCGGCCAGTACCGCTAGCCAGCCACCCGACCCGAACCCAGGAGGATGCAATCGACACCACCCCGCTGACCATCAGCCAGCTCGCCAGCCTGCCCGTCACCATCGATTTGATGACCGCCGCGCGAATCCTCGGCGTCGGCCGCACCAAGGCGTACGAACTCGCCCGCTGTGGCGAGTTCCCGTGCCTGGTGATCCGCGTCGGGGACCTGTACCGCGTGTCCACGGCCGACCTACTGCGGCTAGTTGGTGCCAGCGCCAGCACATTCCACGCGCCGCCAACTGCCGCGTAGGGACGCGTATGAACACATGATCGCGCCCGGTCGCACGGTCAAACGACGGTCAAACGATCAAGAGCCGGGTCGCCAAGCGTCGACGATCCGGCTCCGACCTGCAACTTCTTCGTAGCGGGGGCGGGATTTGAACCCGCGACCTCTGGGTTATGAGCCCAGCGAGCTACCGAACTGCTCCACCCCGCGTCGCGTCCACCACTGTATGGTGGGCCGGCCCACGCTGGCAAATCAGCCCCGGGCCAAGGCCGCGGGCAGTCAGGTCCCGATCGCCGCGACAACGGGCAGCGTCATCCAGATCTGATAATGGACGACCTGCGGTGCCGTGGGCAGCTGCGTCAGCTCGTGCGGGTCGCCGGTCGTGATCAGGTCCAGCACCGACCGCGGCGACCCGCCGAACGCCGCGAGCTGCCGCGGTGCGGCGGCGAGCAGCACGGGCTGCCGCCCGGACGCGAAGATCGAGCCGACGGCAGCGTCGACTGACGAGACCGCCTGCCCGTCAGTCCAGGCCGTCGGCAGGCCGCACATCCCGCGGACTACCTGAGCGAACTGCGCGGCCGTCGGATAGTCGACGATCAGCACCGAGGCGTCGCGGGGAATCCGCCCGCACATAGCTCGCACGGCTTCGAGCTGGCCTGCGCCGATGTGATTCAGCGCCATCCCCTCCTGCGCCACCGGCCGCAGCGCACCAGCGTTGCCGGTGTGACTCAGGCCGAGTCCGAACGTGGTCGCCACGGTAGGCAGCAGCATCGCCGCGCAGCAGAAGACCCCGGCCACGCTCGCGGTGACGCGTCCCGCGCCCCGATCTCTGGCGCGCCTGGCCAGCCAGGACGCCGCCCACAGCCCGCACATGACCAGACCGGGGATGGCGAACACCACCAGGCGCCGACTCGCCCACGGCTGATCGGGCACGATGTCCGGCACCCATAGCACCACAGCGGTCCCGCCGCAGATGATCGCCGTCGGCAGCGCCCAGCCGCGCCAGACGCTGCTCGGATCCTGCCAGGTCAGCAGCGCACGGAGGCTGCGGGACAGGACCAGCGCGACGCCGGCCGCGCCGAGCAGCACGGTCGGCAGGCCGACGTACCAGACGAGCCAGTACAGCGTCTGCTCCGCGTAGGTCCGGGTCGGATCAACAGGCAGGCCCTGCAGGCGCTGCAGCGCCGCGATGAATGCAGCCAGCGCCGCGGCCGGCTGGCCGTGCACCTTCTGCACGTACGGCCGGACGAACAGGCCGATGAGCGCGGCGAAGACGAGCAGCGCCGCGATCAGGGGCAGCCAGCGCAGCGGCCGGGCCGCCAGCGCCCTCGGCACGTTCCGCTGCACCCAGCCCAGCCGGGCGAGCAGAATGGCCGCCGCGGACAGCGCGATCAGCCACAAGGCGACTACCCCGGCTAGGCCTGCCGTCAGCCCGACGTGGTCGAGGAAAGGGCGATCCAGCAGGAAGGCTCCGAGCAGCCCGTAACACACGCCCGCAAATATTCCGATCGGGAACGGGACCGCTTGCGGCCGGCGACCCATCACGAGCGCGCAGCCGAACGGGATGATCACGATCAGGTACAGGATCGCGTCGAAGCTCACCACGAGGCCGAGTCCGAGCGACAGTCCTGCCAGTGCGGCCAGCGCGCGCTCGGGCGTGATCGCCGACACCCAGCGCACCCACCGGATGCCCCGCAGTGGTGCATTCGGATCTGCGGCCGTGAGCCAGCCGCCTGCGGCCGAGCCGGAGCCCCGGATCGCGACGGAGTCGGCGAGCAGACAGAGCCCCCCGAACAGCGCGATCTGCAGGGCGGTCTCGGCCAGCGTGGTACGGCCGACATACTGCTCCGGCATGCTCAGGCCGAGCACCAGAGCGCCGGCCGGTGCCCACTGCGGGCCGACCAGGCGGGCGACGAGACCGGCGAAGCTCAGCACGGCCAGCCCGCCCAGCAGCGGGCCCATTGCGGTCGCGGCAGCGGCGCCATTCACCCAGGAGGCCCCGGCGAGCACCAGCGGGAGGCCGGGGGTGACGGCGGGATAGATGGCCGTGCCCTGGGTCAGAAAGCCGGTGCTGCCGAAGTGCAGACCCGCGTGGGTGGCGCCAAACGCGGTGAGTGTTTCCGGGATGGGCAGCGAACCGTGCTGCGCGATCCAGTACCCCGTCTGCAGGTACGTGCCCGGATCGCGGACTACGATCAGCGCCTGGGAGCCGTACCTGAGCTGCCAGCCCGTCAGGCCCGCGACGACCGCGACCGTCGCGAGCAACCCGAACCAGGTGACCCACTTCGGCTCGGCTGCGCGACCGGCTGGCAACAATCGCGGCCAGGCCGCCGGGACTACTCGCAGCCCGACGATGATGAGCAGGAGCGCGAGCGGCACCGAGATCAGCAGTGCGGGCACCGGGAGGAAGACATGGCCGAGCAGCAGCGGCACGCCCGGAATCAGCCACGCCACCAGCAGCACGGCGGGCAGCACGGTCAGCCGGGCCAGCAGCACGCCGGCGGCGTCCGCGGGCCGCAGCCACGGCACCTCACGCAC
>JBAUAR010000328.1:0-5402 GCA_049675875.1 Streptosporangiaceae bacterium
GCCAGCGCCTGCGCCGCACTGCCCGGCACCGCGCCCTGCGGCGCGGCGTTCCCCGCAGCAGGCGCCGCGGTCTGACCGGCTGACTGGCACACCGCTGGCTCACCTCCGGCGATCGACAGGAACTCGCGAGCTGGAGCTTCGGCGCTAAGGAGTGGGCACTACGGGTCAGCGGGAGCAGCAGGCGCCTAGAAACTATGTTCGATTCTACCGCAGACCGCCTACAAAGTCGCGCCATTATTCAGGGCGCGATGCCCGTACAATAGTCGGCTGCCAGTGGACCCGACCCTCAGTTGTTTGGGTCGCTGCGGCATTCAGAGACCGGGCCGCCCGCCCGCCGGCCGGCCGGCCAACCAGCTCTAGCCGCCGAAATAGCGCTGCGGATTGGCGACCAGCATCGTGTCGATCTGATTGTCGGTGACGCCTCGCGCCCGCAGAGCCGGCAGCACGTCGTCGAACATGTGCAGATAGTTCCAGGACGGCGCGAACCTCTGCACCGATCCCGGCCGGAACCAGTCGATGTAGCAGGCGGCGTCGTGCGACAGCACCATGCTTTCCGCGTATCCGCGCTCGCACAGCGAAGCCACCGTGCTAACCCGGTCCTCGAAGGGCGTGGCGTCGAGCCCGAACCTGTCCATGCCGAGCAGGCAGCCCGCATCGGCCAGCTCGGTCAGGTAGTCCAGGTCGGTTGTGTCACCGCTATGACCGAGGACGACCTTCGTCAGGTCGGCACCCTCCGCTCGGAGCACGCGAACGACGTCGCGCCCCGTCCCCGAGTGCGGGTGAGTGTGCACCGTAATGGGGGCGCCGGTTTCCGCGTGCGCGCGGCAGACCGCACGCAGCACGCGCTCCACGCCGGGTGTCAGCCCCGGTTCGTCGACGGCGCACTTGAGAAACGCCGCCTTGACTCCGGAGTCGGCAATTCCGCTCGTGATGTCACGGACGAACAGCGTCGTCATCGGGTCGGCACGGCCCGCCCTCGGCAGCCGGTAAATGAAGTAAAACGGCACGTCGTTGTAGGTGTAGATGCCGGTCGCGACGATGATGTTGAGCTCCGTGCCATCCGCCACCCGCTTGATCCGGTTGATGTCGCGGCCCAGACCTATCACGGTCGGGTCGACGATGGCACTGCAGCCACGGTCGGCTAGTGCAGAGAGCTTGACGATCGCGTCGTCGACCTGCGCATCCTCGTCCCAGCCGGCCGGGTACTCCGACGGGTAGTTCTCGCGGATCTCCTCGTTCAGGATGAAGACGTGCTCGTGCATCAGCGTCACGCCCAGGGCGTCCGCATCGACCGGGCCCCGGACGGTCTCGACCTGTGGCATAGGTGCACCGTACCGTGGTGCCATACCGGCCGGTAGGTAGTCTTGTCCGGTCTTGGCAGGGCCGCCGGAGGCCCCTGGCCCGGGCCGCGGGAGGTTAGCCAGATGGATTTCGCATTCGACGCGCGTACTGAGGATTTCCGCGGTCAGCTGCAGGCCTTCATAGACGAGCGGGTCCTGCCGGCGGAGCACGTGTTCGAGGAACAGGCGGCCGAGATGGCCAGCCACGGTCGGCCATGGGAGCGTCCGCCGGTCATGGACGAACTCAAGGCGGCGGCGCGCAAGCGGGGCCTGTGGAACCTGTTCCTTGCCGGTCACCCGGAGGGCGCGGGTCTGTCCAACCTCCAGTACGCCCCGCTGGCGGAGCTGACGGGCCGCTCATTCCTCGCTCCCGAGGCGCTGAACTGCGCCGCTCCGGACACGGGCAACATGGAGGTGCTCGCAGAGTTCGGCACCGACGAGCAGAAGAAGCGGTGGCTGCGGCCGTTGCTCGACGGTGAGATCCGGTCCGCATTCTGCATGACCGAGCCGGACGTCGCGTCCTCTGATGCCACGAACATCTCCACGAGCATCGTCAGGGACGGCGACGTCTACGTGATCAACGGCCGCAAGTGGTGGTCTTCGGGCGCCATGGACCCACGCTGCAAGATCCTCATCGTGATGGGCAAGACCAACCCCGACGCCGACCGGCACCGTCAGCAATCGCAGATCCTGGTGCCAGCCGACACGCCCGGCGTCACGATGAAGCGCGGCATGCACGTGTTCGGTTACACCGACGGCACACACGGCGGGCACGCTGAGGTGATCTTCGCCGACGTTCGCGTGCCGGTCGACAACGTGATCTCCGGCGAGGGCGAGGGTTTCGCGATCGCGCAGGCCAGGCTCGGTCCCGGCCGGATTCACCACTGCATGCGCCAGATCGGCGCAGCCGAACGGGCGGTCGAACTGATGTGCCGCCGGGTGACCTCGCGAGTCGCCTGGGGCAAGCCACTCGCCGACCAGGGCGTCATCCAGGACTGGATCGCCGAAGCGCGGGTGCAGATCGAGGCGGCGCGGCTGCTGGTGCTCAAAACCGCCTGGCTGATGGACACGGTAGGCAACAAGGGCGCCCACACAGAGATTCAGTCGATCAAGATCCTGGTGCCGCAGATGACCGAGCGGATCCTCGACAAGGCGATCCAGGCACACGGCGCCGGGGGAGTCAGTCAGGACTTCCCGCTTGCCGCGCTGTGGGCGCACGCCCGGACACTGCGGCTGGCCGACGGGCCCGACGAGGTGCACAAGCGGTCCCTCGCGTACCGCGAACTCAAGAAGTACCGCTAATGGCGGGTCTCGCGTTCACCGTTACCGCGGCCGGTATCCCGGCCGCGGAGCTAATTCGGCAGCTCAGGGAGGACACACGATGACAGAGGCGTCGCAGCGGATAGCGGTCGTCACCGGCGCCGCACGGGGTATCGGCGCGAGCACAGCAAAGCGGCTGGCCGCGGACGGGCACGTGGTGGCGGTGCTGGATCTCAAGGAAGACGATTGCGCCGGAACCGTCGACGCGATCACGGCGGCGGGCGGGAAGGCCCTGGCCGTCGGGGCTGACGTCAGCGACGCCGACCAGGTACAGGCAGCCGTCGACAAGGTGGCCGAGGCGCTCGGCCCGGTCGCCGTCCTCGTCAACAACGCGGGCGTCATCAGAGACAACATGTTGTTCAAGATGACCGTCGACGACTGGGACACGGTGCTGGGCGTCCACTTGCGCGGCGCGTTCTTGATGAGCAAGGCCTGCCAGAAGTACATGGTCGACCAGCGGTTCGGCCGCATCGTCAACCTGTCTTCCAGCTCCGCGCTCGGTAACCGCGGCCAGGTGAACTACTCCGCCGCGAAGGCCGGCATGCAGGGCTTTACTAAGACGCTGGCCATCGAACTCGGCCAGTTCGGCATCACGGCCAACGCGGTGGCACCGGGCTTCATCGTGACGGACATGACAGCAACCACCGCGGCCCGGATCGGCATCGCCTTCGAGGACTTCCAGAAGGGTGCCGCACAGAGCATCCCGGTCCGCCGGGTCGGCCAGCCGGAAGACGTCGCGCACGTTATCTCGTTCCTGGTCAGCGAGGGTGCGGGGTTCGTCTCCGGCCAGGTGATCTACGTGGCGGGCGGGCCGCTGTGCTGATAAAGAGCGCAGTGCTGCGGCACGCCGGCTGCGGGTGGCTGACCGGTGGTGACCGGTGACCGGACAGGGGAACGGGGCCGTTCCGGACGCAGCCGCGCTGCGTGCGGAGGTCACCGAGTTTCTCACGGCGCACGATCCGCGGACGACCGAGCCGCTGGAGTTCCTGCGCGCCCGGTTCGACGCGGGACTCGCCTGGGTGCATTACCCGAAGGGACTGGGCGGACAGCAGCTACCCCGTTCCCTCCAAAGCGCGGTGGATCGTGCGTTCGCAGACGCCGGGAGCCCCAGCAATCACCCGGAGCGCAACGGAATCGGTCTTGGCATGGCCGCGCCGACCGTCCTTGCGCACGGCACAGCCGAGCAAAAGGGGCGCTGGCTGCGGCCGCTCTGGACGGGTGAGGAGATCTGGTGCCAGCTTTTCAGCGAGCCCGGCGCCGGGTCGGACCTGGCCGGGCTCGCGACGCGTGCGGTCCGCGACGGTGACGTCTGGACCGTGAACGGTCAGAAGGTGTGGACCTCATCGGCCCACATGGCCAAGCAGGCGCTGCTGGTGGCGCGCACCAACCCTGACGTGCCCAAGCATGAGGGCCTCACCTATTTCTCGCTGGACATGACGCAGCCCGGCGTCGAGGTGCGGCCGCTGCGGCAGATCACCGGCGAGGCGGAGTTCAACGAAGTCTTCATGACCGACGCGACAATCCCGGACGCGGACCGGATCGGCGAAGTCGGCCAGGGCTGGACAGTCTCCATGGCCACGCTGATGAACGAGCGCGTGTCCATCGGCGGCGGCGCGATGCCTCGCGAAGGCGGCATGGTCGCCGGGGCCGCGCGCACCTGGCGCGAGCACCCGGAGCTGCGCACGCCCGGACTGCACGACCGGATCCTGCGGCTGTGGGCGGACGCCGAAGTAGCGAGGCTCGCGGCCACCAGGCTGCGGCAGCAGCTCGCGGCGGGCGTGCCGGGCCCGGAGGGGTCGGCGGCCAAGCTGGTCTTCGCCCGGCTGAACCAGGAGATCTCCGAGTTCGAGGTCGAGCTGGCGGGCGCGGAGGGGCTGCGTTACGACGACTGGACGTTGCGCAGGCCGGAAGGCGCCAACTTCTTCGGCCGTACCCCGGTGTTCCGGTTCCTTCGAGCCAAGGGCAACTCGATCGAGGGCGGCACGTCGGAGATTCTGCGCAACGTCATCGCCGAGCGGGTGCTCGGTCTGCCCAAGGAGGCCAGGGTGGATTCCGGACCGTGGAAGGACCTGCCCCGGTGAGCGAATCGAGCGTGCGGTCGCGACCGCCAGACCTGCTGTATGGCGAGACAGAGACCGAGTTGCGCGCCGCGGTCCGCGGGCTGCTGGCCGATAAGGCTGCCTGGCCGGACGTGCTGGCGAGGACCGAGACGCCGCAGACCTACGACGCCGGCTTGTGGCACACGCTGGCAGCGGAGGTCGGCGTCGCCGGGCTGCTCATCCCCGAGGCACTCGGTGGTGCCGGGGCCAGTTACCGGGAGGCCGCGGTCGTAGCCGAGGAGATCGGCCGGGCTGTCGCGCCGGTGCCGTTCCTTGGCAGCGCGGTCGTGGCCACTACGGCGCTGTTGTCAGTAGGAGACGCTGAGGTGTTGCCGCGGCTGGCCACTGGCGCAGTGACGGCGGCGCTCGCCGTTCCGTTCGCGGCTGGTCCGTTCGCGGCTGGTCCGTTCGCTGCCGGGACCGGCCGGCGGCCGGAGCCGGGCGTCCGGCTCGTCGGGTCGCAGCCGGGTGACGAGCCGGGCAGCTACCGGCTGGAGGGGGTTGTGCGCGGCGTCGCCGACGCGCTGCCCGCTGACGTATTGCTGGTGCCTGCGGACGGCGTCCCATACGGCCTGTACCTGGTCCAGGTCGGCGCGGGCGTGGGCAAGAATCCCGTCGTGTCGCTTGACCAGACCCGGCAGCT
>JBAUAR010000329.1:0-28680 GCA_049675875.1 Streptosporangiaceae bacterium
GCTCCGACTCCGCCGCGGCCGCCACTGGCGCAGCCTCGCCGGACCCAGCGGTGGCGGCGGCCTGCCGCGGGGCCGACTGCGCGCTGGCGACGCTGCGCTGGGACTTGCGCCGCAGCGCGCCGAGCGCCATCGTCCGGCCGACCTCGTAGGTGAGCCCAGACCCCCGTTGCGCGTCGGCCAGCACGTCGTCGAGCGCCTGGACGAAGTAGTCGACCTCCTCCGGCCCGCTGATCAGCGGCGGAAGCAGCTTGATGATGTTGACGTTGTCGGCGGCCACCTGCGTGATGATCCGGTGCCGGTGGAACAGCGGGACGACGACCATCTGGGAGAACATGCCGGTCCGCAGCCGCTCGAGGGTGCGGAACCGGCGGGCGGCGGACCGGGACGACGGCTCGCCGAACTCGATGCCGATCATCAGTCCGAGCCCGCGGACGTCACGGATCAGGTCGTAGCGCTCCGCGAGACACCGCAGCTTCTCCTGCAGGTCCGCACCGGTGCGGGCGGCCCGCGCGAGGATGTCCTCGTCGTCGAAGGCCGCGAGCGTCGCGAGGCCGGCCACCATGGCGAGCTGATTGCGCCCGAAGGTGCTCGAGTGCTTGAGCGCGTCCTCCATCGAGTCATGCACGCTCGAGAACACCTTCTCCGACGTCAGCATGGCGCCGATGGGCACGAAGCCGCCGGACAGCGCCTTGGAGAGGGTGATGATGTCGGGCTCCAGCCCCCACTGCTCGTGGCAGAAGAACGTGCCCGTCCGGCCCATGCCGGTCTGCACCTCATCGGTGACCAGCAGCGTGCCGTAGCGCCGGCACAGGTCCTGGGCGGCCCGCCAGTAGTCCGCCGGGGCGCAGTAGACGCCCTTGCCCTGGATCGGCTCGACCACGAATGCCGCGACATCCCGGCCGCGCAGCTGCTGCTCCAGCGCGTCAAGACTGCCGAACGGGACCGGGACGGAATCCAGCAGGGTCCCGAAGCCCTTGCGGAACTCCTTGCCGCCGTTGAGGGCGAGTGCGCCGGTGGTCAGGCCGTGGAACGCGTGCTCGGCGTAGGCAATCGTGGATCGCTGGGTGAACTGCCGGGCGAACTTGATCGCTGCTTCGACCGACTCCGCGCCGGAGTTGCAGAAGAACACCCGGCTGATGTCGTCATGGGCCCGGCGGACGAGCTGCTCGGCGAGCAGTCCGGGCAGCAGGGCGCAGTCCATCTGCACCATGTTGGGCAGATCGAGGTCGATCGCCTGGTGCAGCGCCGCCTTGATCGCCGGATGGCTCCGGCCCAGCGCGTAGACGCCGAATCCCGACAGGTAGTCCAGATACCGCGCGCCGGAGTCATCCCAGAGGTAGCAGCCCTCGGCCCGGATGTAGTTGCGGTCGAACCCGAGAGTCCGGAGCGTGCGCGCGAGCTGGTGATTCATGTACCGCTCGTGCAGGGCGAAGTTCTCCCCCGAGCGCTCGGCGAACGTTCGGGCTACGTCGAAGGGCATGCCGCTCCTTGCCGTGTTAATCGCGGCAGCGCCGCCCGGCACCGTCGCGACGAGAAAATGTCTACCGCACGTCAGTGCGATGTCGACCCCCGTGCCCGTCTATCTTCGCGCACGGTTAGACAAACCGTCCCGTTTTCGCGGCAAAGTCGCTGGTAGTGAAGTTCCTCATAGGGTGCCAGACGGCGGCCGCCGCAGGCACCAGGTCGGGTCGCCAGGTAGTCCGACGGGAGCGGTTAGCGGAAGTCGCGGCTGCGCGCTGCGGCGACGACCCGCAGCCGTTCCAGCCTGGTGGCCAGCAGGCTGACCGCGCCGTCCAGCCGCTCGATCCGGCCGTGCACGAGCAGGGCGCTCGCGTTGACCCCGATGTACCGGAAACGCTGCCAGACGTTCGGCGGGCAGATGATGTTGGCCATCCCGGTCTCGTCCTCAAGGCTGAGGAACACCACACCGCGGGCTGTGCCCGGTTGCTGACGATGCGTGACCAGGCCGCCGACGACCACGTTCCGGCCGTTCACGGCGGCAGTCAACGCCGCCGCGGGCAGCACGCCTCGCTCGGCCAGCATGTCCCTGATGTGCTCGATCGGGTGCGTGCCGTAAGTGCCGGTGGCCCACAGGTCGGCGAAGGTCTCCTCGGCTGCGGTCATCGCCGGCAGCGGCGGCGCGGTCATGCCTAGCGTGGTGCCCGGCAGCTGGCCAGGCCGGATCGTCGCCGCTGCTCCGGCGGCCCACAGCCCCTCCCGCCTGCTCACCCCGAAGCAGCCGAACGCGCCGCCCATGGCCAGCGCCTCCAGCGCGGCAGCCGGCAGCGTGGTGCGCCGGGCGAAGTCCTCAAGGTTCGCGTACGGCTGGCCGGCCACAACCTGCTCGGCCGCGCGGGTGCCGAGGTTGCGAACCTCGGCCAGCCCGAGCCTGATCACTGGCTGGCCCGCCACCGGCTGGCCCCCGGACGGGGGACCAGCGGGAACGACCCCGTTCCCTGCCTCCTCGGTCTTTTCCAGGGTCGCCTGCACCCCGCTGGCGTTTACGTCCACGCCTCGCACCTGCACGCCATGCCGGCGCACATCACTGATCAGGCTGGCGGGCGCGTAGAAGCCCATCGGCTGGGCGCGCAGCAGCGCGGCGGTGAACGCGGCCGGGTAGTAGCACTTCAGCCACGCGCTCGCGTACACCAGGTAGGCGAAGCTGATCGCGTGCGACTCGGGAAAGCCGTAGCTGGAGAACGCAAGGATCTTGAGGTAGATGTCCGTCGCGACATCCAGCGGGATGTCCCGCTCTGCCATCCCGGCGAGCAGCCGCTCGCGCAGTTCCTCGATCCGCTCCGGCGCGCGCTTGGAGCTCATCGCCTGCCGGAGCCGGTCTGCCTCGGCCGGGCTGAACCCGGCGCAGTCGATGGCGATCTGCATCATCTGTTCCTGGAACAACGGCACCCCGAGCGTCTTGCCGAGCGCGCGGCGCATCAGCGGGTGCGGCAGGTCGGCCAGCTCGTCGCCGTGCCGGCGGCGCATGTACGGGTGCACCGACCCGCCCTGGATCGGGCCGGGCCGGATCAGCGCGACCTCGACCACCAGGTCGTAGAACTTCTCCGGGCGGAGCCGGGGCAGCGTGGCCATCTGGGCCCGCGACTCGACCTGGAACACCCCGACGGTGTCGGCGGCCTGCAGCATTGCATAGACGCCGGGATCTTCCTGCGGGATCGAGTGCAGGCTCCAGCGGACGTCGTGCGCGCTTTCGACCAGGTCGAAGCAGTCTCGCAGCGCGGTCAGCATGCCGAGGCCGAGCAAGTCGAACTTGACCAGGCCTGCATAAGCGCAGTCGTCCTTGTCCCACTGCAGCACGCTGCGGTTCGGCATCCGCGCCCACTCGACCGGGCACACCTCCCCCACCGGCCGGTCGCAGATCACCATCCCGCCGGAGTGGATGCCAAGGTGCCGCGGCAGCCGCTGCATCTGCTCGGCCAGCTGGACCACGGCGTCGGGCACGCCGGCGTCGGGCGGCACCGGCTGCCCTGGTGCGTACGCTCGGGGGCCGACCTGCCGAGACCACTCATCCAGCTGGTCCGGCTCGTAGCCGAGCGCGCGACCAGCATCCCGCAGGGCCATCCGCGGCCGGTAGCTGATCACGTTCGCCACCTGGGCCGCGCGCTCCCGGCCGTTGGTGACGTAGACGTGCTGGATGACTTCCTCGCGCCGCCGGTGCTCGATGTCCAGGTCGATGTCGGGCGGGCCGTCCCGGCCCTGTGACAGGAACCGCTCGAACAGCAGCCCGTGCTGCACCGGGTCCACGCTGGTGATACCGAGCGCGTAGCAGACCGCCGAGTTTGCCGCCGATCCCCGGCCCTGGCACAGGATGTGGTTGACCTCGCAGAACTCCACGATCTCGTGCACGATCAGGAAGTAGCCGGGAAAGTGAAGCTCCTCGATGACGTCCAGCTCGCGGGCGATCTGCGCGTAGGCGCCATCGACGAGCTCGGCCTCCGGCGGACCGTAGCGGCCGGGTGCCTTGCGCGCGACCAGCTCGCGCAGCCAGGTGGCCTCGGAATGGCCGTCCGGGACGCCGAAGTCCGGCAGCCGCGGCGCGATGACATGAAAGTCGAAGGCGCACTCCGCAGCCAGCTCTACCGTCCGCGCCAGCACGCCCGGATACCGGCGCAGCCTGGCGGCCATCTCCGCGCCGGACCGCAGGTACCCCCCGCCCGACGCGGCCAGCCAGCCGTCCACCTCGTCCAGGCTGGACCGGGCCCTGATGGCGGCCAGCGCCTGCGCCAGCCGGGCGTCCTTCGGAGCGGCGTGGTGCACGTTACTGGTGGCGATGGCGTCGAGGCCGGCGGCCGCGGCCAGCGCGGCCAGCGCGTCGTTGCGCTCGTCGTCCGCCGGGTCACCGCCGATGGTCAGCTCGACCCGGACGTTGTCCGTCCCGAACGCGTCGGTCAGCCGCGCCAGCTCCCGCGCGGCGGCCTCCGGCCCGCGCGCTGCCAGCGCGGCGGAGACCGCACCCTTGCGACAGCCGGTCAGGACGACCCAGTGCCCGCCGTGCGCATCGGCGAGCGCGGGCTCGTCGTAGCGCGGCCTGCCCTTCTCGCCGCCCGCCAGCTGAGCGGCGCTGATGACACGGCACAGCCGCCGGTAGCCCTCCGGGTCGCGGGCCAGCACCAGCAGGTGCCGGCCGGCCGGGTCGGGGACGCCGGTCCGGCCGCCAGGAACGCGGTCGAGACTGAGCTCCGCGCCGAAGACGGTGCCAAGGCTGCGGCCGGCCTCCCGCAGTCGCGCGGCCGCCTGGGCGAACTGCGGTACCCCGTACCTGCCGGCGTGATCGGTGATGGCGAGCGCGGACAGGCCGCGCGCGGCCGCCTCGCGGACCAGGTCGGACGGACTCGACGCCCCGTCCAGGAAGCTGTAGGAGGAATGACAGTGCAGCTCGGCCCAGGGCTGCTCCGGCTGGTCCGGCTGGTCCGGCTGGTCCGGCTGGTCCGGCTGGGGGGGCTGGTCCGGCTGGGGGGGCACGGCCGCCAGCCGGGTCGCCGGGCGCGGCATCTCATCCGGCTCGCCGCCCGTGCCCCAGGACAGGCGGCGCTCGAACTCCCGCCACGGGACCGGCGGATTGTCCCAGCCCATCCGAACCTCCCCGCCGCGAGATCGAGTGGCGCCTGCCGGCTCGCTGCTCGCGGGAGAATCTCGCTCTCACTCGTGCTCGCTCAGTTTAGCGAGGGAGGCCGACAATTTAACATCATACTCGAACGTATATTCGTGCACCCGCGCCAGCTCCTGGAGCCGCCCGGACAATCCGCCGTCAACCGCACGACAGGTGTTATACAAAGAGCGGGCGGACAACCTCGCGAGTAGGGAGATAGGGCTCATGGCCGTCGGGGTGCTCCTGGAGTGGCGATTCAAGCCGGAAGTGGTCGACCAGGCGCCGTCCGTGGTCGCCAGCGTGCTGGCCACGACTCGCGCGTTCGACGGCTGCATCCGGATCGATGTGCTGGTCGATGACGACGACCCAACCCGCTGGCTGCTCGTCGAGCTGTGGGAATCGCTAGCGCATGACGCTGCGTATCGCGAGTTCCGCGCGGGTCCTGGCAAGGTCACCGAGATTCCGCCGATGCTGGCGGCGCCACCGGTGCTGACCCGGTACACGGTCGCCGACGTCTGAGCCCGTGGCCAGTTCCCTGCCGAACCGGCTGCAGGCAGCCCTCCGCGCGGCGCTGAAGCAGCGAGACACTGCAGCCGTGTCGGCACTGCGGTCTGCGCTGGCAGCGATCGGCAACGCCGAAGCGCTGCCTGTGCCGACCCCTCCTGGCGACCTGGCCAGCCGGTACGTGGCCGGAAGTGCCGCTGGCCTCGGCATGACCGAGGCCAGCCGGCGCGCCCTCACCGAGGCCGAGATCGCCGGCCTTGTCAGTGCGGAGATCGCCGAACGGCGCGCCGCGGCTGCCCGATCCGAGCAGGCCGGTCACGCCGGCCGGGCCGGCCGCCTGCAACGCGAGGCCGACACGCTCGCCGCCGTCGTTTCGGGCGATCCGGCCGGGGCTGCGGACGGCTAGCTGCTAGCTCGCCAGGGCGGCCTCGGACCGCGGCAGCTCGGCCGGAACCGGCGGCGACCCGGCCAGCAAGATCCGGTTCATGACCCGGCGCATCCCGTGGTAGTCATTGACGGCCATGTGCCACACCTGGCGGTTGTCCCAGAACGCGATTGAGCCGGGCTGCCAGGTGAACCGCGTCACGAACTCTGCCTGGCCGCCGTGCTCGAACAGATAGCGCAGGAGTCCGAGGCTCTCCCGGCGCGTCCAGCCCTCGAACCGGGTCGTGTACTCGGGGTTGACGTAGAGCACCAGCTTCCCCGTCTCCGGATGACGTGTGATGACGGGATGCAGCGGACCTTCGGCCGCGTCGTACTCGGAGACGGACGGCTCAGGCGGGGAGGTCTGGTCGTAGCTGAGTCCGAGCTTTCGCACGTTGGCATGGACCGCACGCATGCCGAGCAGCGTGTGCTTGAGCCCGTCGGATAGCGCGTCGTAGGCCGGCACCATACCGGCCCACATCGTGTCGCCGCCGTAGGCCGGGCATTCCTCGGCGAACAGCATCGTGCCCATCGGCGGCTCGTCGAAGCACGTCATGTCGACGTGCCAGCTCTCCCCCACGTTGCGCGTCTGATCGGGCTCTTTGCGCAGCTGCTGCTTGGTCCGGATCGGGCCGAAGCGCAGCGCGAATCGCTCCCGCTGGTCATCGGTCAGGACCTGGTCCCGGAAGAAGATGACGCCGTGCTCCGCCCACGCGCGGCGGATGGCCGCGTAGGTCTCGTCCGGGTAGTCGCGGGTCAGGTCGAGTCCGCAGATCTCGGCGCCGATGTACCCGCCGACGCGCCGCACCTCAGGCAGGTCTGCCGTCATCTCGCCAGCTCCCTCCGCGTCGCCGGGAGGCCGCCTCCGACGTCCGTGTCAGTTCATCTTCGGAGCCAGCAGCCTGGCGACGATAGCGGCTTCCTGCCGGCTGAAAGACAACCAGCGGGCTCAGGGCCGACCGACGGCCCGCGGACAGGCTGGCTAGCCCCGCCGGGACACGTTGCCGTTGCCGCTTCACGCAGCGAGCAGCCCGTCGGGGTCGTATCCGGGCTGACCGCCGACAACCGTCAGTACTGGCTGCTGAGTCGGCAGGTCATCGACCGGGCAGTCCAGCAGGTCAGCCCGGAAACCCACCAGGTCGGCGAACGCGCCGACCGTGATCGTCCCGACAACCGGATCCTCGCGCAGCAGCCGGCCGCCTGCTGCGGTGTACATCTGCAGTGCCGTATAGGGGTCCACCCGGTACTCGGGCCCCTGGATCCCGACCGTCCGGGTGCCCCTGGTGATCAGTCCCCAGATCGACAGCAGCGGGTCGAAGAAGCTGACGTTGCAATCGCTGCCCGCGGCGATGAGCGCGCCGTCGTCGATCCAGGCCTGGACCGGCATGACCTGGCTGGCGCGGTCAGGCCCCCAGTACCGGAGCAGGTTCCCGCCCAGGGCATACAGCAGCGGGTGCTGCACGGTGATGCCCACTCCCAGCCGCACGACCCGAGCCCTGGTTTCCGCGTCCGCCAGAAACGCGTGCTCGATAACCAGTGACGCAGGCGGCAGCCCAGGGTGCCGCCGACTCACCTGCTCGTAGCCGTCCAGCACCCGATGGACAGCACCGTCACCGACGGCGTGGCATCCCACTCGCCAGCCGCGGCCGACTGCGTGCTCCACGACTTGTTCGAAGTCGCCTGCCGGCCAGAAAGCGTGGCCACGGAAGTCAGGATTGTTGGCGTACGGCTCGCACAGGTACCCGCCCTCGACTCCGCCGTCCATGCCCATTTTCAGGCCCCAGATCCCGAGTCTGTCCTGGCTGACGGAGTCGGCTGGCGGAAGCGAGTCGATGTAGGCAACCGTGTCGGCCACGGTCGCCTGCGGCAGCACCCAGAACATCAGCCGTGTCCTGGTCGTCAGGCCGCCGCGAGCCAGCAGCTCCTGATAGACGCCTAGTTCCGGCGGCATGAGTCCGGGATCGCGGACTACTCCGATGCCGCGGCTGTTATACAGCCTGCACTGCCGGGCCAGCAGGTCCACCTGCTCAGCAGCGGTGACCGGCGGAAGTAGCCGACGAACCGGATCGAGCGCCTCCGCCTCAATGAGCACGCCGGTCGGGGTGCCGTCGGGTTCGCGCAGGACGGTGCCCGACTTCGGGTTCTCGGCAGTCGCCGTGATACCCGCCAGCTGCAGTGCCGCAGAGTTCGCCACCCCGACGTGACCACCGCGCTGGACAAAGATGGGGTGATCGGCGCTGGCCCTGTCGAGCTCGCGCGCGGTCGGCAGCCTGTCTTCCGCCAGGTGAGTCTCATGCCAGCAGCGCGACGAGATGATCCACTCACCCGGCCGCCGCCTGGCAGCGGCCACCCGCATCGCGCCCACTAGCTCGTCGATAGAGCGGACGTGCTCCAGCGGCACGTAATCGAGATCCCTCGCCGCGAGCAGCTGGTGATTGTGCGTGTCATTGAACGCTGGGTATACAACGAGCTCTGGATCGTCGACCACCGTGGTGGCCGGGCCGATGAGGGAGTCAGCATCGCCGCGCGACCGCCCAACTGCGGCGATCCGCCCGGCCCTGATAGCAATGGCCTGGTGTACCCCGTGGTCCGCGGTCATCGCATACGCGCGGCCTACCCGCAGCACTACATCGGCGGGCTGCCGGGACGCGTTCGACTGCATCGACATGGTCGTACCTCCCCGCCAGATGCTAGTGCGGGTTGGCCGGCAGGCAGTGCGGATCCGGCTGGCAGCGCCCGGCGACAGCAGGGCGGCGCTATTGCTGCGCAGCGACTACGCTCGACGGCGTGATCACCGGCGTGCATGCGATCGTGTTCTCCCCGGACGCTGCGAAGGTACGCGCGTTCTTCGCCGACGTGCTGAACCTGCCGTCGGCCGATGCGGGCGGAGGCTGGCTCATCTTCGCGTTGCCGCCTGCCGAGCTGGCCGTTCATCCGGCTGACGATGGCAGCCGCCATGAGCTGTATCTGATGTGCGACGACATCCGGGCCACCCTGGCCGAATTGACCGGCAAGGGCATCGAAGTGGCACGCGATGTCTCCGATCAGGGCTGGGGATTGCTGGCGTCAATCCGCCTGCCAGACGGTGCAGAACTCGGCATCTACCAGCCCCGGCATCCATCACCGCTACCTCGCTGACCGTTTGCACGAGCGGCCGTCACGGACGGGCCCGCCAGGCAATCGATGAGCGGACACGGCGGAACCTGAGGTCCCAGAACCTGAGCTGATCACCGCGCGCCGGCGGCTCGCAAGACCCGCAGGACGTTAAGGGTGATCATCTCGCTGGGACCCGACTGGCCCCAGTCGACGACCTCCGGCGTAAGGGTGCTGGGCGGCGGCTTCCACCAGTACCCGCTCGCCTGCCACCGGCCATCGGGCAGGCGTTGCCGTTCCAGCTCCGCGATTGCATCGCTGGCGCGCGGGTCGCTGGCCTTGCCCATCCGGGAGAGGATGAGCAGGGCTTGCAGGATGTCGTAGTGCCAGTAAGGGGGGTAGCGAAGGGCGAGCCACGTCCGGTTGATCACCTGGCCGGTAGCCTGAGCACGGAACAGCCGGTGCGCCAGGAAGAGCTCGGCGGCGCGACCGGCCGCGTCCCTGGCAGCGCTGTCGCCGGTGGCCTGCCAGTACTCCTGTAGTCCCCACGCCGGGGCTAGCGACTCGTGGAACGAGGAGCGCCGGCCGGTGGCGGCCGCGTCGCAGTTCCATCCGCCGTCGGGCCACTGGCAGGTGATGAGCGAGCGCGCGAGTCGCTGGACCCGCGGGTCGCCAGCCAGGCCCAGCCGGCAGCAGGCGGCCAGCGCGTTCCCTTCGACCGAGGCGTGCATACGGGCAAGCCCGCCAACAACCACCACGTGTCGACCCGGCCGAGTCAGCCAGGCAAGGACGTGATCGGCAGCGGCGACCGCCCGCGGTTCATGTTCCGGGATGGCCAGCTCCACGAGGGAGATCAGCCGCCAGTGCGCGCCGGTCCACTTGCGATAGGGGTGGACACCGAAGCCACCGTCATCGCGCTGACCGGACAGCAACGAACTCACCTTCGGGCCGGTCAGTACCTGGCCGCTGCTCTCAGCTGCCTGCTCGCCGCGGACGTCGCGGCGCGTCAGCAGCCGAATGGCGGGCTCGTCGGAATCCAGCAGCCAGCTGACGGCACCGCGAGTCAGCGGATCCACAGTGTTCATCCCGCTCCGAACAAGCGGCAGGCTACCGTGTCAGCTGCAGGATGGCGTTCGCCTCGGCGACGGTCAACTCCAGCGACGCGGCCGCGACGTTGTCCGCCACATGCTCGGCCGAGCCCGAGCCGGGAATCGGAAGTATCTGCGACGACCGGCCGAGCAGCCAGGCGAGGGCGACCTGGCGCGCGGTCACGTTCAGCCGGCGCGCGGCGGTCCGCGCCGGTACCACTTCGTCGATGTTCTGAAGCGGCGCCCATGGCAGGAACACGATCGACTCCGAGTCGCACAGATCGACCATCGACTCTGACGACCGGTCACCGAGGTTATAGCGGTTCTGCACCGACACCACCGGGGTCAGCCGCTGCATCTGGCGAAGCTGCGGCTCGGACACGTTGGAGACACCGATATGACGGATCTTGCCTTCATCGCGCAGTTCGACCAGGGCGCCCATGGACTCGGCGATGGGGACCTTCGAGTCCGGCCGGTGGAACTGGTAGAGCGGGATCTGGTCGAGCTTGAGCCTGCGCAGGCTGCCCTCGCAAGCCGCACGGAGGTGTTCGGGCCGTCCGTCCGGTTCCCACCGGCCGGGCCCCGGCCGGATCATGCCCCCCTTGGTCGCGATCACCAGGTCGTCGGGATAGGGATACAGCGCCTCGGCGATTAGTTCCTCGCTGACCTGCGGGCCGTAGGAGTCGGCCGTGTCGATGAAGTTCACGCCCCGGTCGACCGCCGCGCGCACGGCCGCCATGGCCTTGTCCTTGTCCGGCGGCGGCCCCCAGACACCGGTGCCGGTGATCCGCATAGCACCGAAGCCCATGCGGTTGACCGTGAGGTCCCCACCGATGTCGATCGTTCCCGCTGCTGCGGCGTTGCTGCTCATGGACCCCTCCAGCTGAGCCCGGGGCCGAGGCGGCCCGTCGGCGTGGCGGACGTTCCTTGGTGCCAACCCTAGATGAGCCACCGGCCGGGGCCGGGGCTGTGGTGGCCACCGGACGTTACCCAGGCGGCCCGGCGCGACCCGGGCTATATTCGCACCGGCCGCATTCGCACCCGCCGCCGGAACCGAAACAGGTGCATCGATGTCCGATCACGCGGGCGCCAGCGAACACCCAGGCAGGCCGGCCGTAGTCGATACCAGCGTTGCGCACAGCGCCCGGGTGCACGACTACTGGCTCGGCGGCATGAATCACTACCCAGCTGACCGGGCGGCCGGCGACGCCGTCATGACCGCCTATCCGGGCATCGTCGCGTCCGTGCGGGCAACCGCGCCTTCCTGGCGCGCGCCGTGCGGTATCTGGCGGGTGAAGCCGGTATCCGGCAATTCTTCGATATCGGCACGGGCATTCCGACCGCGAACAACACCCACGAAGTCGCTCAGCTGGTCGCGCCGGACTGCCGCGTGGTGTACGTCGACTACGACCCAGTCGTGCTGGCGCACGCACGTCCGCTGCTCACCAGCTCGCCGCAAGGCGCCACCGACTACATCGACGCCGACGCGCGCACCGAGGTCGGCCGGATCGTGACGCAGGCCGCCCGGACTCTCGACTTCGCCCAGCCGGTGGCCGTCATGATGATCGCGCTGATGCATCTCATCGTCGACGCCGACGACCCCTACGGCATTGTCAGCTCACTCCTGGCCGCGGTGCCGGCCGGCAGCTACCTGGCGCTGTCGCAAGTCGCGTCGGACGTGGCAGCCGAGCAGGTAGCCGAAGCGCGCAGGCAGTTTAACCAGCGGTCGCACCAGCAGCAGCGGCATCGCACCCGTGACGAGGTAGCCCGGTTCTTCGCCAGCCTCGACCTCGTGCCGCCCGGCGTCGTGCTCGTCCAGCAGTGGCGCCCCGGCAACGAAGCGGAGGCCGCGGCCCACTCGACCATGTGGTGCGGCCTGGCCCGCAAGCCGTAGCACTCGGCGTCATCCCGGCGGCACCACCGTTACCCCCGGCCATCGGGCGCGAAGCCTGGCGAGCCGTGCGCTAGAGACCTCCGGGGTCACCCGGACAGGGTTCACCCGCCACACGCCGGAGAGCAGGTCGGCAAGGCCGTGCGGCGCGCAGACTTCGACACCCTCGGGCCGCAGCCTGACCGCGACGCAGGTCGCCGTCTCCGGCCACGTCGCGATGGCGTCGTGCACGCAGTCGAAGGCGTCGGCCCGCGGCCCGCCGAAATACTCGTGATACCAGGTATGCACCGCGGCCTGATTCGTCGCCTCCCACGGCAGCTCGGCGAGTGCGCGCAGCGCGTCCTGCGCTGCCGCGTCCCGCGCCCGGCCGAGATCCGCCGGGTCGAAGAAGGCGACGTCGATGTCCTTGACGTCGGCGGAGTCGAACTGGCCGTACTGCTGCCCCCACACCACGTCGCGAATGGCGCCGGCACCTATCCACGCGTCCGGCAGACCGCTGCGGGCCACGACGGACAGCGCCGTCATGAACCAGTCGTTGCGCCGCAGCAGCCCGGCCAGCCCGGCCGCCTCGGCCGGGTCGACACCGGGACAGTCATGCCGGTCCTCGGTCACTTCGGCCGCCCCGATATCGGCGTGATCCGGGGCGCGGTTGGCACTACGGTCGATGGCATGCAGACCATGGTGCCCGCAGGGCCTGACAAGATCTGGGCCGAGGACTCTGGCGGCGACGGGCCGGTGCTCCTGCTGCTGCACGCGGGAGTCGCGGACGCGCGCATGTGGGACCCGATCTGGCGCACGCTGACCACCAGCTGCCGGGCGATCCGCTACGACGTCCGGGCCTACCATCGGTCCCCAGCGGCGACCGAGAACTACACGTTGCTGGCCGACGCGCTCGCCGTGCTCGACCACTTCGGCGTGGCGGCGGCTCACCTCGTCGGCTGCAGCATGGGTGGTGGCACGGCCATCGAGCTTGCGCTGGCCCAGCCGGTCCGCGTGCAGTCCCTTGTGCTGCTGTGCCCGGGTATCCCCGGCTACTCCTACCCAGAGGATCCGGCCGTGGAGGCTCGGTTCGACGAGGCGGCAGCGGCCGGTGACACCGAGGGACTGGTGCGGCTGGGACTCGAACAGTGGGGCCGCTCGGGCGACGATCCGCAGGTGACCGAGCTCATGCGCACGGCGATGCGCGCCTGGGAGAACGAGGAGCAATTCCAGCAGCGGGCGGCACCGGTCTACGACCGGCTTGGCGACCTTCGGGTGCCCGTAGCGCTGCTCATAGGTGATCGCGACAACCCGGGTCTCATCGCCTGCAACGAGGCCGCCGCTGAGCGCATCTTCGGCTGCGAGCTGATCCGGATGCCGGGCGTCGACCACTACCCCACGATGCGCGCGCCGGACCTGGTGGCCGAGGTGATCTTGCGCCGCGTGTCCAGTTCCCCTGACGAGTGACCGCCCACGGCAGCCAGCCCAGCGGTCCGGGTGGTCTGCTGCGGGACATTCGCGGGATCGCCTCCTTGACAGTCGAGTCGGCTCTCACGTCTGAGCAAGTCAGCAGTGAGCCGTAGTCCAAGGCCGAGATCGTCTGTAATGTCGTCGGCTAGCTGGGCGGCGCGGGCACGAGGGGAGCTTTCGGCGACCCGGGCGCGGCGGGGGTTTGCTATGCAGGCTGGGGTGAGTGCGCGTGAGGTGGCGAGAGCGCTGGGCCAGGCTGCCGATGTGGGCAAGGTGCGTGCTCGGCGCTTACGCGGCGGGCTTCACCGACGGTACCGGCGCGCACGTCAGGGATCTTGCCCGTCGCGGCCTCAACGCGTATGGGTTCGCTCCTGCCGCGGTGCAGGTGTTCTTCGTCAGTTTAGTTCTGCTTGATCCGCTGGTGGTGGTGCTGATCGTGCGGGTGTGCCGGGCCGGCGTCTGGCTGGCGGGCTCGGTGATGGCGGCGGACATGGCCGCGAACTGGTTTGTCAGCCGCGCGAGCCTTTCGCTGCTCCTTCGCCCGGCGGCGGGACTGCTGGCCATTACCGTGTTCGGGCTGTTCGTACTGATCTCGGTGATTCCGTTGCAGCGCTGCCTTTCCGCAGCCGCATCAGCTGATCGTGTCGCGGCGCGCGAGTAACGTTCTGCCGTGCCCGGTCCAGCCGGTCATACCCAGTGCTTCGCGGGCACTCCGACAATGCCAGTGCGAACGACGGCATCTCACTCGTCGAGGCGATCGCCACGACGGCCGCCGAACTTGTGACGGACCCGTAAACGCGCCACTGCCGAGACGCGCAAGGGTCTCGGTTGCCGGCCACCGGTCAGCGCGGTGATGGCTACTTCCTGGCCCGGTGACCGGGCCACTGCGCTGGCAGCGAAGGCACCGCGTTCTCTTGCGCTACCTGGGAGTAGAACTGCGCGCTCGACTTCGGGATCCGGCGCTGGGTGCCGAAATCGACGAACACGATCCCGAAGCGCTTCTGGTAACCCCAGCCCCACTCGAAGTTGTCCAGCAGCGACCAGACGAAGTAGCCGGCCAGGTTGACGCCGTCATTGACTGCCCGAGCCGCCGCTACCAGGTGCTCGTGCAGGTACCTGACGCGCTCCGAATCGTGCACCGCACCCTGCGGATCGACGTAGTCCTCGGCCGCGCGGCCGTTCTCGGTGATGTACAGCGGCAGGTCCGGGGCGTCCTTGGAGAGGCGCACCAGCAGCTCGTAGAGCCCGTCGGCGTCGACGAGCCAGCCCATCGGCGTCCGCTCCAGCCGGCCCGGACGGTACTCGACGACGCCGGGCACTGCGCACCGCGGCACAACCTCGTTGCGGCGCAGATCCTCCGGGTCGCCGGTCCGCAGGTAGACCGCCGCGTAATAGTTGACCCCGATGAAGTCGATCGGCTGGCTGATCGTCTCCATGTCGCCGGAGGCGACCAGCGAGGCCGGCGGGACGAGCACGGCGGGTGCCTGCGCCGGATAGCTACCGTGCAGGACCGGCTCGAGGTACATGCCGTTCAGCTCGGCGTCGGTGATCGATCGCGCCTGCTCGAGGCTCTCCGGGTGCTGGTCGCCAAGCAGCAGGACGGGATGCAAGTCGAATGAGAGGCCGACCTGGCCGCCACCGGGCAGCACAGTGCGCAGTGCGCGGCTGGCAAGGCCGTGGCCAAGCAGCAGATGATGAGTGGCCGCCGCGGCGGCGGCATCGTCGACTAGCCCGGGGGCATGGTCGCCGGTGCGGTAGCCGTGACTGGCCACCACCTGGGGCTCGTTCAGCGTGATCCACCGGGACACGCGGTCACCCAGCGCGGCACCGACCACGGCACAGTAGTCCGCGAAGCGCTCAGCGGTGTCGCGCGACGCCCAGCCTCCCTCGTCCTGAAGTTCCTGGGGAAGATCCCAGTGATACAGCGTGACGGTGGCCGCGATGCCGCGCTCGCCCAGCTCGTCGAGCAGCGAGCGGTAATAGTCAAGGCCCTTCTGGTTCACCGGCCCGCGCCCGCCAGGCTGAACCCGCGGCCACGAGATCGAGAACCGGTAGGCGTTCAGGCCAAACGAGGCCAGCAGCGCGACGTCCTCCCGGTAGCGGTGGTAGGAATCGCAGGCGACATCGCCCGTGTCGCCGCCGCGGACGTTGCCCGGCTTATGGCTGAAGGTGTCCCACACCGACGGGCCTCTTCCGTCGGTCCGTGCCGCTCCCTCGATCTGGTAGGCCGCGGTCGCGGCTCCCCAGGCGAAGCCATCCGGGAACGGGAGGGTTCCGTCGGCGCTGGACCCCGCTGTGGTCATCGACTCCTCCTTGGCGCAGCGTCGCTACTTCTTCACATCAGCACGCCCTCCGGCCTTGACGGGCCTTATGGCGAGTCTTAGTGTAAGCGCTTAGATCGTCGGATGTAAGCGGTTAGATCATTTGATGTAAGCCTTTTGCCCCGCTAGGTGGGGATGATGAAACATGGTACGAATCGTCGATCTTTATCGCCAGACGGTGACCTTGTGAATCAGGACAGCGGTCAGCTGCCTGCCGCTTCAATCACGCCGGACGGCGACGACTCGCTGCGCGCAGCAACGCCCGCCGGCGAAGGCGAGGCAAGCCGGGCATCGAGCGTCACGCTGTACGACGTCGCGCGGATTGCGGGCGTATCGACGGCGACCGTTTCTCGGGTCGTGCACGGACAGGATCGGGTGCGCGCCGCTACCCGGGCGCGCGTCCAGCAAGTCATCGAGCAGCTCGGTTACGTGCCCGACGGTGCCGCGCAGAGCCTGTCGCGCCGCCGCAAGAACGTGATCGGCCTGGTCTGCGTCGAGCACGTCGGTCTTACCCCCCGGCAGTACGACATCGAGAGCATGAGCCTGCTGTTCTATGACGAGGTGCTGCGCGGAGTTGAGGCGCGGCTTCGCGACCACGACCTGTCACTACTGATCACGTACCTGCGGGAGGACGACGACTTTGACTGGGTCAGCGGGCCCGGCGGGGCGCTGACCTTCTTTCCCCGGCTGCTTTCGCTCTCCGGAAAGGTCGACGGCCTGCTCATCGGCGAGGGAATCGTGCCCGCGCCGGTCCTTGCCCGGCTCGCCGAGCGACTGCCTGTCGTCGTCATCGCCGGCGACCCCGGCGAGCGCGCGGCCGACGTGGTCACGGCGGACAACCGGGCCGGCTCGGCCGCCCTCGTCACTCACCTGGTTTCCGATCACGGCAAGCGGCGGCTGTTCCATGTTGATGGCCCGCCCACCGCTCCCGACGCCAAGGAGCGGCGGCTCGCTCTCGCCGACGTCCTGCACGCGCATCCGGAGGCCCAGCTGGTTGGCAGCTACAACGGGCTCTTCAGCGTGCAGAGCGGCGAGGACGCCGCGACCACGCTGCTCGGCAGCTCGAGCACGTCGCTGCCGGACGCGGTGGTCTGCGCGAACGATCAGATGGCGATCGGCGTGCTGCAGGCGCTCGCCAGGGCGGGCGTACGCGTGCCAGGAGACGTGGCGGTCACCGGCTTTGACGACATCTTTGTCGGCGGCCTGGTCGAGCCCACTCTCACCACCGTGCACCAGCCGATGCGGTTGCTGGGTGAGCAGGCATGCGCGCGCCTGCTCGAGCGGATCGCCACGCCGGGCCTTCCGCCGAAAGTGCAGCTGCTGCCGACAGAGCTCGTACTGCGCTCGAGCTGCGGCTGCCCGCGCGGGACCGCGACACGGCAGCTCGTTCCGCCAGTCGAAGCGGTCCATCCGGCCGATAGCTTGCCGGGACCCACGACCGATGGCCGCCGCCCTAGCGGCGCGCCAGTCTAGGAGGCGGCATGCCCTTCATCCTCCGGCGTCTTGTCTTCTATGTCGTCGCGGCCTGGGCGGCCATCACCCTGAACTTCTTCATCCCGCGGGCGATCCCAGGGAACGTCGTTGAGGCCATCATGTCCAAGTTCCCGGGGACTTTGCAGCCCTCGGCGCAGAAGGCGATCGAGGCCATGCTCGGCGTTGGTCATGCGGGCTCGTTGCTGAGCCAGTACGGCCACTACCTCGTCGACGTCGCCCATTTCAACTTCGGCACTTCCTTGGCGAATTACCCGGCGAAGGTGTCAACGCTGGTGGGTGCGGCGATCCCGTGGACCCTCACGCTTGTCGGCAGCGCCACGGTGATCGCCTTCCTCGTCGGCACCGGCCTCGGCATCCTGGCAGGCTGGCGGCACGGCGGATTGCTGGACCGGGCGCTGCCGGGGCTGATGTTCATTCAGGCGATCCCGTATTTCTTCCTCGCGCTGGTCCTGATTGAAGTGCTCGCCGTCCATCTGCACTGGTTCCCGATAGCGCAGGGTTACAACGGGGAAGTCCTGGTACCCGGCTGGGACTGGAGTTTCATATCCGACGCGATCGACCACTCGCTGCTGCCGGCTTTCACGATCGTCATCACGTCGATGGCCGGCTGGATGCTGCAGATGCGCAACGTCATGATCACGACGGTCGGCGAGGACTACGTCCTGGCCGCGCAGGCTAAGGGCCTGCCAAACAGGCGGGTGGTGTTCACGTACGCCGCGCGCAACGCGCTGCTGCCGCAGCTGCAGGGGTTCGGCCTGGCGATCGGCTTCGTCGTGTCCGGTGCTCTGGTCATGGAGATCGTGTTCTCCTATCCCGGTATCGGGCTCCTACTGCTCAACTCCGTGAGCTCGAACGACTACCCGGTGATGCAGGCGTGCTTCCTGCTCATCACCTTCGCTGTGCTGGTGGCGAACCTGATCATCGACCTCGTCCTCGTGTTCGTCGATCCCCGGGTCCGGGCAAGGGAGGCGACGTCATGACCGCAGTCCTCCCGCTGATGACCGAGTCAGCGCTGCCCGTAGCTGATCAGCCGGTCGGGCGCTGGCGTCGGCTGCCGACCAAGGCCAAGGTCGGTGCGGTGCTGCTCGGTCTGTTCGTCATCATCGCGATTGTCGGCCCGTTTGTTTCCCCCTACAGCCCTGGGTACCAGAACCCGTCGCCCGCCCTCTCCCTGCACGCGCCCGACGCGGCGCACCTGCTCGGTACCACCCAGAGCGGCCAGGATGTGCTGTCGCAGTTGCTCACCGGGATCGGCCTGACTCTGGTGCTCGCGATCGCCGTCGGCGCCGTGGCTACCGCCTTGTCGGTAATCGTCGGCGTGTCGAGTGCGTACCTCGGCGGCGTGTGGGACGAGGTGCTGATGCTGATCGCCAACGTGGTGCTGGTCCTTCCCGCGCTGCCGTTGCTCATCATCCTGCTCGGCTACGAGCCGCGGCAGGGCTTGCTAGCCACGGGCGTCGTGCTGACCGCGCTCAACTGGCCATGGGGGGCGAGGTTGATCCGCGCCCAGACCCTGGCGATCACCAACCGCGACTTTGTCGCGGCAGCCCGCGAGACTGGCGAGCGGACGTGGCGGATCCTCTTTTCGGAAATCGTGCCGAACGAGATCAGCCTGATCGCAGCCAGCTTTGTGAACACCGTGCTGTTCGCGATCGGCGCGTCGGTGGCTCTGGCCTTTATCGGTGTCGCCGACCTGAACAGCTACAGCCTCGGCACGATGCTCTACTGGGCGCAGAGCCAGACGGCCATGAACCAGGGCGCGTGGTGGTGGTGGGCGCCACCCGGCATAGCCGTTGCCCTGATCGGAACCGCGCTGGTACTGCTGAACTTCGGAATTGATGAGCTCGGCAACCCCCGCCTGCGGGCGGCCGGCAACCTGAACCGGGTTGGCGGACACCGGCTCTATCCGGCGGACCCGACGCCGGTGCTGCACGCCATGCCGAAGGAACGCGGCCCGGTGGGCAGGCTGCTGCATTCGTTCTCCCGCAGCTCGCTGCTTGATGACCGGCCAGGCTCGCGTGACGGGCTCAGCGGGCACCTGAGCGGTCCGGCCAATGACGGAGAACGCCAGTGAGCGCCGAACGTAGCGTGCAGCCAGCCGCGGCCGCCTCGGCCGGCCCGGAGTACTTGCGATCGCCCGGCGAGGTCGTATTCGAGATCAGCGACCTGTCCGTGGTCTACCGCACCCCGGCCGGCGACGTGCGCGCCGTCAATGGGGTCAGCCTGGACCTCCATGCAGGCGAGGTAGTCGGCCTGGTGGGCGAGAGCGGGTCCGGCAAGTCCACTCTCGCCTACGGCGCGTGCCGCCTGCTGCGCGCGCCCGCGCTGATCACCGGGGGCGGCGTCCGGTATCACGGTCGGCGCCTGTCGCGTCCGGCCGACATCCTGGAGCTCACCCCGGATCAGTTGGCCACCCTGCGATGGCGGGAGATCGCCATCGTGTTCCAGAGCGCCATGAACGCACTGAACCCGGTGCTGAACGTCCGGGACCAGATGCTGGACGTCATTCACGCTCATCTGCCCGTGAGCCGGGATGAGGCCATGGACAAGGTCGGCTCCCTGCTCGACCTCGTCGACATCCCGCGCTCGCGGCTGCGCAGCTATCCGCACGAGTTGTCCGGCGGCATGCGGCAGCGCGTCATGATCGCGATGGCCCTGGCCACCGAGCCAGAGGTCGTCATCATGGATGAACCGACCACCGCGCTCGACGTCGTGCTTCAGCGCGACATCCTGGCTCAGATTGCCGACCTGAGAGAGCGCCTCGGGTTCTCGATCCTGTTCATCACCCACGATCTGTCGCTGCTGCTCGAGTTCGCCGACCGAATCGCCGTTATGTACGCGGGTCGGCTCCTGGAGGTCGCGACGGCCGCCGAGATCCACCACGAGCCGGCGCACCCCTACACCATGGGCCTGCTGAACTCTTTTCCATCCCTGCACGGCCCGCGGCGTGATCTGGCAGGCATACCTGGCTCGCCGCCCGACCTGCTGAACCCTGCGCCCGGCTGTCCATTCATACCGCGCTGCGGATACAGCAGGCCGGCGTGCACCGAAGTCGACATGAGCCTGACCCGAGTCACCTTGTCGGCTGACGCTTCGCACGTCACCGCTTGCCCGTTCGTCCTGCCCGGGGCGACGCTGCCCGCCGGCACGGCGAGCCTCGCGGCGGTAGCCGATCCCGGCGTTGAGGAGGTGGCTCCGTGACAAGCGTGGATGGTGCTGGGGTGGACCAGAGCGCCGACGTGGTGTCGGCGGCCGCAGATCGCGGGCCACTCGCCATGGAGGCGGTCTCGGTCAGCAAGGACTTCCGGATCGGCCGACACAACACCCTGCACGCCGTTCGGGACGTCTCCTTCAACCTCTATCGCAGCGCCGTAGTAGCACTGGTCGGCGAGAGCGGATCCGGCAAGACGACGGTCGCCAGGCTGCTCGCCGGCCAGGAACGGCTCACCGCCGGGGCGATCCGGCTGGACGGCAATCCGGTCGACGTGTCGAGCCGCGGCGCATTCCGGCAGTACAAGACCGAGGTCCAGCTCGTCTTCCAGGACCCGTTCGCGTCGCTGAACCCAGTGCACACGGTCGGCCATCACCTCGAGCGGCCAGTCCGGCTGCACCAGGGCAAGGAGTCGAAGGAGCAGGTCCGCGCGGAGGTCATCGCCCTGCTCGAGCAGGTCAGGCTCATCCCGGCCCAGCAGTTCCTCGGCAAGTACCCGCACGAGCTGTCCGGCGGTCAGCGCCAGCGGGTCTCCTTCGCTCGGGCCCTCGCCGCCCGCCCGAGGGTCCTGCTGGCTGACGAGCCGGTGTCCATGCTGGACGTCTCGATCCGGCTGGAGATGCTGGCTCTGCTCAACGATCTCCGTCAGCGGCTGAAGCTGGCCCTGCTCTACATCACCCACGACATCGCCTCGGCCAGGTACTTCGCCGACGAGATACTCGTCATGTACGGGGGCCAGATTGTCGAGCGCGGCCCCGCCGAAGAGCTGACCCAGCATCCGGCGCATCCCTACACGCAGCTGCTGGTCGCTTCGGCGCCGGATCCCGATGACCTCGGCGGCCTGCTGCGCGCGGGCGCACGGCCTTCCGGACAGCGCCCCGAGAGCGGCGGTCCAGCCACGGCGGGCTGCCCGTTCACGCCGAGGTGCCCGTTCGCCGACGACCGCTGCCGCCAGGAGAACCCGGCGCTCGCGCGCGTCGCTTCGATCCGGGCGGCGGCGTGCTGGCACCTCGACGTCGCCGCGCCCGATGTCCTTGCTCGATCTCGGGGGGGTGGTGGAGACACGACGATCTAGCTCGCAACGCAAACCCAACAACCGGGGGATACCGGATAACTCGACGACAGGAAGACGAAATGACAAGGAGACAGCTTACGCACACACGGCTCTTGATGACCGTGGCGGCGGCCGGCCTGCTCGCAGCCGGACTTGCCGCATGCGGGTCGAGCCCGTCCAGCCCATCCAAGAGCAGCGCGGCAACTGAGCTGGTCATGGAGAGCTCGCCCGAGACCACGATCACCCAGACGTTTAACCCGTACGTGAACACGGGCGCCCCCTATGGCATGGGCGCCGACGGACTCGTCTACGAGCCGCTGATCCAGTTCGACCTCGCGAAGGCACCGACGTACTACCCGTACCTGGCGACCGGATATTCCTGGTCGAACAACTACCAGTCGATCACCTTCACGATTCGGACCGGCGTGAAGTGGAACAACGGGACACCGTTCACTCCGGCGGACGTCGCGTTCACCTACAACCTGCTGATGAAGTACCCCGCGGTCAACAGCGCCGGGCTGACCATGACCAGCGTGACTACCTCGGGAGACACCGTCACGCTGAACTTCCCCACCGCGCAGTATGGCAACCTCGAGCAGATCGCGGCCGTCGCCATCGTGCCGCAGGCGATCTGGAGCACAGTGGGCAACCCGGCGACCTACGGAGACGCCAACCCGGTCGGGACCGGACCGTACATGCTCAGCAGCTTCACGCCGCAGGGCTTCACTTTCAAGAAGAACCCCAACTACTGGCAACCAGTGCACGTCGACAAGGTCTACTTCCCCGCCTACGCCTCGAACACCGGCGCGCTGAACGCGCTGTTCTCCGGGCAGATCGACTGGACCGGCAACTACATTCCCGGCCTCCAGAAGAACTTCGTCGACAAGGATCCCGCTCACCACCACTACTACGAGGCGTCCAACGGCGACGAGAGCCTCGAGCCCAACCTGACCAAGTGGCCGACCAACCAGCTCGCGGTCCGGCAGGCCATCAACATCGCGGTTAACCGCACCCTGCTCGGCTCGGAGGGTGAGGCCGGACTGGAGAATCCGGTGCTCAGCGCCGGCGGTCTGACGCTGCCGATCTTCTCTGACTGGCAGAGCTCGTCCATCGGGACGGTCTCGGCCACGGGGAATGTCGCGGCGGCCAAGAAGGTGCTGGAGAACGCCGGCTTCACGCTGGGCAGCAACGGCTACTTCCAGCAGGGCGGTCAGACGGTCGCGCTGACGATCATCAGCCCGTCCGCGTACACCGACATGGCCGAGGTCGACTCGATCGCCGCGCAGGAACTGAAGGCAGCGGGGATCGACGCGACGTTCCAGGGATTGTCGGTGAACGCCTGGAATGCGGACGTCGCCGATGGTGACTTCCAGATGACCGAGCACTGGTCTAACGGAGGCATCACGCCCGTCAGCATGTACAACGGCTGGCTCAACAGCTCGCTCGCCACCGGCTCGGCCGCGACGGGCGACTACGAGCGGCTGAATGACTCGACGGTCGACACGGAGCTCGGCACGCTGGAAAGCGCGACGAGCATTACTGCGCAGGCCGCGGCTCTTGTGCCGCTCGAGCAGTATGTAGCCGCCAACCTGCCAGTGATTCCGCTGGAGACGGCGGCGGAGTGGTTCGAGTACAACTCGCAGCACTTCGTCGGCTGGCCGACGGTGGCGAACCCGTACGACTCCGGACAGCCGTCCGGCAGCAACAACGGGGACGGCACGGGCAGCGACGAGGTCGTCGTCCTGCACCTCACGCCGGCGAGCTGACGCTCTTCGGCAACCAAGCGGGCCCGCCCCTGGCAACCCCAGGGGCGGGCCACACCCCAAGAGCACAGTAGCCGGGCCTGCGAAGCAGGTGCGACGCGGGCTGGCTACGTAGCGTGGCGTCAGCGTGCCGTGGTACCTCCAGTTGGGAAGGACGGTCCCTGCCCATGAGTCCGCCGCGAATAGCCTTCAGCACGCTGGCCTTCCCGGATGCCAGCCTGGCCACGGCCACGTCACTCGGGCGGTCATGGGGATACGACGGTATCGAGTTGCGGCTGATCGACGGCGAGCTGATCAACACGGCGATGCCTGCCACGGACCGCGCCGCGGTAAAGCACACCGTGGCGGCGGCCGGCCTGCCGATCGTGGCCGTCGACAGCTCGATCCGGCTCACCGACGACGAACCCGGTCCGGGCCTAGCCAGCTTCCTCGAACTCGCCAGTGACTGGGAGTCGCCGCTGGTGCGGGTGTTCGGCGGCGCGCTTCCGGACAGCGATCCGGACCGAACGGCCGCGCTGGCGCGGGCGGCGAGGGTGCTGGCAGCCAGCGTCCCGCTGGCCGAACGACTAGGCGTGGCCATCGGCGTGGAGACCCACGATTCCTTCTCCGCCTCCTCGGTCGTCGCCGAACTGCTCGCGATGGTCCCGGCTGCCGCGGTCGGCGCCGTATGGGACAGTCACCATCCGCACCGGATGGGCCAGCGACCGGCCGAGGTCTGGTCAGATCTCGGCCGGCGCACGCTGCTCGCGCAGGTCAAAGACGCGCGGCGGGACGCCGCGCGGACGGACGGCTGGCAGCTCGTCCTGCTGGGCGACGGCGAGGTGCCGGTGCGGGAGATGCTCAAGCTCCTCGACGCCGGCGGCTATCCGGGCTGGATTTCGGTGGAGTGGGAGAAACGCTGGCATCCCGAGATAGAGGAGCCAGCGGTGGCGCTGCCGCAGCATTTGTCGGTGCTGCGCGGTTGGCTAGCGGAGCTGGAGGCTGGAGCGTGACCGAGCGGAACCTGAGCCATGTCGACGGCGCCCGGCGGCCTCGCGGTTTCGGCATCGTCGGCACCGGCGTCATCTCCTCGATTCACGCTCGGGCGATCGCCTCGCTTCGAGGCGCCCGGCTCGTCGCCGTCACCGACGTGACGCGCGAGCGCGCCCAGTCGTTCGCTTCGGCTCACGGGTGCGTGGCCGAGCCGGATCTCGACGCGCTACTCGCGCGCGACGACGTGAATGTTGTCTCCGTCTGCGTGCCGAGCGGCCTGCACGCCGAGGTAGGAATCCGCGCGGCCGCGGCCGGCAAGCACCTGGTGGTTGAGAAGCCCATCGACGTCAGCGTCGAAGCCGCGGACCGGCTCATCGGCGCCGCGAACGAGAACGAAGTGGCCATGACCGTCATCTCTCAGCACCGGTTCGATCAGGGACTGATCGAACTGCGGCGCCTCTTGGACGAGGGTGAGCTTGGCCGCCTCGTGCTCGGCGAGGCCAGCACGAAGTGGTACCGCAGCCAGGCCTACTACGACAGCGCGGCCTGGCGCGGCACCTGGGCTCTCGACGGTGGCTCGCTGATGAACCAGGGCATTCACTACGCCGACCTGCTGCTGTGGACCATGGGTCCGGTGGCCGAGGTGACCGCCCTCTTCTCGACCCAGGCGCACCACATCGAGGTGGAGGACACCGCACTGGCTGTGCTGCGGTTCGCCTCGGGCGCGGTCGGCACGATCGTCGCCAGTACAGCGGTCTTTCCTGGCTTCGCTCAGCGTCTGGAGATCAGCGGCACCGGCGGCACTGTGGTGATCGAAGACGGCGAGATGATCCGGTGCGACTTGAGCACGGATAGTACTCAGCCCGGCCTGCGCAGCAGCACGACCACCCGTGGCAGCGCGCCAGCAGCGACCGCGGCGAATCCGGCCGACCTGGAGATCGCCAGCCACGCCGCCCAGCTCGGCGACCTGCTGGACGCGATCGACGAAGGCCGTGCGCCGTCGGTCACCGGCACCGACGGGCGCGCCGCGCTCGAGATCGTGGCCGCTATCTATGAATCCGCCCGCGCCGCCTGTACCGTGCGCCTGCCGGCCGTGCCACACGTGCGCGAGAGCCAGCCGGCCCCGTCATGACGTTCATGCTCAGCGGCTTCGCCGACGAGATCTCGCCCGACCCGGCCGAGCAGCTGGCGGTGCTGGCAGCCGAGTCGATCTCATATCTTGAGCTGCGCAGTGCCTGGTCAACCAACGTCGCCGACCTCGATGACACGCAGGTGGCAAGTCTGAGGCGCGGACTCGACGACTGCGGCGTGCGGGTATCGGCGATCGGCTCCCCGATCGGCAAGATCGAGATCGATGCTCCCTTGGAACCGGAGCTGGAACGGCTGCGCCGTGTCACGGACATCGCGGGCGAGCTCGGCACGACGATCATCCGGGTCTTCTCGTTCTTCATTCCGCAGGCGCACGATCCTGCGCTGTACCGGGTGCGGGTCATCGACCGCATGGCCGCGCTGGCGGCGGTCGCTGCGGACCGCGGCGTCGTTCTCGCGCACGAGAACGAGAAGGAGATCTACGGTGACCGGCCGGAAAGGTGCGCGGACATCATCGAGAGCGTGGGCTCGCCTGCCCTGCGGGCGACCTTCGACGCGGCGAACTTCGTCCAGTGTGGTGTCCGGCCGCATTCCGACGCTTATGAACTGCTCCGGCCATACCTCGAGTACGTCCAGATCAAGGATGCGCTGACGACTACCGGCGAGGTGGTGCCGGCTGGCCAGGGCGACGGCCAGGTCCGGGAAACGCTGGCCGGGCTGCGCGATTCCGGCTTCCAGGGTTACTTGTCGCTGGAGCCGCACCTAGCCATGGCAGGCCGCTTCGGGGGGTTCAGCGGCGCCGACGGATTCCGGCTGGCGGCCCGCGCCCTGAAGGCGCTGCTCGCGGAACTGTCAGCGCAATGGCAATGAACAGGGCCACGGCGCCCGCCGATGGCCATCTGCAGATCGGCAGAGGAGAGTGACCAACGTGACAGCTACCGGAGAACTTCCCACCGGGACGGGCGGCGGCGCCGCTCGTCGCTGGCATCGCGCCTTAGCCTGTGCGGCCGCCATCGTGGCGGCAGCAGCCGCCTCGCTGCTAGGCGTCGGCGCAACCGCGCTCGCCAGTCCGGCAGCGCCTGCACAGCCGGATCTCGGCCCGAACGTCTACATCTTCAGCCCGAGCATGCCGCAGAGCCAGATCCAGGCCACCGTCGACTCGATCGCCGCCCAGCAGGTCAGCAACCAGTTCGGGACCCAGCGCTACGCGCTGCTGTTCGAGCCTGGCACCTACGGCTCGGCAGCCGACCCGCTCAGCTTCCAGGTCGGTTACTACACCAGCGTCGCGGGTCTCGGTGCCGCACCGAGCGACGTTGTCATCAACGGCGCCGTCAACTCGTTCGACCAGTGCACTTCCAGCGGCTGCTCGGCGCTGGCAAACTTCTGGCGCTCGCTGTCCAACCTGACCATCAACGTGATGGCCGGCCCGGGCCTCGGATGCCACGGAGCTGCTGAGTTCTGGGCAACCTCGCAGGCATCGCCGATGCGCCGGGTCGACGTCAATGGCCTGACGACCTTGCAAGACTTCTGCACCAATGGCTTCGCGAGCGGCGGGTTCATCGCCGACTCGCAGTTCACCGGCAGCCAGGTGATCAACGGTGGCCAGCAGCAGTTCCTGGTCCGGAACTCCAACATCGACAAGTGGAGCAACGACGTCTGGAACCAGGTCTTCGCCGGTGACGTGGGCGCGCCCACGCAGGACTTCGGCTCGGGCGGGCAGACCACGACGCTGGCCACCAGTCCCGTCACCGAGGAAGAGCCGTTCCTGCAGATGGACGCCAGCGGGAACGAGAGCGTGTTCGTGCCTGCACTGCAGCACGACTCGGTCGGCCCCACGTGGACCAGCGGCTCTACTCCGGGCACGTCGGTACCGATCGGAAAGTTCTTCATCGCCAGCCCGTCGACCCCGGTACTGCAGATCGACCTGGCGCTCGCGCTCGGCAAGGACCTGATTCTGACGCCGGGCGTGTACGACCTGAACCAGCCCATCCTGGTTACCCGGCCCAACACGATAGTGCTCGGGCTCGGCTTCGCGACGCTGGTGCCGCAGCACGGCACTCCGGCGATGGTGGTGGCTAATGTGCCGGGGGTCAAGCTAGCCGGAATGATCTTCGATGCCGGCCCGGTCAACTCGCCGGTCCTGCTGCAGGTGGGACTGCTGCCCGGCAACCTGGGCAGCAACCCGAGTGACCCCACGCTGGTCCAGGATGTGTTCTTCCGCATCGGCGGTGCGACGCCTGGTCAGGCAGACACCAGCCTCCTCGTCAACAGCTCGCAGGTGATCCTGGACGACATCTGGGCATGGCGGGCCGACCACGGCAACGGAGTCGGCTGGACCGACAACGTCGGCAAGACCGGCGTGGAAGTCAACGGCAATGACGTCATCGCGTACGGCCTGTTCGTGGAGCACTACGAGCAGTCTCAGGTGATCTGGAACGGGACGGACGGCGAGGACATCTTCTTCCAGAATGAGATGCCGTACGACCCGCCCAGCCAGGCGGCCTGGATGGAGAATTCCACGACCGACGGCTATCCGGCCGTCCAGATCACCCACCAGGCAGCCGGATTCACCGGGTACGGGATGGGCAGTTACTCCTTCTTCAACCAGGGCGTGCAGATCTTCGCAACCAGCGCATTCGAGGTGGACAACACGCCCGGCGTTCAGCTGCACGACCTGCTGACGATCTTCCTCAACGCCACCGGGGGATCCGGCGGGATCGACCACGTGGTGAACGACGTCGGCGGGTCGTCGACGATCGCCAACCCCGACAGCCCGGTAGATGTCGTCAGCTACCCGTGACGCCCGGCTGGCCATGACCAGATCATCGTGAGCTGACAGCGCCCAGCGGGCCAAATCCCCAGCCAGGGGTGCGGCCCGCTGGGCTGGCTCACCGATCAGTCGTAGCGGGCCTCGATCCGCCAGCGGCCGTCCTGGAGCGTCGCCAGCCAGCCGCGACCGTCGTCGGTGACGAGCTGGAACCTGGCCTGACGGCAGGCCCGGGGCGGATCCCACCAGCGCTGCGTGACCGGCCATGGTCCGGCCCACGCGGTGACCGGGCGGGCCGGGCCGCCCTCGACCGACAACCGAGCCGGGGCCGCGGACAGTCCGGCTCGGCCGCCTACCGACACGACCTCGCCGACCGAGTCGGTCACGCTGGCCTGCCGCGGCGCGGGGTACACGGTGGCGGGCGACGGAGCCGGGAGCTGCCCCGGCCAGGGAC
>JBAUAR010000330.1:0-3349 GCA_049675875.1 Streptosporangiaceae bacterium
CGGCGAGCGAGGGGAACGGGCTGGCGAGGTGATAGCGCAGCTCGCCGAGTTCGCCGAGCTGGGTATCAGCATGGCCATCGGCGGCGTGGCCGGCGTGTGGAGCCTGCAGCCGCTCGAGGTGATGGGCAGCGAGGTGATCCCGGCGGTCGCGGGCCTCTAAGCCGGCGGATCGCTCAGGCGACTTCGGTGAGCCGCCCGGCCGGGGTGACGGCACGACCGAGCAGCTCCGACAGTGAGCGCACGGCCACCGCGAGCTCGTCGACGTCGGCGCCGGTGAGCGCCTGGTCGCCGTCGCAGAGTGCGGCTGCCGGGTGCGGGTGAACGTCGACGATGATGCCGTCCGCGCCCGCGGCAATCGCCGCGCGGCTCAGCGGGAGGACGAGGTCGCGGCGACCGCCCGAGTGCGACGGGTCCACGATGACGGGCAGGTGCGACAGCCGCTGAGCGACCGGGACGGCGCTGATGTCGAGGGTGTTGCGAGTAGCGGTCTCGAACGTCCGGATCCCGCGCTCGCACAGCACGATGTCCAGGTTGCCGCGCTGCGCGATGTACTCCGCGGCCATCAGCCACTCCTCGATCGTGGCGTTCATCCCGCGCTTGAGCAGCACCGGCTTGGTTGCGGAGCCGACGGCCTGCAGCAGCGCGAAGTTCTGCATGCTGCGCGTGCCGACCTGCAGCATGTCGGCGTAGGAGGACACCAGGTCCACCGAAGCCGGGTCGATGACCTCGGTCACGACCGGCATGCCGGTCTCGGCCCTGACGTCCGCGAGGATGCGCAGTCCGGCCTCGCCGAGGCCCTGGAAGGCGTAGGGCGATGTCCTCGGCTTGAAGGCGCCGCCGCGCAACAGCGAGGCGCCCGCCGCCTGCGCCATCAACGCCGATGCCAGGGTCTGGCCGGGCGTCTCGACGGTGCACGGGCCGGCGATGACGGTCAGCTGACCAGGGCCGATCGGCACCCCTGCGACCATGACGGTGGACCGGCCCGGGTGATTCTCCCGGCTGACCAGCTTGTACGGCACGGAGATGCGGATGACGTCGCTCACGCCGCGGTAGCTGCGCAGGTTCAGCGCACCGAACTCATGCACGTCGCCAACCAGGCCGATGATCGTGCGAGACAGGCCACGGCTGACGAAAGCCTCGCCCCCCGCCGCGGCGACGAGCGTAACGATCTGCTCGACGTCGGCCTGCGTGGCCGTCGGGGCCATCACCACCACCATCGCGTCCTCCCTGCTCCCAACAATGACGAAAGCCCCGGGCCGTTGGCCCGGGGCTCGAAGTTCGGATCGCTCGCGTCAGCACATGGCGTGGCGGGCGACCGACCGTGAACCGGGCCGGTAGCCGAAGCCAAACCACCACTGGTGCCGCATGGCGGACAGCGTAGCGCATCGCAGGCACGGCGTGCTGGCCGGTGGGGGCACGGAGTCTGCGGCCTGGCCGGTGGCAAGATGGCTGCACCTGCCGGGCCGTTCGGCGGGCAGGCGCCGATGGCTGCGGTGCGGGCAGGAAGGGGCAGGTCAGCGGGATATGGCGGATGAGCCGGTGCTGCCGCCCGGTCAGTACATACCGCGAACGCTGCCGGTGCTGCACTACGGTCCGATTCCTTCCTTCGACCCGGCCAGCTGGCATCTGCGGGTTTTCGGGGCGACCGATTCGAGCAGCGAGACGCAGCTGCGCTGGACCGACGTCGCGGCGCTGCCGGTCAGCGAGGTGACCGCCGACTTCCACTGCGTGACGAAGTTCACCGTGCCCGGCATCACCTGGGCAGGGATCCTGGCCACCGAGTTGCTGCGCCGGTTCCCGCCTGCCGCTGCGGTGACGCACGTGATGATCTGGGCTGACTTTGGCTATAGCGCCAACGTCCGGATCGGTGACTTCGCCGCCGACACGTCGCTGCTGGCCACCCACTGCGACGGCGCCCGGCTCAGTCCGGAGCACGGTTATCCGCTGCGCCTGCTCGTGCCGCACCTGTACGCGTGGAAGAGCGTCAAGTGGGTGCGCGCCATCGAGTACCTGACGGCGGACCGGCGCGGGTTCTGGGAGGAGCGCGGCTACCACAACACCGCCGACCCATGGCGCGAGCAGCGCTATTCCTACCAGGAACTGGACGGCGAGGGGCCGACGCTCTGACCAGTCAGCAGAACGCGGCTACAGGTAGCCGACGGTAATGGTGATCGTCGTGCCCGGCGGCGCCTGGCCGGTGGGCGTGTAGCTGGTGACCTTCTGGCCGAAGAGGCCGTGGCTGATCTGTACGTTGAAACCCGCCGCCTGCAGCACGTTCGCAGCCTGGCTGGCGGACATGCCCCGGACGTCCGGGATGGCGACCTCGCCCTGGCCATTCTGGCTACCGGTGGACACCTGAAGAGTCACTACCTCGCCCGACGTGATCGGCGTGCCGGGACCCGGAGACTGGCCGGTCACGGTACCGGCGGGCTGCGCGCTGCTGTTGTCAGCGACCGGGTTGATGCTGAAACCGCCGGTCGCGGCCACGGCCTGCGCGGTGCTGATCTGCTGGCCGACGAGATTCGGCAGCGGCTGTCCGGAGCTCACGACGAGCTCGACCGGCTTGTTCTTCGGCCAGTGCTGGTAGGCGACCGGATTGGTCGAGATCACCACGCCGGCCGGGATGCTCGCCGAGGTTTGCGAGCTGGGCTGAGCGAGCTTGAGGCCAGCTGCCTGCACGGTCTGCTGGGCCTGCGCGAGTGGCTCTCCGGTCACCGAGGGCATAGTGACCAGCACCGGCCCGAGCGACGGGACGATCACGACCGTGCCGCCGCGCGATACCCGGCCCCCAATTGCCGGATTGGTCGAGATCACCTGCCCGGCCGGCATGGAGTAGCTATTCCGGCCAGGCCCGGTCACCGCGTGCAGGCCGGCGTTCGTCAGATCGCCGCTCGCGGTGCTGACGGCCATCCCGGTGACCGACGGGACGGTGGTGTACTGGCCCGCGTCAAGCCACCAGGCGAGACCGCCGGCCACCAGCATGGCCACCACGATGGCCAGCACGATGAGAATCCGGTGGCTGAACAGCCAGCGCTGCAGCCGCGGCTCGCGGTACGACCGGTCGGCACGGTACCGACGGCCGCGCCGGTAGCTGTCGGCGTACTCAGGCTCCTCGCCAACCGGGACGACCATGGTGCGATTGCCGGGCGGCATGCCGCTCGCCGGATAAGGCCCGCCGTCGCCGCCATAGGCCGACGGCAGGCCGACCTGGCCGGCGCCGTTCGACGGGCCGACCATCCCGGCACTGCCGTCGGCGAGGGCGGTGGCCACCGGATAGGCCGCCGAACCGGCGCCGTTCGCCGGAGCACCGTCGGCGCCCGGCTGACCGGCCGGGCCGGCGACCGGCAGG
>JBAUAR010000331.1:0-2531 GCA_049675875.1 Streptosporangiaceae bacterium
GGGCCGCGCAGCCCGCTTCGGGCCGACGCGACCCGGACGGCGGCAGACCGGGCGGCCGCGCCGTCGGCCGGGCGGAGGCGGACTGGGTGCACATCACGGTCGACGAAGCCATGGCCGAGCTCACGGCGATGGTCGGGCTGGCCGCGGTGAAGGACCAGGTCCACTCGATCACGACCTCAGTCGAGGCCGCGCGGCGCCGGGCCATCGCCGGGCACACCGCCGAGAAGCCCATGCAGCATTTCGTCTTCCTGGGCCCGCCCGGCACGGGCAAGACGGCCGTTGCCCGGGTTGTCGCGAAAATCTTCTACGCGTTCGGGCTGCTCGACGCACCGTCAGTGGTCGAGGCGCAGCGTTCCGACCTCGTCGGCGAGTACCTGGGCGCCACGGCGATCAGGACCAACCAGCTGATCGACTCGGCCCTCGGCAGGGTGCTGTTCATCGACGAGGCGTACAGCCTGGTCAATGACAGCGACGGGCAGGCGGACCGGTTCGGCAACGAGGCTGTGCAGGCGCTGGTCAAGCGGGCCGAAGACGACCGGGAACGACTGATCATCATCCTGGCTGGCTACGAGCGGCAGATGGAATCGTTTCTCGCCGCCAACCCCGGCTTGAACTCGCGGTTCGGCGTCCGGGTCAAGTTCCCGACCTACTCGGCAGCCGAGCTGCAGGCGCTGGCGGAGAAGGCCGCCCAGGACAAGGGCGAGCTACTGGACCCCGACGCCCGCCCGGCGCTGCGCGAGATGCTCGAGGAGGTCGGGCGGCGGCGGCTCACCGACGAGCTCGGCAACGGTCGCTTCGTCCGCAGCCTGCTGGCCAGGGCCGGGCAGCAGCGTGATGTGCGCGTGATGGCTGGCGGAGCCGAGCCCACTCCGGCCGAGCTGGTGACGCTGCGCGCCGACGACCTCAAGCGCGCCTACGCCGACCTGACAACCCGGTTCCGCGGTTACACCGACACGCCGACCGTCGAGGGCGCGCTAGCGGAACTCGATGCGCTCGTCGGCCTGGAACCGGTCAAGCGCCAGGTGCATGAAATCGTCGCCCAGCTGCAAGTCGCGCGGCTCCGCGACCGACAAGGGCTGGCCAGCCAGCCGCCATCCCGGCACTTCGTGTTCACCGGCCCGCCAGGCACCGGGAAGACGACGGTCGCGCGCATTCTGGGCCGGATTTTCGCCGCGCTCGGGTTGCTCGTGCGGCCGGAAGTCATCGAGGCGCACCGGGCCGACCTGGTGGGCGAGCATCTCGGCTCGACCGCGATCAAGACGTCCCGGCTCATCGACTCCGCCCTCGGCGGCGTGCTCTTCGTCGACGAGGCGTACGCGCTGCACAACGCGGCCTACTCCGGCGGCGACGCGTTCGGCTCGGAGGCCGTGGCCACGCTGCTCAAGCGCGCCGAGGACGACCGGGACCGGCTCGTGATCGTGCTGGCGGGGTACACCGCGGACATGGACCGGCTGCTGCGCAGCAACCCCGGTCTTGCCTCGCGCTTCAGTACCAGGATCTCCTTCCCCAGCTATACGGCGGCCCAGCTGAGCGAGATCACGCAGTCGATCGCCGCGCAGGCGGGCGACAGCTTCGACGCCGGCGCGCTGCCAGCGCTGGAGTCGATCTTCATCGACGCGGTCGGGCAGGGCCGGATCGACGCACTGGGCAACGGCCGGTTCGCCCGGTCGCTTTTCGAGCGGGCGTGCGCATCCCGCGACGTCCGGGTGTCGCTGCAGGGCGAGGCGGCCACCGCCGCAGAGCTGACCACGGTTCTCGCGGCGGATGTACTGACCGCCTACCGGGAGCTGGCCGGCTGACAACTCGGTCCGGGCCGCAGCCGCTGATCCAGCCCCGCGGTACCAGCCGCTGAACCAGCCCGCGGTACCAGCCGCTGAACCAGCCCGCGGCGGCAGCCGCTCATCCAGCCCCGCGGCGGCAGCCGCTAATCCAGCACAGCCTGGCTGACCGCGAAGCGGACCCGCTGGCCCGGCCGTAGCTGCGCCGCCAGGCCGATGTCCGCGGAAACTACCACCGCGATGACGGGGTAGCCGCCGGTGGTCGGGTGGTCGGCCAGCAGCAGGATCGGCTGTCCGTCGTGGGTGACCTGCAGCGACCCCATCGTGACGCCTTCGCTCGGCAGCTCGCCCGGCCGACCCGGCGACCGACCCAGCACCGGGCCGGCGAGCCGCAGACCGGTGCGATCGCTAGCAGGCGTGACCTGGTAGCTCCCGGCGTTGAGAGCGGTGAGCGCGTCCTGCGTGAACCAGTCGTCCCGCGGGCCCGCGATCACCCCCAGCGGAACCGGCTCGCCGCTGGCCGGCCGGGCGGTTCCCGGCCGGCTGTCGCCCGGTTTTTCTTGCCGGGAACGGGGTCGTCCCACCGGCAGCCGGTCGCCGGGCCGCAGCGGCGGGGGCCCGAGGCCCGACAGCCGGTCTGCCGAGCGGCTGCCGAGCACCAGCGGCACGTCGATGCCGCCTGCCACGGCGAGATAGCTGCGCAGACCGACGGCCGGAGCGCCGAGCCGGAGGAGGGATCCGGCTGGCACGGCG
>JBAUAR010000332.1:0-1734 GCA_049675875.1 Streptosporangiaceae bacterium
GCCCCGAGGAGTACCAGGCCTGGAGCTCCGAGATCTTCGCCTGGTATGAGAAGCAGGGCGCGACCGGCACGATGCCCGACGGTGGCGCGCAGCTCCAGGGACCAGAGACCGGCAAGACGGTACGCGCCACCGGCGTGACGGACGGCCCGTTCATGGAGACCAAGGAAGTGCTGGGCGGCTACTCGGTGCTGGAGACCGACACCTACGACGAGGCGGTGGAGATCAGCAAGACGTGGCCGGGCGTCGACCGGGGCATGATCACCATCGAACTGCGGCCGGTCGCGCAGTTCTAGCCTTGCGCTAGCTGGACAGCCGACGGGCGATCAGCTCGCGCTCGGCGGGATTTGACGCCAGCGCGAGCGCTCGCTCGTTGGCTGTCCTGGCCTCGTCTGTCCGGCCCAGCGCGGCCAGCACCTCGGCCCGCACTACGTGATACAGCCGGTAGTCATCTAGCTCTGTGGCCAGCGGCTCGAGCTCGACGAGCGCCGCCTCCGGGCCAACCGCGAACCTGGTGGCCACCGCCAGGTTCAGCAGCACCACCGGCGACGGCGTCATCATCTGTAGCCGGCCGTACAGCAGCCGGATCTGCCGCCAGTCGGTGCGGGAGTAGTCGGGCGCTCCGGCGTGCAGCGCGGCGATCGCGGCCTGGACCTGGTACGGGCCGGGCCGTCGCATCGTGACCGCGCGGTCCAGCAGGCTGGTGGCTTCCGTGGCCAGCCCAGTGTCCCACCGGCGGCGGTCCTGATCGGCGAGCCGGATCAGCCGCCCCCAGCCGTCGAACCTGGCCGCGGTCCGCGACTCGTGCAGCAGCAGCAGAGCCAGCAGCCCCAGCACTTCCGGCTCCCGCGGCATCAGCCGGTGCAGCAGCCGGGCAAGCGACACGGCCTGCGCCGCGAGGTCGCGGCGGGCCGGCGTGCGTCCGGCGCTGGCTAGATATCCCTCGTTGAAGACCAGGTAGACGACGGCGAGCACGGCCGCGAGCCGGTCGCCGAGCTGGTCCGGCTCCGGCACCCGGACCGGGACACCGGCTTCGCGCAGCGACCGTCGTGCCCGGGACAACCGCTGGCCCATCGTCTGCTCGGATACCAGGAACGCGGCCGCGATCTCCGCCGTCGTCAGCCCGCACACGGCTCGTAGGGTCAGCGCGACCTGCGAGTCGGATGGCAGCGCCGGGTGGCAGCAGGCGAACACGAGGCTGAGCAGGTCGTCGTCGCCATCCGCGCCCGGCTCGGCGGCCGGCGGTCCGGTGCGCTCCTGCGTCACGGCCAGCAGCGCCAGCTTCTCCTGCCCTGCCCTGGCCCGGCGCTGCCGGTCGATCGCCTTGCGCCATGCGGTCGTGGTCAGCCAGCCGCCGGGGTTGGCCGGCAGCCCGTCCCGCTGCCAGTGCTCGAGCGCCTCGAGGAACGCATCCTGCACCAGTTCCTCGGCGAGTCCGACGTCGCCGAGCCGTCTGGCCAGCGTTGCACGCAGCCGGGTGGCCTCCGCCCGGTAGGTCCGCTCGAGTTCCGCGACGTCCGCACCCACGCCGCCAGTCTGGCAAATGCCGGCGACAGACTGTCGGGTGCAGGCGAATTCTCCGCAGCCCTGGTCGTGGCCATCGATCATGGCGCTGAGTGTCAGGCCGGGGCGCCACCGCGGCCGGCCCCACCGCGGAACCGCGATACGCCCTCGATGACGGCCGGATCCGCCAGCGTCGCCATGCCATGGCTGAACTCGTTCGCCATCGCGTCGGCG
>JBAUAR010000333.1:0-3746 GCA_049675875.1 Streptosporangiaceae bacterium
GCGCGGCGACGATGACGGCGGGATCGGCCGATTCCGGCGTCACCAGCGCGTCCGGAACCGGCTCTAGCCAGGTGACGTCGGGATCCGCGGCTTCCAGCGGTGCCTGCGGGTTGGCCTCGGGATCGTACCGGCCCGATGGCAGCACTCGCCGATCTCGCCTGGCCAGAGCCGTCAGGCAGGCATTGGTGGCGATCTGATACAGCCAGGTGCGCAGCGACGAGCGGCCCTCAAAACCGCCGCGGGAGCGCCACGCACGCAGGTAGGTCTCTTGGACCAGGTCCTCGGCGTCCTGGACCGAGCCGAGCATGCGGTAGCAATGCGCAAACAGCTCGCGCCGCAGCGGCTCGGTGTCCCGGACGAATGCCGTACTATCGCGCACCGGTCATCCCGGCCTCCCGAGGAACGCGGCAAGCTGATCGGCCGGTCGGGCCCCGACAGGCGTCTGCACCGCGGGTCCGAACGGGGCCTCGCCGTCCGGTCCCCGGAATCCGTCGTTGATCGCCATCCTGGCCTGACCGAGCAGTTGCACGGCGAGGCCGGGATCCAAGTCGGTCGGGTATCCGATGGCCCGGGCCAGATCCCAGCCGTGCGTGAACTGGTCGAGTGCCGCCATGCCTTGCACGATGGCACCGGGGAACTCGCCAAATGGCAGCCGGATCGTCCGGCCCAGCACGCCGTCGGCTTCGAAGGCCGTCAGCGCGATCCGGATGCTCTCCTCGTAGGCCGCGACGAAGTCGCCCGCTGCGTAGTCCGCGTCGGTGGCGACCGCTTCGCCGGAAAGGACACCGGCCCACCAGCGGGCCGTCCCAACGAAGTGATTGATCAGCGCGCCAATGTTCCACGACGCGCAGGGCGTCGGCGCGTCCAGGTCAGCGGGCTGCACCTTCGCCAGGATAGCCCGCGTGCTCTGCATGGCCCTGTCCAGTTCGGTCACGTCAATCACTCCTCATCGTCTCGTCTGTCAAGTGCCGTCAATCAGGAAGACTCGGCACGCGGCGAAAAGGAATCGCGCACGCCCCTTCTTGGCCAGGCCAGGCAGCAGCAGGTGCCAAAGGCATTGGCAACCACTAGTTCAGCGATATATAACGGAGCTATGACAGAACGTGCGATGCAGGAGGCGACGTTCCTCATCCTGACCGCGCTCGCCGCGGGCAGCCAGCATGGCTACGGGATCATCGCCGACGTGCTCGAGATATCCGCCGGCGGCGTGCGCCTGCGGCCGGGCACTCTTTACACCGCGCTCGAGCGGCTGCGAGCCGACGGGCTGATCTCGGTAGATCGCGAGGCGATCGTGGACAACCGGCTGCGCCGTTATTACCGGCTCACTCCAGCCGGGACCGAGCGGCTGGCCACCGAGGCGACCAGGCTGCGCGCCAACGCCACAACGGCGCTGACGCGCCTGCGGCCGGCCCACGGGGTGGTGACATGAGCGTCCGTGCAGCTGCCGAGACCGCGCAGGCAGAACCGCACGCGATCCTCGAGTGCCGGTACCGCCGGCTGCTGGCCTGTTACCCAAGCTTCTTCCGGCACGACAGCGAGGACGAGATCCTCGCCGTGCTGCTGGCTTGCGCCAGAGTCGGCCAGCGCTGGCCGGGTCTGGCAGAGTACGCGGACTTGCTCTGGAGCGGGGTTTGCATGCGCCTGGGTCCAGGCCGGGCCAGCCCGCCGCGAGCGGTTACGGCCGCTGCCCGGCTCATGCGGGCTGGTGCCGCAACTGAGATCGCAGGCCTCGTCATCGCGCTCGCGACCGCATCTGCTGTGCAGAGCGCCCTGCTCCGTCAGCACCCCGGTGTCATGTCCGTGCCATGGCACGACGTGCTGCTGTTCATCGAGATCGGCGTCCCGGTGCCGACGATCCTCTGGCTCTGGCTCGCGTGGGCCAACGGTCGCGGGCACCGATGGGCTCGCGCGATGTTCGCTGGCTTCTTCGGGTTGTACACGCTCATCGTGGTCGGCAAGCTCGCGGCGGGCGCAGCCAGCTACGCGCCAGTCGACTTGCTGGTCGTCGGCATCCAGTGGGTAATCGGACTCGCCGCCGTGCTGCTCATCTTCAGCCCTGGCGCCGGAGCCTTTTACCGAGGCGAGTCCAGGACGCCGGCCACGGCGAACGGCGGCTAGCGATGCCGCAGACCAGCGCGGCCGCCACCGCCGCCGGTTCGGCAGCGCGGCCGGGCCCGAGCGTCGCAATCCGCACCAGGGGGCTGACCAAGCGGTATGGCCCGGTGCGGCTGACCAAGCGGCACGGCGCGGTCACCGCGCTGGACTCGCTGGACCTGGACGTGGCGGCCGGCGAGGTGCTGGGATTCCTCGGCCCCAACGGTGCGGGCAAGACCACGACCATCCGACTGCTGCTCGGACTCATCCGGCCTACCGCTGGCACCGCGGAAGTCTTCGGGCTGGATGCCCAGACCGACAAGATCGCCGTGCACGCGCGTACCGCCTATGTGCCCGGGGAGGCGACACTCTGGCCGTCGCTGACCGGTGCCGAGACCCTGGAACTGCTGGCCCGGCTGCAGGGGCGGGCCGATCTGACGTACCGAGACGAGCTAATCCGGCGCTTCGACCTCGACACCGCTACCAGGATCCGGGCCTACTCCAAGGGGAACCGCCAGAAGGTCAACCTGATCGCCGCCCTGGCCAGCCGGGCCGACCTGCTCATACTCGACGAGCCGACCGCCGGGCTCGACCCGGTGATGGAGCAGGCATTCCGCGTATGCGTCCGCGAGGCAGCCCATCGCGGTCAGACCGTCTTCCTCTCCTCGCACGTGTTGTCCGAGGTCGAGGCGCTGTGCGACCGGGTCGCGATCCTGCGCCGCGGCCGCCTGGTCGAGGTTGGCACACTCGCGCAGCTGCGGCACCTGTCCGCGCTGATGGTCGAGGCCACCTTCCCCGGCCGACCGCCGGACGTGACCGGCATAGCCGGCGTCAGCGCGGTAACGATGACCGGCCATCAGCTCCGCTGCCGGGTGCACGGGCCGATGGGCGACCTGCTCGAGGTCCTCGCGGCGGCGCGGCCCGACAGTCTGCTGAGCCGCGAGCCGTCGCTTGAGGAGCTGTTCCTGACGATTTACGGGGATCCGCAGGACGCCCTGGCTGAGGGCGGCGATGGCTAGTCCGGCGATGGAGAGTACGGCGGGAACGTGGCCGACATCGGGCATCCGTGCCTACCCGCCGCCGCAGCGCAGGGTGGCAAGGTTGGCGGGCACCCGGGCGGTGCGCCTAGGAGCGATCTTGGGCGCGGCGTTCGGTGTGTATGTGTTCGCGACCGCCGCCGGATTCCGCCTCATCGCGCCGACGACCGGTCAGCGCCTCGAGGTACTGAACAACCTGGCCGCGTCGACCGGTCTCAAGGTCCTGCTCGGCCAGGCGGCACGGATTACCAGCGCCGCCGGCCTCGTCGACTGGCGGGTGATCGGCGTCGCCGCCATCGTCGGCCCGGTCTGCTGGCTGATCCTCGCGACCAGAACGCTGCGCGGCGAGGAAGCATCCGGCCGCTGGGAACTCGTGCTGGCCGGCCCGACCACCCCCGGCCGGGCAACCGCTAGCGCACTAGCCGGCCTTGGGGCCGGCCTGCTCGCGATGTACCTGGCGGTGGCGCTGCTGACCATATGGTCAGGTACCTCGCCCGGTGTTCACATCGGCGCGGGCCGCGCCCTGCTGTTCGGCGTGGCTGTCGTAGCGCCGGCCGCGGAGTTCCTTGCGGTCGGCGCGGTCGCCAGCCAGGTCACGCCGACCCGGGCCAGGGC